>NZ_CP138990.1:3162661-3492701 GCF_044594915.1 Winogradskyella sp. R77965 | reverse complement strand
TTTGGCGGTATTCTTAGGACTATATTTATTTAAAGCTTAGTGTTTTTTGAATGCTTTGACACCAGCTTCAATTTCTGTTGGTAAATAATTTTCTCTAGGTACAATCGGACATGAGTACTTTTCGTTGTACGCACAAAACGGATTATAAGCGGTATTAAAATCTATAACAATTGTATCACCATCTGGAATACGTAGACCTATATAACGGCCACCTCCATAAGAAGTCGAACCATTAGTATCATCTAAAAAAGGAAGAAATAAATAATCTTCGTAGCCCTCAGTAGTCATTAAATCTTTTCCTTGGTAAACATTTAGCTTAAAAGATTGTCCTTTTAATTCGAAACTCAATATTCCGAAAACACGTTCTTTTGTGAGTCTGTCAGTTGTGGTTTTCATATTAAACCACTCTGAATCCGGAGTACGCTTTAAAGTGGCATTTACAACATAGGTCGAATCAAACTTAAAAAAATCTAGGCCTGTAAATGTCTTTCTATCCTTATCTTTTAAGGGTGACTTTGTGGCATCCTTAAAATCTGCATTCTGTTCTTTTTGCCATTCGGTTTCGCCAACAATCGTCTTTTTTTCTTGAGCACAACTCACCGAAAAGACCAATAAAATAAGTAATACCAAATTCTTCATTTCAAATTATTTGAGGTTTCAAAAATACGACTTAAGATTTTTTATTGTAGCTTTGAATCAATTATTAGATAAAATAATGTTACAAACAATTAGATATACAAAGCAAACCTGTGTTATTTCTTCGGAAAACATTCGGACGCATTATCTATTGTAGCTATACACATATACTATTAAACAATATTTAAAAGTCCGACGTTAACGTCGGACTTTTTATTTTTAGTGAAGTTCTTAATTCAAAAGTTTACGCATTGAATTATGATAACTGAACTAATCCTGATGAAAATCAGGATCTAATCCTTAAAACCAATGCGTAATGAAAAAACTATACACAAATTACATAGAGTCATTTAAAGACCTATCGAAAGAAATTTGGTATCTCTCCTTTATAAGCTTAGTGAATAGAGCTGGCACTATGGTTATACCTTTTCTATCCTTATATCTTAAAAAAGATATGGGTCTTTCAGAAGTTGATATCGGTACTATTTTTGCCTTCTTTGGCATTGGCTCAGTTATTGGGTCATGGTTAGGAGGCAAACTAACAGATATCTTAGGTTTTTATAAAGTAATGGTGGCTAGTCTTTTCTTAACAGGCTTGTGCTTTATTGCTTTACAGTACATTGACTCATTTTGGGGATTTTGTATAGGCATTTTAGTTACTATGTCTATTGCAGACACTTTTAGACCAGCAATTTTTGTAGCTATAAAAGGCTACAGTAAACCAGAAAACCAAACAAGATCTGTTGGCTTAATTAGACTAGCAATTAATGCAGGTATGGGAATCGGTCCAACACTTGCTGGATTAATTATCGTTATTAAAGGTTATAACTTATTATTCTGGATTGATGGTTTAACATGCATAATTGCTATAATTCTATTTAGCTATCTGGTAAAAGATCCCAAAGTAAAACCTGCAGAGATCCGAAATGAGTATAAAAACTTAGATAAAAACGTTGTATACAAGGACACTTCGTTCTGGATTCACTCTTTTATTTGTTTTCTTTTCGGAATGGCATTTTTCCAGCTATTTACTACAATTCCTTTGTACTACGATGAAGTATTCCATCTAAATGAGTTTAAAATAGGACTCGTTCTATTTCTTAATGTAGCCATAATTGTAGTTTTTGAAATGCCTTTTCTAAATTTTTTGGAGAAGCAAATAATTCCTGTTACTAAATATATAATGATGTCTTGTATTTTACTCTCAATAAGCTTTTTGGTTTTGTATCAAAACTTTTGGACGGGTATTTTAATCTTAAGCATGGTACTAATGACATTAAGTGAGATGCTGGGATTTCCTTACACTAACAGATTTGCCCTTAGCAGAGCTAAAGAAGGTTTAGAAGGAAGCTACATGGCTCTGTATTCAATGTCATTTTCATTGGCCCATATCTTTAGTCCAAAAATAGGTTTAAGCATAATCTATAAATATGGATATCAAGTCAATTGGTTGGTAACAGCTGGTTATGGGTTACTAGGAGTTATATTATCATATTGGTTATATCATAGAGTAAAAAAAGAAAAATCATGAATCTAAATCAAGTTACTATATCGTCTTTAAATGTTACAAAATCAACAACATTTTATCAAACACTAGGCTTAAACTTAATTGTTGATGCCTTACCAAGATATGTTCGATTAGAATGTCCTGATGGAGAATCAACATTTTCAATATCGAAGGTAGAGGAACTTCCGATAGGAAATAAAATCACTTTATATTTTGAAGTTGAAAATCTTTCTAAAACGGTTTCAGACTTAAAACAAAAAGGTATTACTTTTAATACCGAAATTACTGAGCAACCTTGGCTGTGGACTGATATACATTTAAGCGATCCTGATGGACATGAGATTATCATTTACCATGCAGGAAAAAACAGAAAGAATCCACCTTGGCGAATTAATTAAAGTAAAAAATGAATACCTCTAATACAGACATTATAATAATTGGAGCAGGTCCAATAGGAATAGCCTGTGCTTTAGAATGCAAAAAAAGAGATTGGAATTATACGGTTATTGAAAAAGGTTCTTTAACCAATTCTTTATTCAATTATCCTTTGAATATGACGTTTTTCTCAACTTCTGAGAAATTAGAAATTGATGATATCCCTTTTATTAGTAACAATCCTAAACCCAATAGAAATGAGGCTTTAGAATATTACAGAAGAGTAACGACTTCTAATGATTTAAATATTAAGTTATATGAAAAGGTAAATTCAATTCAGCAAAATAATGGTGGTTTTGAAGTCATTACCGATGCGGCAACCTATAATTCTAAAAAGGTAATTATTGCCACAGGATTTTATGACATTCCTAAATTGTTGAATGTACCCGGAGAAGACTTACCTACAGTATCGCATTACTACAAAGAAGCGCACCCATATACCTTACAAAATATCGCTGTGGTTGGTGCTAGTAATTCGTCCGTTGATGCCGCTTTAGAAATTTATAGAAAAGGTGGACATGTTACCATGATTGTGAGAGGTGATACTATCGGAGAACGCGTAAAATATTGGGTGCGACCAGATATTTTAAATAGAATTGAAGAAGGTAGTATTAAAGCTTATTTTAATTCTGAAATAAAAGAGATTCAACCTGAAACGATAATTGTAAAAACCCCAAAAGGTGAAATCACTATTCCGAATGACTATGTTATTGCGTTGACAGGCTACCGACCAAATTTTGAATTTTTAAAACAATCTGGAATCACATTTTCGAATGATGAAAAACAAAAACCCAGTTATAATCCTGAAACGATGGAATCTAATGTTGAAGGCCTTTATTTAGCTGGAGTAATTTGTGGTGGCATGGAAACTCATAAATGGTTTATTGAAAATTCAAGAATTCATGCTAAGATCATTACAAATCATATTGAAACTGAATTAATAAAATGAAAAAATTAGTATTACTTTCTACACTATTAATAATTTTGAGTTGCAAAGATTCTCAAGAAACAAAGCCTCTCGACTATGCTCGAGATGACATTGTTATTAAACAATTTCCTGAGTTAGAACCCAATAGATACAATGTTGCCTTTCTTATTATGGATGGAGTTTATAACACCGAATTGACTGCGCCTTATGATATCTTTCAACACACCATATTTAGAGATAACATAAAAGCCATGAATGTATTTACAGTGGCGAATACAGATAATCCAATTACAACTTTTGAAGGTATGCGACTATTGCCAGATTTTAATTATATGACAGATGCATTGCCAAAGATTGACATTTTGGTTGTACCAAGTGCAGAACATCATTTAGATACAGATCTAGAGGATGAAGTAATGTTAGATTTTGTTAGAGGCGTAGATAAAGAAGCACAGTTTATCACATCACATTGTGATGGAGCATTTGTTTTGGCTAAAGCCGGACTTTTAGACAATGTAGTTTCTACGACTTTTCCAAGTGATATAGACGCGATGCGAGACATGTTTCCAAATCTTGATATCAGAAAAGATGTCCTTTTTGTACATGATGGAAAATACATTACCTCAGCCGGTGGAGCTAAATCTTTTGAAGCAGCTCTTTATTTAAGCGAATATCTATACGGAAAAGCCATTGCTGAATCTTTAGCTGGTGGCTTAGTTATTGACTGGAAACTTGAAGATGTTCCACATTTAATTATTGAATAAATTTTAATGCGTATTTTTAGGAAACTAACCATCCAAAATACGATTCATGACATTTAAAATTCTAAGTCTCTGCTTTATTTTTTCAATAGTTTCACTATCTAATTCCAATTCTCAAAATGAAACTTCAGGTGAAGGTCCGTTTTCGCAGCTTATAATTCGTGGAGTTACCTTAATCAATGGTGATGGTTCACCACCAAGAGGACCTATTGATATCGTGGTTGAGAACAATATCATTACGAAAATACAAGTTGTTGGATATCCTAGTGTAGAAATCAATGATAGTCGTAGACCCAAGCTAAAATTGGGTGGTAAAGAATTAGATGCAAATGGCATGTACATATTACCTGGTTTTATAGATATGCATGGACATATTGGTGGTGTAGCTCAAGGGGCTGATTGGGATTATGTCTTTAAACTATGGATGGCACATGGCATCACAACCATTAGAGAACCTAGTGGAAGAAGTATTGATTGGACGCTAGATTTAAAAAAGAAAAGTGAGAAAAACGAAATTGTCGCCCCTCGCATTTTTGCCTATACAGGATTTGGGCAAACTACTAAAAACTTTAACCCATTAAATGATGCACCTATTTCGACTCCTGAAGCTGCCCGCGAATGGGTAAGAGCAAACGCCAAACTCGGTGCCGACGGCATTAAATTTTTCGGTGCTGAACCCGAAATTATGGAAGCTGCTCTTGATGAAAATAAAAAATTAGGTCTTGGTTCAGCATGCCATCATGCGCAACTTAGTGTAGCGCGTTGGAATGTTTTGCATTCTGCCAGAGCAGGTTTAACTTCTATGGAACATTGGTATGGATTACCTGAGGCCTTGTTTGAAGATAGAACCATACAGAATTACCCTTTAGATTATAATTACCAAAATGAACAACATCGCTTTGAAGAAGCTGGTAAACTATGGCAACAAGCTGCCAAGCCACACTCAGAACATTGGAATAAGGTAATGAATGAATTATTAGATTTAGATTTTACTTTAGATCCTACATTTAATATTTATGAGGCGAGTCGTGATTTGCATCGTGCAAGACGGGCAGAATGGCATGAAGATTATACGTTACCATCGCTCTGGAAATTCTATGAACCTAGTAAAATAAGTCATGGTAGTTATTGGCATTATTGGGGAACTGAACAAGAAATAGAATGGAAAAAGAACTACCAACTATGGATGACTTTTATAAATGAATATAAAAATAGAGGTGGTCGTGTTACTGCAGGTTCAGATTCTGGGTTTATTTATCAACTCTATGGTTTTGCATATGTTCGGGAATTAGAGCTACTTCGCGAAGCTGGTTTTCATCCTTTAGAAGTGATCAGAGCAGCGACACTCAATGGAGCTGAAGCTTTGGGTTGGGATGATAAAATTGGAAGTATTCAAATTGGTAAACTTGCTGACTTTGTTATTGTAGAAGAAAACCCATTAAAAAACTTAAAAGCATTGTATGGCACTGGAGCCATTAAGCTTACTGATGATAATAAAGTAGTTCGTGTTGGTGGTGTTAAATACACTATTAAAGACGGTATTATTTATGATGCAAAACAATTATTATCTGAAGTTAAAGCTATGGTAGATGCGGAAAAGGCTAAAACTAACTGGAACTTAAATCAACCTGGTGTAAAAAACTAATGTTTATCAATCAATGGCTTAATTTCACTGTGTTTTACCACTTGAGACAACACAATTTGTGTCTTGGTTTCACCATAGCTAATTAATTGGTCAATAAATGCTTCGAGATGTTTCTGATTTTTGAGTACCACTTCCATTACTATGTTTTCATTTCCAGTAATGCGATAACAATTAACGACTTCATCGTAAGTTTTCACTTTTTCTAAAAACGGTTTTAGCATGCCCATAAATGCGCGCAATGTAATTAAAGCCTTCAATTGATAACCTGCTTTAAAAGGTGATACAAAAGTGGTATATCCCTGAATTATTTCTGCATCTTCCATCTTCTTAATACGCTCACTTACAGCTGGTGAGCTTATTCCAACTCGTTTTCCAATCTCTACATTAGACATGCGAGAATTCTCTTGAAGACACTTTAAAATCTTCCAATTTAGGCTATCTATACTCATTTAAAGAAATTAAGGAATAATAATATAAATATTAAAGCAAATATATTAAATTACTTTAATATTTAAAGTCAATTATCATTTCTAGTGCGTAATTTCGTGTTTATTGCTATTGAAAAATGAATTACAATCTACCATCGCATTTATCTGAATTGCCTGTTTACAAAAAGGCAATGGATATTATTATGCTGTCTCGAAGTATCTCGACGTATTTAAATCCTGATTTATCTTATTTAAATGAAGACGGGACAGAGGATAATGATATTTATTTTTCTGGTGATATTGTTCAGCAGTCTACTAATCTTGCTCCAGAGATTATTAACGCCGAACTTGAGCGTTATTCAGATAAAAAGCATCAACATTTAGAAAGTTTAGATCGCCTAACAACAAGATTATATAGTAATTGTAGAAGACTTGAGCGTTCTAATAGTAATGGAAGAGATTACTTACCTATTCTTAGAGGTGAGCTCAAAAAATTTAAAAAATTACAACGTCATTGGATGATGACTTTGTAAGCATTTATTTCTGCTTAATAAGCTGTGCATTACTCATAAATGCATTTTGATAATTCTTTATTTTAGAATTCAGCTCGTCTGCAATGATTACAAACTGACATTTACTAAGACTTTCAGATAAACGTAAAATATGATTATAAGCATTATTTCTGCCTAAATAATCAGCATCTTCAATGGCGAATAACTGTATTTCACCCAAATGAATACCGTTTAAAAAGTAAAGTTTACTTAATCTTGATGGTGTAGCAATGACAATGTCTTGTCCGTAATACACTTCTTCTTTTTGTTTTTCAATGTCATACTCATCATAAAGCGCATAGACTCTTAAATCAGTGTTTTTGATAAAACGCTCGAATTCTTCTTTTAAAGCTAAAGCATTTTTTTTATCCTTAACAACAATAATTGCTCTTGGCGAATCTTCGAATGCTTTTGCTTTTAACTTATGAATTGTCGCAATTATAAGAGCAGTAGTTTTTCCACTTCCTTTAGATGCAATAACATAGGCATCTGCTCCACCTTTAAGTGTAGGAAGCACTTTTTTCTGAAATGGATTTGAATCTTCAAAACCAGCATTTTCTAGCGATTCTTTTAATATGGGATGTAGTTTCTTAAAGGACATAAATTCAAAAGTATGTATTAAACGATTAAAATTTCAACTTATAGCAATAAACGTACACCACCATAAACATTAGATCCTGCAGCTGGTTCAAAATAACGGCCTCCAAAAGCATTAATTCTAATATTGTCGTTATAAGTTTGGTCTAAAATATTGTTGACGCCTATAAACGGTACTAAGGCAAACTTCTCGAATTTAATCGATTGTTTTAACCTTAAATTTAAAACAGTGTATGCATCATCCTTAACCGAATTACTATCGTTAACATATAACGAACCTACATGACTTCCTTGCAACTGAATAAACAATCCTTTATTAGTATTGTATGTTGAGTTTAAAGACACACGATGCTTCGGAATTGCTGGTAATGCTTTCCCATCAAAAACACCATTACTTGTGGTGTAATCTTCGTATCTAAAATCTGAATAGGTATAACTCGCATTTATTTTAAACTGCTCAGTAAATTTGTTAGTAATGGATAACTCCACACCTTTTCTTTCACTAATTCCCGCATTTCTAAAAAAATCGCCTCCATCTTCTAACTCTAATGGTACAATATCGTTCTTCGTTTTAATGTAGAAAAACACCAATTCAGCTTGTGTATTTTTGTTTTTCAACTTGTAACCGATTTCGTAATTTGTCGCTTTTTGTGCTTCTAAATCTTCGTTAAACCCACCATCAGTAAATGGATTAGAAGACAACTCGTTTAATACTGGTGTTTCAAAACTTGTTGAAATATTTCCAAAAATGTAGTGGTAATCTTTTAGCTTATAATTCGCACCAAAAGATACATTGAAGGCATTTAAATTAATGATGCCTGAATCGTCACCATTGTCTAAAAAGTTATCCTCTGCCTTTAAAACGTTAGAGTCGTAGCGCAAACCTGTGCTTAACAACCAGTTTTTAATTTCTAATTGGTCTAAAACATAGACACCGAAATTGTTAAAAATCTCATTTTGGTCTAACGTTTTATCTCCTTGTTCGCCTTCCAAATTTCTAAAGCGTTGTCTCAAATCATTCTGAAACGCCAACTCGTAACCCAATTGTATTTTGTTAAAAAGATTTTTTTTCTTAGTATGAAAATCAATATTACTACCATGACCAAAATAGTTTCGATCTAAATCTATGACTCCACCAAATTCAAATGGTAATTTTCCATAAAAATCGCGAGTTGCAAAAAACGCATAGGTATTAAACTTTGTCAACTGACTGAATTTATAATTATAATTTGCTCCTATTTTGAATTGCTTAATACTTTCCTCCGTATCAAAATCAACATTACGTTGTCTCGCTTGGCGTCTATCTTCTTTTACAGAGTCTTCATTTAAACTACCTGCATCTTGCGCATAAGGACTATCACTATAATTTAAAACTAAATTTAATTTTGAACGGTTAGAAAATGAATGAAAAATCCTCCCATTAAAATTCGTATTCTTAAAACCTGAAAAATCTCTATAGCCATTAGTTTTTACATGATTAACTTGTAATAAAAAGTTAGTCTTCTCCGTTTTTAATCCGGTACTGAATTGGTATTGTTGCATACCATAATTTCCACCTGTAATCCCAAAATTTACATAGTTTTCATCAACCGTGTCTAAGGTATTTATTGAAATAACACCACCAGAAGCATTACCATATAATACAGAGGACGAGCCTCTAATCACCTCAAGGTTTTTAATTGCTCCAAGGTTTAAATTATCGATTTGTCCTTGTCCGTCTGGCGTGGTTTCTGGGATACCATCCACCATAATTTTTACACCTCTAATACCAAATGAAGACCGTGCACCAAAACCACGAATAGAAACTCGTAAATCTTGAGAATAGTTAGTGGCATTTAAAGCAAATAAACCGGGTACATCAATTAAATAATCATTAAAGCTTAGTTGTTGCCTACTGTTTTGACTTTGTGTAAAGTCTTTGGCAGTAATAGAAGCTGGCAACTTTTCCTTTATAGTTTCAAACTTGTACGATTTTATGATTACTGGCTCTAAAGTTTGAATAATGCTGTCTTTTTGTGCTTGGATTTTTAGTAAGGAACCTATAAGTACAAAAACTAAAAGTGGAAATTTCATTATAGGTTTGAAAATAAAATTTGAGTTGTGAAACTAAATAATTTATTAAACTTTGTATTATTGTGTAATTGATTCTTTCTTCACTTCGTTTTAAAAAGTAGTTCTCTAAGATATTGAGGCGAGCTCAGCATAAGCAATTCGCACAACTTTCGCAGAAAAGCGAAAGTTGGTTCTCTGCTTACATATTCCTCCTATACTGACCACCAACCTCAAATAATGAAGACGTAATCTGACCTAACGAACACACTTTGCATACTTCCATCAAAGCTTCAAAAATATTTTCATTATTAACTGCTTTACTCTGTAAATCTTTTAGCAATTCTTCTGAATCGTGAGCTTTATGTAAATTCTCAAGTGTTTTTATCTGAAATTGTTTTTCTTCTTCCGTCGCTCTGATTACTTCTGCTGGCTGAACTGTTGGTGAGCCCTTACTACTCAAGAAGGTATTAACTCCTATAATTGGAAATTCACCATTATGTTTCAAGGTTTCATAATACAAACTCTCTTCTTGTATTTTAGAACGTTGATACATCGTTTCCATAGCTCCAAGAACTCCACCTCTTTCAGTAATTCTATCAAACTCCACCAAAACAGCTTCCTCTACCAAGTCGGTTAATTCTTCTATTATAAATGCACCTTGAATTGGGTTTTCGTTTTTAGCTAATCCAAGTTCTTTATTGATAATCAATTGAATTGCCATTGCTCTACGAACAGATTCTTCTGTTGGAGTCGTAATCGCTTCATCATAGGCATTGGTATGTAAAGAATTACAATTATCATAAATTGCATATAGTGCCTGAAGCGTTGTACGTATATCATTAAAATCAATTTCTTGAGCATGCAAACTACGTCCAGAAGTTTGGATATGATATTTCAGCATCTGAGCTCTCGGATTTGCACCATACTTATGTTTTAATGCTTTTGCCCAAATCTTACGAGCTACGCGACCAATTACTGCATATTCTGGATCGATTCCATTTGAAAAGAAGAACGATAAGTTTGGTCCAAACTTATTAATATCCATCCCTCTACTTAAGTAATATTCTACATAAGTAAACCCATTGGATAAGGTTAATGCCAATTGAGTAATTGGGTTTGCACCAGCTTCAGCAATATGATAACCCGAAATTGAAACTGAATAGAAATTACGTACATTATTTTCAATAAAATACTCTTGTACATCTCCCATTAAACGTAGCGCGAATTCAGTTGAGAAGATACAAGTATTCTGCGCCTGATCTTCTTTCAAAATATCAGCTTGTACAGTTCCTCTAACTTGTGCAATTGTGTTCTTCTTTATTTCTGAATAAACGTCCGCTGGTAAAACTTGGTCTCCTGTAACACCTAAAAGCATTAAGCCTAGACCATTATTGCCTTCTGGTAATTCTCCACTATACTGAGGACGCTCTTTACCTTTATAAAGCTTAGCAATTTTAGCTTCAACGTCGCCTTCAAGTCCATTTTCTTTAATATAGATTTCGCATTGCTGGTCAATAGCAGCATTCATAAAGAAACCTAATAGCATAGGCGCTGGTCCATTTATGGTCATACTTACTGACGTCATAACGTTTGCTAAATCAAAACCAGAATACAATTTTTTAGCATCATCTAAACAACAGATAGAAACACCTGCGTTTCCTATTTTACCATAAATATCTGGTCTTAAATCTGGGTCATTCCCATAAAGGGTCACACTATCAAAAGCAGTAGAAAGTCTTTTAGCAGGCAAGCCCATACTCACATAGTGAAAACGTTTATTGGTACGTTCTGGTCCACCTTCTCCAGCGAACATCCTTGCTGGATCTTCTCCTGTTCTTTTGAAAGGATATAAACCAGCCGTGTATGGAAATTCCCCTGGCACATTTTCTTGCAAACACCATTTTAAAATATCTCCCCAAGCTTGATACTTTGGTAAAGCTACTTTTGGTATTTGAGTGTGAGAAAGCGATTCTGTATGTGTTTCAATTTTTATCCCTTTATCTCTTACCTTAAACGAATAAATAGGATCTTTATATTTGTTTACCTTTTCATCCCAACCAGTAATGACCTCCCAGTTGTAAGGGTCGAGATCTAGTTTTACACGGTCGAATTCGGCTATCAATAGCTTAAGAAAATCTTGGTTCTCGACTACGCTCGAACTGACAGATGAACTATCTATTCCAGCTTTATCTAATTGTGGCGTTTTATCTAAAACTGATTCAAGCGTCTTATAAATACCGTATAATTTTTGAGCCACCTCAACTTGCTCGTTTGCCTTCTTATCATAAGAACGATTGTTTTCTGCAATCTCGGATAGATAACGTGTTCTATTTGGTGGAATGACAAAAATCTTCTCACTCATTTCATCAGAAATATGAAAAGTAGATTTTAAGTCTGCTTCTGCTTTTTCGACCAACTTATCCATTATTGCTTTATACAGCGTATTCATTCCTGGATCGTTAAATTGAGAAGCAATAGTTCCATAAACAGGTAATTGATCTTGTGGAATATCCCAAAGATTATTATTACGCATATACTGTTTCTTAACGTCGCGTAAGGCATCTAAAGAACCACGTTTATCAAATTTATTGATTGCCACTAAATCAGCAAAATCGAGCATATCGATTTTTTCTAACTGTGTAGCTGCACCAAATTCTGGAGTCATTACATAAAGAGATACATCCGAATGTTCAATGATTTCAGTATCAGATTGTCCGATTCCAGAAGTCTCTAGAATAATTAAATCATATTCAGCTGCTTTTAATACTTCAACAGCTTCATTAACATATTTAGATAAGGCTAAGTTAGATTGACGAGTGGCCAAACTTCGCATGTAAACTCTTGGTGAGTTTATGGCATTCATTCTAATTCTATCACCCAATAAGGCTCCACCTGTTTTTCTTTTTGAAGGGTCTACTGAAACTAAACCAACTGTCTTTTCTGGGAAATCGATTAAAAAGCGTCTTACTAATTCATCTACTAAAGATGATTTACCTGCACCGCCTGTTCCTGTAATACCTAAAACCGGTGTTTTAGAATTCTTATTTTTATTATGAATCTTTTGAAGTGTGTTTTTTGCAACTTCAGGAAAGTTTTCAGCAGAAGAAATAACTCTCGCTATAGCTTTTGGATTTTTCTCTTGAAGCGCATCAACTTCACCATTAAGCTGTTCACCAATTGCAAAGTCAGATTGTTGTACTAAATCATTAATCATACCTTGCAATCCCATCTCTCTTCCGTCATCAGGAGAATAAATTCTGGTAATTCCATAATCCATTAGATCCTTAATCTCTTCAGGAAGAATCACACCACCTCCACCTCCAAAGATTTTAATATGATCAGCGCCTTTTTCCTTGAGCAAATCATACATATACTTAAAATACTCGTTGTGACCTCCTTGATATGATGTTAGAGCTATGGCATTTGCATCTTCTTGTATAGCAGTATTTACAACTTCTTCTACGCTTCTATCATGACCCAAATGAATCACCTCTACACCAGTAGATTGAATTATACGACGCATAATATTAATTGCAGCATCGTGTCCATCGAAGAGTGATGCAGCAGTTACTATACGTACTTTATATTTTGGTTTATAAGGTGCAACTTGTTTCATTCTTAAAAATCTTGCTTATTCAAGGAGCAAATTTAAGGAATATTCAAAAAATTTGAGCAATAATTATTAATTATCTAAAACTTAGAAAATACCAATATGGCTTAGTATTTTATTTAATTTTAGCAAATCATATAAGTTCAATTTTATGAGTAAAATCACACTATTAATTCATTGTAAGGATCAACCAAACATCATTGCTTCGGTTACAAATTTTATTACCAATAACGATGGGAATATTGTTTATATAGACCAGCATGTTGATAGAGAACAAAACATTTTCTTTATGCGATTGGAGTGTGAATTTATTTTAGGTTCCTATACTGCTGAAAAATTTGAAGTACAATTCGAAACTACTTTAGCTGAAAAATTTCAACTAAAATGGCGTATATATGCCGCTGATATTAAGCCTAAAATGGCATTGTTTGTTTCTAAGTATGATCA
Source organism: Winogradskyella sp. R77965 (assembly GCF_044594915.1). Classification (GTDB taxonomy): domain Bacteria; phylum Bacteroidota; class Bacteroidia; order Flavobacteriales; family Flavobacteriaceae; genus Winogradskyella. The sequence goes on along the minus strand of NZ_CP138990.1, from coordinate 3,479,104 downwards.
TTGTCTGTATGATATTTTAGGTCGCTACAACTCAGGGGAATTGTTTCTTGAAATTCCTTTTATATTAAGCAATCACCTTGATTTGAAACCTATTGCAGATAGTTTTAAAATTCCTTTTTATCATATACCTATATCAAAAGAGACAAAAGGAGAAGCGGAACAAGAGCAATTAAAACTTCTAGAATTACATAAAGTTGATTTTATCGTTTTAGCAAGATACATGCAAATTGTATCTGAGACATTAATTGATAAGTATCCTAATAAAATCATTAATATCCATCACTCATTTTTACCTGCATTTGTAGGTGCTAAACCATATCATTCGGCTTTTAAACGTGGAGTAAAAATTATTGGAGCTACTAGTCACTACATTACTGAAGAATTAGATGCTGGTCCTATAATAGAACAAGATGTAACGCAAGTTTCGCATTCACATTCCATAAAAGATCTCATCGCTAAAGGACGTGATCTGGAAAAGATTGTTTTATCAAATGCCATTAAGCTACACGCCAACAGAAAAGTAATGGTATATAACAATAAGACAGTGATATTTTCGTAAAAATTTAGATTTACACTTATTTTTTTATCATAAAATTATGTTAATTTTTTATTAATTTTTCTTATATTTATCGCCCTAATTATTTTTATTTAAACTAGTTATCTGCTTAATCATTAGCTTTTATCACCTAACTTAAAGCTAATTGTGACTCTTACTATTTAATATGTGTCTAACTCATACGTGAGATAATTTATCTCGCGCTTTAATTTTAATAACCATTAACTAATTATTTAATTCTTATGAAACAAAAACTATTATTATTAGTCTGCTTTATTGCTGGAATCGGATTTTCTCAAGCGCAAGACTTACCAACTAATCCAGCACCAGGAAAATGTTATGTAAAGTGTATTACAAAAGATGAGTTTAAAGATGTTGAAGAAACTATTCAGACCTATCCTGCGTATACAACTTTAAAGGTTGTACCTGCTACTTACAAAACTGTAGAAGAAAGAGTATTGGTAAAAGAAGCTAGTAAAAAGTTTGTTTATGTACCAGCAACTTACGAAACAGTTGACGTCTCTTATGTTAAGCAAGGAAGCCGTAATGATTTAAAAGTTGTACCTGCTACTTTTGGTAACGACTCTAGAACTTTTGAAATCTACCCTCAAACTTCAGGATGGGAGTATAAAGTATTGGATGATTGTCCTTCTGTAAATAAAGAAGATTGTGTCGCTGCTTGTTTTGTTGAGTATCCAGCTCAATCTACAAGTGTGAGTTACACGACTTTAACTAAAGATGCAAGTACAAATTCTGTACCTGTACCAGAGCAAACAGCGACTTACAAAAAAAGAGTTATAAAAACTCCGGCAAGAATGGATGAAATTGAAATTCCTGCTGAGTATACTACAATTAAGAAAAGAGTAGTAGACACTCCTGCTTCAACAACAACTAACACTATCGCCGCACAATACCAAACTGTAACAAGAACTGTTTTAGATAAAAAAGGTGGTATTACAACATGGGAAGAAGTTGATTGTGAAGTATTAAACGCTACACCAATTCCAGTTTATTACGAATTAGGAAGCGCAAGATTAACTGCTGCATCTAAAAAAGTTATTGATGAGCGTTTACTAACAATTTTAAATGATAAGCCTGTAAACATTGAGATTATGTCTCATACAGATTCTAGAGGTAATGATGATTTTAACCAATCTTTATCTCAACAAAGAGCTAACTCTGTAGTTAACTATTTAGTTTCTAAGGGGATCTCTAGAAGCAGATTATCTGCTAAAGGTTACGGTGAATCTCGTTTAGCTAATAGATGTGCTAACGGAGTTGATTGTTCAGAAAATCAGCATCAACAAAACAGACGTACTGAATTTAGAGTTTTAAGTAACTAAAATTTAGTCTTACGTTTTTAAGATAAAAAAGCTCCTTTATGGAGCTTTTTTTTGTATATGATATACAGGATAAGTCATCCTTGTCTTTTCTGCCTTTATTCCATAATTATCTTCGAGGTCAGATTGCATTAACTGAAAGAATTTATAATGAAAATCCCAATCGTGAATACTTAAGCTAACATCATTTTCTTCAGGCACAATGACTGGCATATCCAGCACATATGCTAACTGATAAGCGACATCTTTTAGTGATACATTATCTGCTTGAATTTGAGAATCACCGACTAAGTACTTGGCATTATTTTTTCCCCAATTAATTTGATTTGTGTCCCAAAACCTTGGATTTTCCACATTAAATTTAATCCCTTCTCCTTCTATAGATTTTCGTTCTACACCTAGATTCATTTGTGTAACAAGTTTAAAAGCAAGGTTCTCATTTGCATTGAGCGGCTTTTTAAAATAAATTTCATAATTAGTATCCAGTCCCTCCCCTAAGACAATCTGATTCTTATAAATTTTTGCCAAATAACCAATGATCTGCTTTAATGAACCTGTCAATTTTAGATAATCCTCAGCATCTCCGACTGTTAAATCTTCTACCTCATATGATAAAGGTGTTATCTCTAAACTTTCTGTTGGTACGTATTCTGAAATACTGTCTTCTTCTATTGAAACAATATTGAAAAAAGAATTTAATGACGCTTTAGAAGATTGCTGTCTTAAAAATCTTGAAACAATTTCTTTCTTGAGATCTGGCGCTCCGCCTTGCCAAAGCACTTTTCCATCGGCATTAAACAACACACCTTCTGGCAATACTCTTACATTATAATCTTTAAAAGTTTCACCATCGTAATCTATAGCAACTGCCAGATCTGTAGGCTTCTTTTTAAGAAATTTCTCAACTCTTAATGGGTTCTCCTCAGTTAGTGATACTATATATAAATCATTAGGAAATTGTTTTTGCAACACACCTAAATGCTCTTTTGCCGTAATGCATGGGACACACCATGTTGCCCAGAAGTCAACAAAAAATAACTTATTACTATCTGATGAAGCAATTTTAGATTCTTGTAAAAACTCTGAAACCTTGATTTGTCCGAAACTATAACATGTAATTAACAAGTAAACTACAAAGGATAAAAAGTGTTTCTTTTTTAAACTTTTCATAATGGAAGTCTTTATCAATGTATAATCAAATACTGTGCTAAAAATAACAATTTATCTTTATTGTCCTATAACTAACGTATTCTAGAGCTCAAAATTGTCACCTTCTTTAGCGAATCTAAACCCAAGATTTTGAATACTATCTTTTAACCTATGCTTTTCTTTTATGGCAGGATTCGTATGGTTAAAATGAATGAAATAGATTTTATTTTTAGTTTCGGTACTTTCGTTTTCAAATAATGTTGTTGTTTCGGTTGTGAAAGGGTGGGGAATCTTGGTCATATCGCGCTCAAGCTCTCCATCTCTAAAAAAAGAGGCATCTACAAAAGCATAATCAACTTTTTTAACCTCTTCAATAATATTTCGATCCCATTTATCCCATTTATCTATATCTGGAATAAAAAGTGCTATTTTATTTTTTCCTTCAATTTTATAACCTACCGTTTCAGAATATTCATCACGATGTGGTACTAAAAACGGTGTAATTTTTAGTGTGCGATTAATATATATGGTAGAGTCCTTTTTCAGAGGCTTCAATTCAATATTATTTAACACTACCAACTGACTCCAAGGCCCATTTGTTTCTAGAAATGCTTTCATTCTTGGCATCACAAAAACGGGAATTTGTGATGCTCCCAAAGCTTCTTTACCAAAATTCATTAAACCTGTATAGTGACCAATATGCGCATGTGTTAAAAATACACCATCAATGATGCTACCATTATCTAAATGACGATCTTTTAATATTTGCGTTTGTTCACTTATATCTGGTGTAGCATCAAACAAGAATTTTTGATCTGAGGTTAAGTCTACGAGACCCAGACAAGAAATTAATTTCTTGTCTTCAATTCCTTCATAAAAAGGTTTACAGCATTCTTTCTCACAATTTATCTGAGGATAACCTGCATCTTGAGCTATACCTAAGATTGTGATATATTGGTCTAATTGTTCTTGTTTTACTTTTTCGTAAGACGGATTACAACTACCTATAACTACAGTTAATATTAGGCATAATCTTTGAAATGTTTTCACTTGTAACAGTTATCTTTGTTAAAGATATAAAACCCAAACAAATGATTAGAAGAATTTTCGCCTTACTTATTATTTTAAACCTTTCGGCATGTGCAGAGTTACAACAAGTTGTAGATTCATTACCACAAACTGAAGGGGTAATCAGTAGTGCTGACATTGCCTCTGGTTTAAGACAAGCTTTAGACCAAGGTATTGACAAACAAGTTACTAAGCTGACACAAACGGATGGTTTTTACAAAAACGAATTAGTAAAGATACTTTTACCAAGTGAACTGCAAAAAGTAGATGATGCGCTAAGAAAAATTGGATTGAGCAGCTTAGCTGATGAAGGTTTAAAGGCACTTAACAGAGCCGCCGAAGACGCTGTAAAAGAAGCAACTCCTATTTTTATAAATGCAGTAAAAGGTATTACTTTTAATGATGCAAAAAATATCTTACTTGGCGAAGAGAATGCCGCCACAACCTATTTAACTACTAAAACACAAACGGATTTATATAACAAATTTAAACCTGTAATAGAGAGTTCTTTTAGTAAAGTTAGTGCAGATCAAATCTGGACTAACCTCATTACCAAATACAATAATCTTCCTTTAACAAATGATGTCAATCCAGACTTAACTGATTATGTAACTGGTGAAGCCTTAAAAGGTGTTTATACTATGATTGCTGTTGAAGAGAAAGAAATCAGAAATAAAGTGTCTTCTAGAACAACTGATTTATTGAAGAAAGTATTTGCCTTGCAAGATTAGTCAATCCACTTTTTTATACAAACCATCAAAGGGCGTTGCTACTACTTTATCACTTGAGATGGTTTCCCACAATTGACGCACGGTTCCATCGTCATTTGCAGTCCAGGTAATACGATGATGAAAAACCTTGCCCTCAGCATTAGTTTCATCATCAGTTCTTAAAATCATTTGGTTACCAACTTTATTTCCTTTCATGTGAAGCGTTGCACCTTGATTATCAATCCAGATTTGCTCCCATTGTTCAGTTTTTAAATTATAAAAATTATTGCTTGTACCTGTGTAACCCTGAGTTGCGCTTGTCCAATTTTCTTGTAAAACGCAATTGTCTTGGTCTTTTTTTATCACATTTTTACCTGCTTTTGAGCCATCTTTATTAGTGACTTCCCAGGTTCCTATCCAAAAGTCGAACTCTGCATGTTTTTCAGTACAACACTTGCAATTTTGAGTTTGAGCAACAAGTGAAGTCGTAAATATTAAAGCTACTATAATTACCAGATGCTTTGTCATGACGAATAGTTTTGATGAAAGTTATTAAACAACATTTAATTATATGCTAATATTAACATAACATTTGATACATATAAACTCATCATCTTTGCAATGCAAAAGATTAAGTTAGTTGAGTTTTTATTTAAGATTAGTAAGTAAGTCGATATTTTAGTTAGGTATCGACTTTTTTGTTTTTAATAATGAGATGCTGAATAAAGTCTAGCTTTATAATTATTTAGACAAAATTTGTTTCATCTGCAGCTGTAACTCCTCAGCTTTTTCAGCGGCAGCTTGAGCAAAGTCTTCACCTTGCGATGCATAGATAATTCCTCTTGAAGAATTTATCAGTAATCCAACAGAAGTATTCATTCCATATTTACATACCTCTTGAAGATTACCACCTTGTGCACCAACACCTGGAACTAATAAAAAACTATTTGGAATGATTTTACGAATATCTCCTAAAAACTCAGCTTTAGTGGCACCAACAACATAAATTAGATTTTCTGAATTCTTCCAAGATTTAGATGTTTCTAAAACCTGCTTGTACAACTCTACCTTATCCACAGTTTTGGTCTGAAAATCAAACGCTCCTTCATTTGATGTTAATGCTAAAAGAATAGTGTGCTTATCTTTAAAAGCCAAAAATGGTTCTACTGAATCTTTTCCCATATATGGAGCAACCGTAACACTATCAAAACCTAAGTCTTCAAAAAATGCTTTCGCGTACATAGTGCTTGTATTACCAATGTCTCCACGTTTAGCATCTGCTATAGTATAGATTTCAGGATGATTTTCGTTTAAGTACTTAATTGTTTTTTCTAAAGCTTGCCAGCCTTTAATTCCATAAGCTTCGTAAAATGCTGTGTTGGGTTTATAAGCCACACAAAGATGATGAGTCGCATCTATAATAGCTTTATTAAATGCAAAGATTGGGTCTTCTTCTTTTAATAAATATTTGGGGATTTTATTTAAATCGACATCTAATCCTACGCAGAGGAAAGATTTCTTTTTTTGGATTTGGTTTGTTAGTTGTTGTGTTGTCATATTATAAAAAAAGCCTCAAATAGAGGCTCACGTTTAAATCACATCATCATTAGCTTTTAGTAATTCTGTGTTTTCAGCTAACATTAATTCGTCTATTATTTTTTGAATATCACCATTAATGATATTTGATAAATCGTAAAGGGTTAACCCAATTCTATGATCGGTCACACGTCCTTGAGCATAGTTATATGTTCTAATCTTGGCACTTCTATCACCAGAACTCACCATACTTTTTCGTTTAGCAGAATCAGCTTCGCGTTGTTTTTCTAATTCTTTCTCGTATAAACGCGAACGTAACACCTTTAAAGCTTTTTCTAAATTCTTATGTGATGATTTCTGATCTTGGCAACTTACAATCATACCTGTAGGTTCGTGATGTAACTTAATTGCAGAGTAGGTTGTATTCACCGACTGACCGCCTGGACCCGTTGATGTTGTTCGTTCTATACGTACTTCGGTCATATCCAATTCAAAATCAATTTCCTCAGCTTCTGGCAAAACCATAACTGTTGCCGCACTTGTATGCACTCGACCTTGAGTTTCAGTTTGTGGAACACGTTGTACACGATGCACGCCAGCTTCAAACTTCATAGTTCCGTAAACATCTTCTCCCGAAACCTCGAAAATAATTTCTTTAAAACCACCAGATGTGCCATCACTTTGGCTTACTACATCTACTCTCCAACCTTTATCACTACAATATTTAGAATACATTCTAAATAAGTCACCAGCAAAAATACTGGCTTCGTCTCCACCTGTTCCGGCTCTAACCTCAACAACGACATTCTTAGCATCGTCTGGGTCTTTTGGAATGAGCATAAAACGAATCTCTTCTTCTAATCCAGTAATGGCTTCTTTAGCTTCATCGAGCTGCATCTTCGCCATTTCTACCATTTCTTCATCAGAACCGTCAGCTATGATCTCTTCAGATTCCGCTATGTTATCTAAATATTCTTTGTAAAGTTCCCCTTTATCAACAATTAACTTAAGATCCTTGTATTCTTTCATCAGCTTGGTATAGCGTTGCTGATCGGATATAATATCAGGTTGAATAATAAGGTCATTTACCTCATCGAATCGTTGTTTTATAATCTGAATTTTCTCTAGCATCTCTCTTCAAAAAATTGAAATTCAAAAATACGATATTTTATGGATTTTTAAATTACAGTTATAACGACATATCAACAGTAAAAAATAAAATGTATAAAATTAACGTTACACTATTAACATGCAGCGATTCCTAGCTATACTTGCATTTTACAAGCCGTTTGTGGTTTGGTCATTTATTGTAACTGCTATCATTGGTTTTTTTAATCCGCACTTAGTACCAGCAATAGTTACCAAATTATTTCTTACGGTTTTTGCATGGTATTATGTCAACGAAACTAGCAACAAACGTAAATTAACCTTTTATAAAAATATGGGAATTTCGCCTTTAAAGCTTTTTTCCATTATGTTTATTGTAGACTGTATTTTAACCATTATATTCCTTACAGTGTTTAAGGAATTTACATAAATAACAATGATATTTGAATTAGACAATGTAGAACTTTACTTTAAAAATAAACGAATTTTAAATGGTATTTACCTAAAAGCTGAAACTGGACAAGTGACGGCTATCTTAGGTAGAAATGGCTCTGGTAAAAGTTGTTTACTCGATATTGCATTTGGGAGTTTAAAACCAAAATACAAATTGATTAGAATTGACAACAAACCACTTTTAAAACCTCTGTATTCAACTGGTTTGGTAAAGTATCTACCACAATATAATTTTATTCCTAATGGAATGAAGCTTTCCTTTATTTTTAAATTATATAATTTAGACTGGGCAATTTTTATAAAAAATTTTGAAGAATTTTCAGTTTATGAAAACAGTAAATTTAAAGCCTTATCAGGTGGTGAACGCCGTATTCTTGAAACGTATATTGTCTTAAAATCTAAAAGTCAAATAGCAATTTTAGATGAACCTTTTTCTCATTTATCACCATTGCATATTGAAACTGTAAAACAAATGATTGCTGAAGAAAAACCTCATAAAGCCATTATTATTTCAGACCACATGTATCAACACATTATAGACACTTCTAATACAATTTACTTGCTAAAAAACGGTACAACAAAAAAGATTGATAATCTCATAGAGCTTGAGGACTATAAATATTTAAGCGAAGGTAGCCTCTAATTAAGGTCAGTATTTGGTTTTATAATATTGTCTAAATCTACAACAACACCAACACCTAGAATTTGTTTCCATTGTAATTTCGGACCTTCAATTACTTGCTCTTCATTGGTCATTTCGTTTCTTTCGACTTCAATTTTTATATCATTATCATACCTAAGATGAGAGCCAAGAATAGCCTTAACATATTTATTCACTTTCATATCAAAGTTGATTTCCCATTCTATATCTATGTTTCCGAAGCTGTTGATATAATCTGTATATAACCTCAAAAGACTAGTTATTTTTATGTTCTCAAAAACTTCTTCTTCATATTGGTTAGTTAATAAAATTCCCAACTCTTGCCGCACTTTTTTTCCATTCCTTAATATATTTCCTTCTAAATCATATATCGCTGGATCAACACCAAAAGCACCTTGATTTGCCAAATCATCATCTAAAACAAACGTGGTTTTTAATGTAAATGGAGAGGCATAAAAAGACATACGCTCTATGTGTCTTCCATATTCCATTCCTAACCCAAAGAACATATAACCAGGTGCTAAAAATTTTGAAATGGGCTCATCTCTATTTGGGTAATTATATCCATTAGCTAATTGTGTATTTAAACTAAATCGCGCAGAATAAAACCAATTACTTTCAGGATTTTTTTCAAGCCCTACATTAGAAATTACTTCTATAACATCATCCGTTTTTCTAATATTTCTATCCTCTTGCTTATTTAGGCCATATCGAACGTTGAAATTAGAATTCCAAAACCATTTTTCTTGTTTGTATTTAGCGGAAGCCCTTCCAGTTACAATACCTGAAATAGAGTTGGTTCCGCCAGAATTCCAATTTGTAAATGAGACTTGATTCAGATTTAAGCCAACTTCCTTTTTGGTTCTCCAACCTAATTTAACTTCTTCCTTCTTTTTATTTTGAAAATATAAAGAATCTGGCTGCGCGCATACTTCACTTGAGCCAATGATAAATAGACTTAGTAAAAACCAAGTATAAGTTTTCATGTTTGAAAAAATTAGTAAGTAAACGTACCGTATTCGCTTTTTATGGTAAGTTTCTTATGGTCAGAAGCTTCTACTCTACCAATAACTTTTGCATCTACATTAAAAGATTTTGAAATCTTAATAATCGCATTTGCAACCTCTGGTTTTACATACAACTCCATACGATGTCCACAATTAAAAACTTGATACATTTCTTTCCAGTCCGTTTTAGATTGTTCTTGAATAAGTTTGAATAACGGAGGAATTGCGAACATATTATCTTTTATAATATGAAAACGATCTATAAAGTGAAGAATTTTTGTTTGAGCACCACCACTGCAGTGCACCATACCATGTATAGAATTACTGTTATAAGTATTGAGAATCTCTTTAATAATTGGTGCATAAGTTCTGGTTGGAGACAATACTAATTTGCCAGCATCTATAGGTGAATTTTTAATCGAATCCGTTAGTTTTGTTTGTCCGGAATAGACAAGGTCTTCGGGAACTGCTGCATCAAAACTTTCTGGATATTTTTCTGCTAAATATTTTGAAAACACATCGTGCCTTGCAGATGTTAATCCATTGCTTCCCATACCACCATTATATTCGGATTCATATGTTGCTTGTCCAAATGATTCTAAACCTACTATGACATCGCCTTCAGTGATATTCGCATTATCGATAATATCGCTTCGTTTCATACGAGCTGTTACTGTAGAGTCCACAATTATGGTTCTTACCAAATCTCCAACATCTGCAGTCTCGCCACCTGTAGAATGAATAGTGACTCCAAAAGATTTTAAATCTTCTATTAATTCTTCTGTTCCGTTAATAATTGCAGATATAACTTCTCCAGGAATTAGATTCTTGTTTCTACCTATAGTTGAAGATAACATAATATTATCTGTAGCACCAACACAAAGTAAGTCGTCGATATTCATTATTAGCGCGTCTTGTGCTATACCTTTCCAAACTGAAGTATCTCCAGTTTCCTTCCAATACATATAAGCCAATGACGATTTTGTACCAGCTCCATCAGCATGCATAATGAGACAATAATCTTCATCGTTTGTTAAGTAATCTGGTACTATTTTACAAAATGCTTTAGGGAACAGGCCCTTATCAATGTTTTTTATGGCATTATGCACATCTTCTTTTGAAGCGGAAACTCCTCGTCGCGCATATCTTTTACTCACCGAACTACTCATTGCAATCTGAATTATTATTGGTCTTGCAAAAATAAGGATTGTGTCTTATTATCAGTAGAAGTTTGTCTTTTATTCTTTTTACGAATAGGAATTGGATTTGAGTTAATAACTGTTTTCATCTTTTTACGTAATTCCTCTTTTTTCTTATTACCACCAAAGTAAATATTTAAACCTAATCCCATTCTATACAAAGCATCATCACTTTCGCCTGCAATAAGACCATCGAGTTCGTCCGTTAAAAAATAATTATATTCTCCAAATAATTTGACACCGATGCGATTAGTAACAATAAGTTCTAAACCAAAACCACCTTGAACTTTTGTTTCTGTAGTTGCAAAATCATTATCGGCATTATAACCCGCTCCTGCATAAAGAAAAGGAGAAAATCTTGTATAAGGACTAAATAGCAATTCTAAATTTAAATCAAAGGACATGAATCCCTCATTATAGAGGTCTTTATATGCTATATTGTATTTATTGTAAGTTAAATTAAAATTTAAGTGACTTGTAAGATGATGCTTGTAACCTATTCTAAAATAAACTTCAAATTCTGGATCCGAGTAATCACCATTAATTATAGCAGAACCTGCCGCCATATCAAAGGCGTTAGAGCTTCTGTAGTTAAAAAAAGCAAACCTACGATTTATAGATTTCTCATTTTTATTTTCTCGCGCCTGTGCTTCTTTTGCTTCTACAGTTTTCTCCGTATCCTGAGAAGAAGCAAAATTAACACATACTATAGTCATTGCTACAGTTAATAAAATAGCACTGAATTTAGGAATCATATACCTTTTATTAGAAAGATAAGTCGATTTCACTACAGATTTGGGGGATGCAATATAGAAAAATAATTATCAAATTTTAAACATGACTTCAGAATTAACAAAAACAAAAAAAGATAAAACCGACTAATCGATTTTATCTTTATATAGATGTTATTTTAATACTTAAAGTATTATCTTATTTTTAAGATTCTGATTGTAGCTTCGATTGTATAGTTACAACGTCATCATTACTCACTTTATTCAAATCTTCTGAATTTTCTTGAGAAAGGATTAATGTTGCACCAACAAGAATTGCTAAACTTAAGATTAACTTTTTCATTTTACAAATATTGATTAATAGCAATACAAATATACGCAATAATCGTATTGCGAAAATGGTTATACTCAATTATTTAACATGTAATTAATGTCTTTTCGACAACTAGTCTCAAGTCATCGATAAACGACACAAAAAGTGTTTTTATTGGTCTTTATAGTACGTAGATCTACGTATAAAAACACATTAATTTTACATAATAACAACACATCAACATCTGTAATTCTGCTATTTAGTAAATAAAAGCTCTCTATATTTTGTTAATGGCCACAACTCATCGTCAATCATTAGCTCTAATTTATCACTATGATATCTTATCTCTTCAAACAGCGGTTTCACCTTATTGCAATATCCATGTGCCTTCTTTTCAATATCCGATTGTTTATTGAATAATTTACGCGCATCAGTCATTTTAGTTACCAACGAGTTAATGGCCTCAATATGATGAGAAATTTGCTCAATAAGAGATAACTGTTCTTTTGCAAAATCCTTGAACTTATTACCATAAATAGTTTTGAGGCCTGTTACATTTTCTATCAGTATATTTTGATATCGCACAGCAGTTGGCACTACATGATTACGAGCGATATCACCTAAAACCCGACTCTCTATTTGAATATGAAGAATGTATTCCTCCATCTCAATTTCGTATCGAGCTTCACTCTCTACCTTGTTCATTACACCCAATGCTTCAAAGAGCTCAATTGAAGATTTTGCAGTCTTGATTTTAAGTGCTTCTGGAGTCGTTTTATTGTTGCTTAAACCTCGTTTTTTTGCCTCTTTTTCCCATGCTTCACTATATCCGTTTCCTTCAAAAAGAATAGCTTTTGAGGTTTTAATATATTCTCTTAACACATTAAAAATAGCATCATCCTTTTTCATTGATTTTTTATCAATCAATACGTCAACTTCGTTCTTAAAATCCACTAATTGTTTAGCAACTATTGTGTTTAGAACCGTCATTGGATTAGCACAATTTGCCTTAGATCCAACTGCTCTAAATTCAAACTTATTACCAGTAAATGCAAAAGGAGATGTTCTATTTCTATCTGTATTGTCTAAAATGACCTCAGGAATTTTTCCAACGACATTGAGTTTTAAATCTGTTTTTTCCTTCGGTGATAATTTTCCTTTAGTTACAGTTTCTAATTCATCTAAAACCTTAGTTAATTGCTGACCAATAAATACTGAAATTATTGCTGGAGGAGCTTCATTAGCGCCTAAACGATGGTCGTTGCTTGCGGATGCAATAGCTGCTCTCAACAATTCCTCATGAGTTTGTACTGCCTTTATGGTATTAATGAAGAAAGTTAAAAATTGAAGATTACTCATTGGAGTTTTACCAGGTGACAATAAATTAACACCAGTATTAGTGCTTAAACTCCAGTTATTATGTTTACCAGAACCATTGACACCAGCAAATGGTTTTTCGTGCATCAATACTTTAAAATTATGACGCTTAGCAATTTTTTGCATGATATCCATAAGCAGAAGAATTATGATCAACTGCTAAATTTGCTTCTTCAAATATTGGGGCTAACTCAAACTGGTTCGGAGCTACCTCATTATGTCTTGTTTTTACCGGAATACCTAATAGCATACATTCATTTTCCAAATCGCGCATATATGCCATGGCTCTATTGGGAATAGTCCCAAAATAATGATCATCGAGTTGCTGTCCTTTTGCAGGTGAATGTCCTAAAAGTGTACGACCAGTTAATACAATATCTGGACGAGATGCAGCCAAGTCACTATCAATTAAAAAATATTCTTGTTCCCAACCTAAGGAAGCATTTACCTTTTTTACATTCTTATCGAAGTATTTACAAATTGCTACTGCTGCATTATCTACTGCTTGAAGTGCTCTTAATAGTGGTGTTTTATAATCAAGAGCTTCACCAGTGTAGGATACAAAAACCGTTGGAATGCATAAAGTTGTACCATAAATAAAAGCAGGAGATGTTGGATCCCAAGCGGTATAACCTCTAGCTTCAAACGTATTTCTAATGCCACCATGAGGAAAACTAGACGCATCAGGCTCTTGCTGTACCAATTGATTACCGCCAAATTTTTCTATAGCAAGTCCATCTCCTATAGTTTCGAAAAAAGCATCATGCTTTTCGGCAGTTGCACCAGTTAAAGGTTGAAACCAATGCGTATAATGTGTTGCACCTTTTGAAATAGCCCACTCTTTCATTCCTGTTGAAATGTGATCTGCTATTAAACGATTTATTTTAGTTCCTTTTTCAACAGCTTCTAAAATACTAGTTAAGGCAGTTTTGGTTAAATACTGGCGCATTGCAGCTTCATTGAACACATTTTTTCCAAAAATTTCAGAACGTCTTTCCTCGTCCTTAATCGTTATCGGCTTCCTTTTCGATGATTCTTTTATAGCGTGAAATCTAAGTGTTGACATATTAATAATATTTGGCGTCAAAAATACGAAATATTTAAAATTTATACAGCTACCCTCTAAAAAATAGGGTTGTTAACAATAATTAATAACATTTCATCTAAAAACCCCTATTTTTTTTGACCGCAAGAAAAAAATAGCAATATTTGTATCATTATTTTAGATATAAACAAAATTTTATTATGGCAAAAATTAAATTAGAATACATTTGGCTAGATGGCTACTTCCCAACACAAAATATGAGAAGTAAAACCAAGGTAGAAGAGCACGAAAACTTTAAAGGTACCATTGAAGAGTTAGGTATGTGGTCTTTTGACGGATCATCGACGAGACAAGCTGAAGGTGGGTCTTCTGACTGTTTATTAAAACCTGTTGCAATTTACCCAGATCCAGACAGAATCAACGGATATTTAGTAATGACAGAGGTTCTAAATGCAGATGGAACACCTCACGTTTCTAATGGTAGAGCAACTATAGAAGATGAAGACAATGATTTCTGGTTCGGTTTTGAGCAAGAGTATTTTATTATGGATACTAAAACGCAGTTGCCTTTAGGTTTCCCTATTGGTGGTTATCCTGCTCCACAAGGTATGTATTACTGTTCTGTTGGTGGGAGAAATACTCACGGTAGAGATTTAGTAGAAGAGCATGCAGATATGTGTATTGATGCAGGCTTAAACTTTGAAGGAATCAACCAAGAAGTTGCTTCAGGACAATGGGAATTTCAATTGTTTGCAAAAGGTGCTAAGAAAGCTGGTGATGAAATCTGGATTGCAAGATATTTACTTGACCGTTTAACAGAAAAGTATGGTTATTATATAGATTACCATCCAAAACCATTAGGTAAGGATATGGACTGGAACGGTTCTGGTATGCACGCTAATTTCTCTAATACTGTATTAAGAACTTGCGGTAGTAAAGAAACTTATGAAAAAATATGTGAAGCATTTAGACCTGTTGTAAAAGAGCATATTGCTGTTTATGGTGAGTTTAATGACCAGCGTTTAACAGGTGATCACGAAACAGCATCTATTGACGACTTTAGTTATGGTGTATCAGATAGAGGAGCTTCTATTCGTATTCCAATTATAACAGTTGAGAAAGGCTGGAAAGGTTGGTTAGAAGATAGACGACCAGCTTCTAACGGAGATCCATATAAAATTGCAGGTAGAATTATTAAGACTGTAAAAAGTGCTAATATTTCTTAATTAGCAATTATATAAAATTAAAAAAAAGGCTCCGATGATTATCGGAGCCTTTTTTAATACCCTTTTTTTTAGATTACTTTAATGATATATAGATAAAGACTAAATAGGCTCCAAATAACAACATTCCTTTTAATCGACCTATTTCAAAACGTTTTGGGACTATCATTAACGGAATTAAGATAGCAGCAAAAGCAATCATCCAAAAGATATTAGTAGATAATATTTGTGGAGTATCTGGATTTACTACAATAGGCTTTACAATAGCAGTAAGACCTAAAACTGAAGCAATATTAAAAATATTAGAACCAATTAAATTACCCAAAGAAATCGCTTTCTCTTTCTTTAGTGCTGCAATAACAGAAGCCGCTAACTCTGGTACACTAGTGCCAATCGCAATGACCGTTACGGAAATAGCATAATCACTAATCCCGACTGCTTTGGCTAGTTGCTTTGCGCCTTCCACCAACCACTCAGAACCAAAATATAAGCCCGCCGCTCCTATTAAAAGCCAAGCCACAATTTTAAAATTTGAGACTTCAGCTAAGGCATCATCGACTTCATCTAAATTTGCTTTTATAGATTTTCTAGAACTCCTAATTAAAACAACAAGAAAAATGATTAATGCGGTAAAAAGAATTGCTCCTTCTATAGCTGTCAGAACTTCATCATTTTTTAAAAAGTAATACAATGCAAACGAAGCCAGCATCATCATTGGCCAATTGAGTTTATAAAAATCCCTATCTACTACTAACGGAGAAATTATTGCAGTGATACCTAAAACCAAACCAATATTTGCAATGTTAGAACCTATTACGTTGCCAAGAGCAATATCAGACACTCCATCTAATGCAGCTTGTAAACTCACTAAAAGTTCTGGTGCGGATGTTGCAAAAGACACAACCGTCATACCAATAACGAGTTTTGAAATCTTAAGCTTAAATGATAATCCTACAGATGCTCTTACCAAAAAGTCTCCACCAACAACTAATAACGCTAAACCAGCTATAACAAGAAATACACTCATTTATTTAATCATAATTTTAATGCAACAGCGAAGATAACATTTCATTTTCAAAGCAAGTTAAAACTAAATATTTCGTTAAATAACTATTATTTTAGTTGTATAACTATAAAAATAGTTATAGATTTGAACTGCACTAAACGAAACATGTATTATGAAAAAACTGGTTTATTTATTTATTTTCTTAGTTATTTTAAACTGTAAGGATGAAAAAATCTCAAAATTTTCATTTTCAGGAATTACTAATTCTATACCAGATGGTAGTATTTTACTACTAGACAATATATATGAAAACAAAGTTTTAGACTCTGCCACTGTTATGAATAACAAATTTGAATTTACAAGTGTTTTACCCAGTTCACCTCTAAGAGTAGTATTACGAACAAAAAAGTTTTCTCATTATAAATACATTTGGTTAGAAAATAATAAGATGACATTCGACGCTAGTCAAGAGGACTTTAAAAATGCCACAGTTACAGGCTCGGAATCAGAAAATTTAAGTCAAAAATTAAATAAACTAACAAGTGTAGTTGAGCCGCATAGTGAAGCTCAACGAAAGATAGAACAAAAATTTGTAAGTGATAATCCTAATAGTATCGTAAGCGCTAGCATTTTGTCAATCTATTCTACAACGTGGGGAAAAGAGGTGACTCAAAATCTATTTAATAAGTTTTCTTTAGAAAATAAAAATTCTGAATTTGGAAAAAGAATTTCACATTATATCAAATTAGTCAGAGAACCAAAAATCGGTGAATCTTATGTAGACTTTGAAATGGTTAACTTAAATGGAAATATAGTTAAACTCTCAGATAATGATAGAAAAATAATTTTATTAGAGTTTTGGGCATCTTGGTGCGGACCATGTAGAAAAGAAAATCCAAATCTTGTAAAAACTTACGAAAAATATAATTCTAAAGGTTTTGAAGTATTTGCTGTGTCATTAGATAATAACAAAGAAAGTTGGGAAAAAGCTGTAAAAAACGATAGTTTAAACTGGCAACATGTGAGCGAACTCAACGGAGATGATAATACGGCTGGGCTAATTTATGGTGTAAGTGGTATACCTGATAATTTTTTAATTGATAAAAATGGAATTATCGTTGGAAGAAACCTTAGAGGTGAAAGACTTAATGAAAAACTGCAAGAATTGACTAAAATCTAAAACTATTATGATTCAAAAACTAACAAATAAAGAAGAAGAGATAATGCACATTCTATGGAAGCTTGAAAAAGCTTTTGTAAAAGATGTATTAGCCGAAATACAAGAGGATAAACCTCATTATAACACCCTTTCTACCATTATAAGAAACTTAGAAGAAAAAGGTTACGTTAGTTACAATGCCTACGGAAAAACACATCAGTACTTCCCTATTGTCTCTAAAGAAGCCTATAAAACTAAATTTATGAGTACTGCGATTGAGAATTACTTTAATAGCTCTTATAAAAATGTAGTTTCATTTTTTGCCAAAGAAGAAAAGATAAGCGTAGATGAGCTTAAGGAAATCATTGCTATAATAGAAAGTAAAAACTAGTTATGGAATATCTTCTTAAAGCATCAGCAGTAATAGTCGTCTTCTATTTGTGTTTCCATTTCTTTTTAAAAAAAGAAACATTTTTTCAGCATAACAGATGGTTTCTATTAATGGGCCTAACAATTGCCTTAGTATTTCCGTTTATTGTGATTCCCATTTATATTACGATAGAACCAATTTCCATCTCGGAAACCGCAACAATTTTATATGAAAACACTAACAATGTTTCTACAACCAATAAAATTACTACAGAATTTGAATGGCTCAATCTAATTCCAATTATATATGGCATTGGTCTGTTTGTTTTACTAGTTCAGTTTATATTCCAATTTGGATCCTTAGTCCTTTTACTTATTCGAAATCCAAAAAATAAAGATGGTATTTACACTTATGTAGTTGTAGAAACTAAGATTTCACCGTTTTCATTCTTTAAATGGATTGTATATAATCCTGAAAACTATTCTAATAATGAATTACAATTAATTCTAATTCATGAAAAAGTACATGCTCGTCAAATGCATTCCTTAGATATTTTATTCACCCAGTTAGCGTGCGTGATCTTTTGGTTTAATCCTCTAATTTGGTTTTACAGAAAAGAAGTGCGTCAAAATCTTGAACATATCGCGGATTATAAAACGCAAAACTTAACAAAAGACGAAAAACAGTACCAGCGTTTATTGCTAAAGACCTGCGTTGCAAACTCTAAAATTTCATTTTCAAATAATTTTTATAATTCATTAATCAAAGAACGCATAGTTATGTTAAAAAAATCGAGATCAAACAGAAAAAAACAATGGAGATACTTATTAATTCTGCCGCTTTTAGCTGGATTACTAATGAGTATGAATACTGAAGACGTTTATGTCGCAAGTGAAACTTCGTCTATAAATTCAGAAAAGGAAACAATAGAATTTGTTGTTAATAAAAACACAACTGACAATGAACTGAAATCAATGTCTAATACTGTTGAAAAAAAGGGCGGAACCTTAATTTTTAGTAAAATAAAACGAAATGAAAATAATGAGCTTATCAATATTTTCGTTAAACTTTATAACCGCAGTTATGGTGGAGGTGATTCTAAAAATACAATAGATTCTTTTATTATTTATAAAGAGTTATTTGGTGATGGTGGAGGTTATGTCGGTAGAATTAATGGCGCCACTTTACATTTTGATAGTTTGAATGGTCAACTTAAGAATAACTCCAAAATTAAAGCTTTACAAGAAAGGGCTCATAATGCAATTCTTAGAGCAGGTTTTCAAACTAAAGAAGAGTTAAAAGAGTATAAAAAGAAATATTCTAAAGATAAAACACAAGAAATTGACAAAAAGGCAAAACTTTCAAAAACTAATAAAAAGGAATCCCCAAAACCTGTAAAAACTACTAAAGCTATTAAGCCTAATAAAAATAGTCAACTCATAGCTATGGCTACTCCTCAAAAATCTAAAAATAGACCTCAATCGAATGGAGATATCTCTATCACAATAATTACAAAAAATACAACAGATTCAGAACTGGAAGAAATAAAAGAGCAACTCAAAAAAGAAGGCTTAACTGCCAAATTTAAAGGAATAAAGCGCAACAAGAATGGTGAGATTACAGCAATAAAAATTGACGTAAAATCTAAAAATTCTAATACTAGTTATAATGTTAACTCAGATGAAGCTATTGACCCAGTAAAAATTGTTTATAACGAATACAAAAACAGTATTTCAATTGGAAATAGCAATGCAAAACATGTAGAAAATACATTTGTATATGAAACTAAAGGTTCAAAACATAAGCTTAGCAGATCAGGAAGCGGAAGTCATATTTATGTAATATCAGATGATGAGCATGAGCATGATGAAGAACATGAGCACGATGAAGAGCATGAGGAGGAGGATATCAAATATATTATAAAGGCTAATGGCAAAAATGGTAAAAGAAGAATTATAAAACGAAGTAAAAATGTTCATGTTATTTCCGATGACAACAAAGTTGTAGAAGTTATAGCTGATGAAGACCAAGACGAAAGTCATATCGTAATTGTTAATGGCAAAGAGAAAAAAGTTTGGATGAAAAATCGTGATAGTGAAGAAGAAAATATTATAATCCTTAATAATAATGATGGGAAAAGCAATATTTTTATTTCAGGAGATAGTAATTCTAATCCATTATATATTATTGATGGAAAAGAGGTGACCAAGGATAAATTTAAAGATTTAAAAGCTGGTTCTATAGAATCCGTGACAGTTTTAAAGGATAAAAAGGCCATCGAAAAATATGGTAATAAAGGAAAAGATGGAGTCATTGTAATAAAGACAAAAAAGAAAAACTAATTTATTTTCATCAATCAACAGGAAAAAGCCAAACTAAAATTTTTAGTTTGGCTTTTTTAGTTCATAAAGATATATGCATTTACTCTATTATTATTTTCTTGGTTATTGAGCGATTATCACTTATTAACTTCAACATATACAACCCAGAGGCTAAGTCTAAATCTATATAATCTTCAATCGTATTAAAATTCTTTAATAGTTTGCCTTCAAGAGAAAACACTTCAATTTTAGTATCACCTTTCAAACCTTTAAAATAAACTCTTCCTTTAGCAGGATTTGGATACATTGAGATATAAGAAAAATCACTATCCTCAACACTTAAGGACTGATCCCAAACCTCTCCAACTTTGTTTCCCCAAATGTATTCTACCAATAGCGGCTTATCTATAAATGGGCTCCTGTTTTTTTGCCAGCTATAAATGACATTATTTCTATTCATTTCAAAATCATCTGGAGGATCATTTCTGTGCCAATCTAAAAGTGTAGCTAAATCTCCTAACTGACCTGTTGTAGTTGGATAACCATTAACAACTTCTAAACCATTGTATCTAACTGCCATATAAAACACACTTCGTGCTACGTCTCCTCTAAAACTTCCTAAAGTTCCTGTTGGACCAACATATTGTCCATAATGCTGATTTCCACGAGAACTGTTCTTCTGACGCATCTGCTGCTCTTAAAGCATGTGCATCTGAAAATCCATGACGAAGCGAGTCTGCTTTGGTTGTCCAAAATATGTCTATTCCATCAGCGACTTCATCTTCTTCAATATCAAAAAAGCCACCTCTAGATCGAGGATAGGTATGCTCTCTATTCCATTTACCAGTATTATCAGAACTTGTTTGAAAATCTAGCTTTGGTCTTCCTTCTTCAGAATAGACTAACCAAACCTGATTGCTATTAAGCGGGTTTTGATCAGCTTCTTTTAAAATATCAATGACATCTGCATAGGTTTGTGCTCTTACCACTGTAGGATCAGCAATAACATCTTGTAATGCTTGTCTTAATGCTACATCTGCAAAACCGTCTATGCTATCATAATATCCTTCTGGTTGCGTACTCTGCACAAGTCCTGTTGTTGAATTAACTGGTGTTCCCCATGCAGCAATAGTAAAGTCATTATCGACAACTCTAACTTCTACATAATTATTAGAAGCCACAATAGGCTCTACCAAATCTAAAAATTGTATTTGTAAAACCTCATCACCTTCATCTGCTGAATCGTCAATTAATGTAATCGTTGTGCTTGTTGTATTTGTACCATTTGGGATGGTTAAGCTTAAATTTCCAGTAAAATCTGAATTGTCGAACCCATAATTATCTAGACTTATGGTAAAATTTAAATCTGAGGTCACATCAGTTTCGGATGTAAACGTAATATCAAAACTTTCATCTTCACTATACTGCGTTTCTACTACCGAAATTGCCACAGGGTTAATATCACTTCCAGAACCATCATTTTCACGTCGAGGAGTTGGTGTCGCTGTAGAAAATGACTCTACATCCATATTATCAACAAATCGCTGAATAGATTTTGGATTGGCATTAGTACCATTATCATTGTATTGGGTAGTTTCACCCATCAACGCTAACAAAGCTGTATCATCAGAATCGTTGGTTCCATATACTATAGCATCGACTAAATTGGTTTGTGTAGCTAACGTCCCTTCAGGAAAATCATTGATGGAAGCTAAATATAAGCCTACTGCATCTGCCCCATTCTGAATTACATTTTCTGAAATTACGACTTGAGGAAATGGTGCCACACCTGTACTGCCTATTAATAACAATCCATTGTTATCAGTTGTGTAGCCGTTTAAATCTATAACCATATAGCTAGAATCTTCACCACTGCTCGAGCCATTAAAGAACACAAGTATATAGCCATCAGTAGAAAAATTTGGTGTTTGAGATTTCAATTCTACAAATTCTGCAGTATCAGTACTTGGAGAATCTGCATCTAACTCATTAATCACAATAGTTTGTGACCAACCTACAGTAGAAAACAACAGAATTACAATTGTAAAAATTCTATTCATACTTTCATTTTTTTACAAAGATAGGTTTAAAAATGAGTCTTAATGTTAAGCTAAAATTATTTACAAAAAATAGTACAGGTAGAATATGATATTTATCACATTTTGATTTTGAAAAAAGATGAAAAGTAAAAAAACAATCATTTTAAAGATGAAAACCCTCTACGATTAACAAAACTACTTCAAAAATGCCCTATAAATGTACCAGTTTTGCACATATAAGCTATTTTAATATTACAATTAATAACTAAATTTAAGACAAGTCACATTTTATTAAAACTATTTTGATTTTTTTACTTACAAATTAGAATGCAAATTCGTCGATTTTTATAAAAACGTTTGGAGAATTATTCGTTGCCGATATATATTGAAAACTCAATCAAGTAAACGAAGTAATTTATTAACCTCTAAAACCAAAAAATTATGATGACATTAGCAAAACTGATTATTGATATTATATTTTCAATATTCTAAATTAAAACCAAACAACCAATCAAAAAAATGTAAAACTTAGTTCTAGAATAAGTTTTACTATTTTTGTCACTAAAGTGACGTTAGGCAAAAAAAGCCTTTGTCTAAAAACAATGAAGAAAACCATCTTTAAGGCTTTAGCCAAAATAAATAAAGCCTTATTACCTTCTTACAGCAAAAAACAGTTAGACCTTAGCAAAGCTTCTAAGCTACAAATGGCTATAATAGGTTGGCGTGTTTATGTTACTAAAAATGCACTTTAATAAAAAAAGACTACCATGCGGTAGCCTTTTCATTTTTAAAAAAAATTAATTATTTCATTAAAACCTAACCGACAGGACAGCTCTAGCAAAGAAAGGTGTTCCTGGTGTAAAAGTGATTTCTTCAACTGGATCTGTCTCATTGAATAAACGGGTTTCGGTAGCAAACTGTGTTTCATTCCACTCTACATCAAACAAATTTTCTACGATTAGACCGAAAGACCAATTTTTTGCAAAATTGTAATTAAGGTTTAAATCCGTAACTAAATAACCCTCTGCAACTATAGAATCATCTTCATTTGCAGGTCTATCATCTACATACCTGTAATTCAAACTTCCAGAAAATTTCCCTAAATCCTTAACTGTGATA
Source organism: Winogradskyella sp. R77965 (assembly GCF_044594915.1). Taxonomy (GTDB): domain Bacteria; phylum Bacteroidota; class Bacteroidia; order Flavobacteriales; family Flavobacteriaceae; genus Winogradskyella. The sequence goes on along the minus strand of NZ_CP138990.1, from coordinate 3,455,615 downwards.
CCACCAACAGATGTTAAATCTGGTGCTAAAGGAATAAAATCTTGCCCATCTGGTTCTTCTATACTTCTTGCTACTGTATAATTAATATCACTATTAATAAATAACCAATCATTGATTTGATAACGAAATCCGAAATCAACACCATAACGCTGTGTTTCGCCACTAGGTTCCACAATACCAGCATCACCAACATAAACAAACTCCTGCTCTAAAAACAAGCTCCATACTGCGGCATTAATAACTAACCTGTCTGCTGGTTTCCATATCGTACCTAAATCTGCTCCAAATGCTGAAGGTAAGGTTTGTTCTCCAGTATTTGCAGTAACAACTCTTGCATCGTTAGAGTGAAAACCATAACCAAGCTTACCGAATAATTGTAAATTTTCAGATGCCGTGAATATTGTATTAAACTTTGGACTAACGATGATATCATCCTCACTTAATGTCTTAAAAGAATCTGCGAGAAAATCCACATGATTAAATTTAAAATAATCTAATCGAAGCCCTGGATTAAATTTCCATTTCTTTGTTTTAAGATTTGCACTTAAAAACGCATAACCGTTAAGTTCATCGATATCACCAAACGCTATTCGCTCTAAAGTTTCTCGTCTGTTTCGTGTTTTTGACAATTCAACATCGTTATTATCGTCATACCTAAAACCTAGACCAGCATCGAAATCAAATTGCATATCATGATTATCTAAATGAAAATTGCGAGTGTAAACTGATTCTGCTCCGGCAATAAGACGACTTTCTTTTTGCTTTATTTGATCACCATTAACTGGGTCTTCTAAGAAGAATGTAAAGTTAGAATACAATTCAAATCCATATCTCGATAAATAGGCTTTAGACTTTATGCTTTGGTGCTCATCTAATTGTTTTTTATGATTTACCCAAATATTAGATCTACTGGTGTTACCACCCTCCGTATCGTCAATGGCTCCAAAACGTCCTATGATTCCTTGCTCTACAGCTCTTGTAGGAATCTGACCAGAAGCATCCCAGCGGCTTTGAAAGTGTGAAATCGATAAGGTTAATTCTTCATCTTCAAAATTATTAAAATTATAACGTCCCAATATATTGAAACGGTTAAAATTTTGAGGTGAATTAAAAACACCATCTGTAAGTACTAATTCTGATGCTATGAACGTATTACTATACTCGGTATCTGAGATTTTAAACATATTTACGTTTCTAATGGTATTGAATTGTCCTACCTCTAGTTTTACCAAATTATCATCAATCTTTTTCTTAGTATTAAGTTCAACATAACCAGCGGTATTAAAGTTACCCACATTAGCATAATATGGACCTTTACCAAAATCTATATTATCAATTGTTTCTGGAATAATAAAGTGCATATCCGCATAACCCTGTCCATGTGCGTGAGACACCATATTAACTGGTAGTCCATCTGTAGAGATTGAAATATCTGTACCGTGGTCAATATCAAAACCTCTTAAAAAGATTTGCTTTGCCTTTCCACCACCAGCATGCTGACCAATAATTAATCCTGGTACTTTTCTCAAAATTTCTTGTGCAGATTTAATAGGATTAGTTTTAATATCTACATTAACATATTCGGTTAATGCATTTACTTTTGACACTAAAACGACCTGATCCAAAGACACAGAAGATTCAATCAAAGTTATGTTAACCGTTGCGTCTAGTTGATCTTCTGAAATTGTAATTTTTTGTTTTTCGTAACCTAAGCCACTTATAATTAAAACATCACCAACTGAGATGTCATCGAGTTCATAATAACCTGCAACATTGCTATCTGTAAAACCACCTGTGTTTTGGTTATACACGTTTACTCCCTCTATTGGTATTTTTTTTTCGTCTGTAATTTTCCCATTTATTTCATGGGCAAAAATGTTAGCGCACAGTGCCATAAAGACTGTACATATTAATATACGTTTCATAGTTTTATATTTAATATTTATTGAAATTCTAAGTTTCTCTAGGTAAATCTTAAGCTTAGAGCATACGATTTAAAGTCCATCTATGTTTGGGGCTAATTGAGAAACTATGTTTAAAAATGAAATTGGATGAAATTTATGCTTAAAAACTTCATCGCTAAACCGTTTAAACTTGTGGAGGTCGATACAACTTGTTGAGATAGCCTTTCATTTCAAACTGGTTATGTAACCAATATGACGGCTTTTCAAGATAATTAATCTTAGCAAAGATTAATTTATATTTTTTATTAGTTATATGCTTATTTATTTTTAAATCAACGATGGTTGTTTCTCCACTGTGATTTTCATTGCCATTAGATTGTTCATCAAAAATCACTTCTAAAAAATCTAGAACTTTATGTTGATGATTTAAATTATGATTACCAGCGTTAGTTCCCAGACTCAACTGTTTTGCATAATCACTATTATCTGCTTCATCATGCTGAAGCACATAACTTGGAATTTCAAAATTATGTGAAATAGTATGTAAAACACTTTTTATTGGTAGTTGCGCAAGTCCTAAAATATAGCATAGCGTAATCATCACAGCGATTGCTCTGAAAAAATTATGCTTAATACTATTTTGTTTATAAAATTGCATCTATTTATTCGGCTAATAAACAAATAATGGTTTCTTCAATATACTTTGCATAAGAGGCTATAGTAGGATATACAAAAATTTTATCGAGCGGATTTTCCATTTCTAAGGTGTCATTTAATACGCTTGTAATTCGCATCGCTAATAATGAATGTCCACCTAGTGTTATAAAATTATCATGAATTCCTACCTTTTCTATCTCCAATAAATCTGACCATACTCTAGCAATAATTTCTTCAATTTCATTTGTTGGTCCAACATATTTTGTATTCGATTCAAATTGAAAATCACTGGACTCGCTTAATTTTTTACGATCTACTTTAGCATTAGGAGTTAAGGGAAATTCTTCTAAATATTTAAATTGGAGCGGTATCATGTACTGTGGTAACTGCTTTTCTAAATAACGACTCAATTGAGATGCTTCTACTTCAGAATTTCCCCTGTAAAATGCAACTAATTGACCAATCTTTTTTAAGCTATTACCACTATCTATTACAAGTGCTACAGCTTCTTTTACCCCATCATGCTGTTCTAAAACACTTTCAATTTCACGCAATTCTATACGATGTCCATTGAGTTTTACTTGATTATCTTTTCTTCCGAAGAACTCATAATCTCCATCGTTATTAAGTCTCACTAAATCGCCTGTGTTGTATAAAATATCTGAGCTTAAATAAGGATTTTGAATAAATCTTTCTGAAGTGAGCTCTGGTCGTTTTACATAACCTTTTGCTACACCATATCCTCCTAAATATAACATCCCAACAACACCTCTTGGTACTAGGTTGAGATGATCATCTAAAACCAAAACGATTGTATTATAAATAGGAACTCCAATAGGTACAGAAACCGCTTTATGAGTTTTAATATTGAATTTTGTTATAATACTTCCAATAGTTGCTTCTGTTGGTCCGTAAAAATTATATATAGATAAATCCTTATGGTATTCATTTTGAACCTTAATCGCTAAATCTGTTTTAAAGTCCTCACCAATAACAATAACATTTCGAAGCTTTGATTCTGAATGACCTTTACCTAAAAACAATAGCAAATGTGAAGGCGTTAATATAATTGAATCTGCTCTATCATCTTCTAACATTCTAATTACAGAAGTATCTGGTCCTTTCGCATCTTCTTTGTAGACTATGATTTCTCCACCATGATATAGCGGTAAGAAAATAGCAGTATATGTAATATCGAAACTAATTGATGTACAAAAAGCAAACTTAGTCTGTTCACCCCAATAATCATTGCACCAAAAAAGGTAATTCGATAAGTTATTATGCGTTACCATGACGCCTTTTGGTTTTCCGGTAGATCCAGACGTGTATAAAATATAGGCTATTTGTTCTGGCTTACTCTCAGGCAAAGCAATAGCACCTTCGGGATTATTTTGCTTCCAAGTACTGTCACTAAGGTTTAAAATTTGAAGGTCATTACTTTTTAAATTATCTTTTAAGATAGACGTTGTAATAACTAATGAGCAATCAGAATTTTCAATGATATAGCCAATTCGCTCTTTGGGCTGATCTGCTGCAATTGGTACAAAAACAGCGTCTAGTTTTAATATAGCTATTAAAGAAATAATATAATCAGCAGAACGATAAAAATGCACTCCTACACGATTACCAGAAGTAATGCCTTTTTCTTTTAACGTATGGGCTAGTGCATTGGATAAGTGATTAAGATCTTTATACGTATAGGTTTCTGAACCGTTTCTTATCGCAACCACATCTGAGTTGTATTCAATAACATCTGCTATCTTTTTCATAAAAGAAGGATAGGAATTATTAAAAACTACAGTGTGTAATTGGTCCTTAATTGTTTCTTCACTTATGATAGCTGGCTTATCTATTAACTGCGTATTGTCCTCTAAGAACGCATCAAAAATTGTTAGGAAGTGTGTTGGTATTCTTTCTTGAAGTTCTTTATTGAAAATGGCTGTATTCAAATCAAAAAATAATTCCATATCGCCAGTACCATCCATATCATAAACAGTACACCTCATATGATGGGCAGCATCACAATGATTAGGATGAATCCATTCAGATTTAACAGAACTTCCATTAAAATCTGAAAAACTAGATTTGATATAATTTAAGACGACATTAAAACCACTACTCGCCTCTGCACTAGCCATTCCTGGTTGCGCATGTCGTAAGTATTCATTGGTTTCGTTTCGTACTTTATTATAAAATACTACGAAAGTGTCTTCTTCTGAAAACTCAGCTACAAGGGGAAATAATTCCACAAACATACCTGCAGTTTTCTTAAACTCATTTGTAACTCTGCTATGAGATAATGCGCCTATTGCTAACTTTTCTTCGTTACTTATTCTTTTGATGTAAACAAATAACGCGGTTAAAAAGATATTGAAATAGGTTAGATCTTTGGTCCAACATCTGATTTCTGGTTTACTAGCAAATTCTTCAAGTTTCGCAATACGATCTTCACCTAATTTTACTGTAATTCTGTTTGATAATGATGTCAATTCTTTTGGACTTTGCCCATACAAAATTGGTGGCGCAGTAACTTTATTTGCCGTGTCTTTCCAGTATTTACGTGCATCTTCCTTATCAATATCTTCAGTTGCATTTTTTTCAAATCTTAGGTAGTCTCTATATTGAGGTATTTTAAATGCTAGCTCATTTTGAGCATCTAAATTTTTCTTATAGATTTGAGTGAAATTTTCAAAAAGAATTGTTGAAGAAGTGGCATCAGTAACTAAATGATGAATATTTAAGAACCAAACGTAATGTGCTTCACTAATCCTGTATAATACTGAATCAAAAAGAGGTTCATACAGGTTAAACGCTTTCATAGTTCGCTCCTTCAAAATATTTTCTAATTCGTTTATTTCTGAATTAGAAATATCTATCACTTCTACATCATACTGAAGTGATTTTAATATATTCTGAAATGGAATACCTTTTTCTTCTTTGAAAATGATTCTGAAAACATCTGTAGCATCAATTAATTCTTGAAATGATTTCTTGAAAATAGATTCGTTAATTGCACCTTTAATTTCAAATGAGTGTGCCATATTATACATAGGACTCTTGGGATTCAATTTTTGTCCCATCCAAAGCAATAATTGACTTTGCGTCAATTCGATATTGGTCTCTATGTAATTTTGCTTCTCTTTCATGTTTGTATCAATACTATGATACTTTAGTTTTTAGATAATCAGAAATACATGCTACAGTCATAAAATTTTCAATAACCATATCTTGTGCAGGTATTTTTAACTCAAACCTTTTTTCTATAAAACTTACTAATTTCATCATACCTAGTGAATCTAACAATCCACTACCTAATAAATCATCTTCTGCATCTATATCAACAGCTTCTGGGCTAACAATAAGTTCGTTTTGTATATAATTAATAATAGTTTTATTCATTATAATTTTCTGCAATTTTTATTTTAATCTTGTTTCTATCTACTTTATCTGAAGTTGTTCTCGGAAATTCGTTCATTATATAAATCTGCTCCGGAACAGCATATTTTGGTAAATTCTCTGCACAATGCGCTTGCAACTCTTTTATATCGGCATTACCTTCTTCTGTGTCTAATAAAACAACTGCGGTTATAGTATCTCCTGAATCATTTTCTTTTTTTTCTACATAAGTTATGGCTTCTCTAACATTTTCATGTTTTATGAGTTGTGCTTCAATCTCATCTAATTCTACTCTATAACCTCTTATTTTTACTTGTCTATCGCTTCTTCCTACAAAAACTAAATCCCCATTTTCATTCTCTTTCACAACATCTCCGGTTTTAAAAAACTCATAATCATAAACTGGCAAAATAGACTCTTTATATAACGACTTCTTTGTAAGCTCGGTATTATTCCAATAGCCTAACATCATGGTTTCACTTCGTATAGCTAAGACACCTGGCTCTCCTTGTTCAACTGGTATATCATTTCTATCTAGAATACGATAATCTGTATTTTCCCAAACAACTCCAAGTGGTAAATCGTTTTCGAGTTTATAGTTTTTATCAATATTAAAGTATGTGCACTGATTTACTTCTGCAGGACCATAGACATTCCCAAACATGGCCTGTGGCCATAATTCTATTAATCGTTTTAAATATTTTTTCGAAAAAACTTCACCGCCAAATAAAACCCAACGCAACGCAGATAAATCTTTTTCTTCTAACAGTCCTTTTTGTAACAATTGTATTAATGCTTGTGGTGCAGAATACCAAATTGTGATTTTTTCTTTCTCCAATAATTGAGATAGACTTGCTGGTAGTTTTGTATGTGCGTCAGATAATATAACTGTCGACGCCATAGAAAACGGAGCTGTAAAATACGCGAATGTTGAAATATCAAAATGCAAGGCTGCATGACCCGCAACAATATCAGTTTCGTTAACATCGTATATATCTTTAGATCGTTTGGCATAGGCTAGGCAACTATTATGAGTATGCATAATGCCTTTTGGTAAACCCGTTGAACCAGATGTATACATAATGTATGCTAAGTCTTTTCCTAAGACTCTAGGGAATATAACTTTATCAAGATTTTTATTAAATACCTCATTCCATGATATGGTGTTAACTAGCAAGTCCTTTTCAATACCAATAACTGTTTTTAACAATGTTGATGATTCAGTCAAAGTTGACATTGCTCGAGATTGAGTTGGCACCGTTACCAAATGCAAAATATTACAGTCTTCTATAAGAAATCTTGTACGCTTTTTTGGTGCTGTTGGATCTAACGGAACAAATACTCCACCAGCTGTTGTAATTCCGTAAATTGCAATTGCAGTTTCAATACAACGGTTCATATATATGCCAATACGATCTCCTTTTTTTACATCTAATTGAAGTAATAATGCTGCTAATGCGTTTGCTTTGTCTTTTAATTCTTTGTAGGTCAAAGATTGAGACATAAACTTATAAGCGTCCTTATCAGGATGCCTTAGGGCTGCATTTTGTAATATTTTTGGGATGGTATAAATCATTCTTGTAGGTTATTTAGAAAACAACATTTGTGATATTATATTCCGTTGTATATCTGAAGTGCCTGCGTAAAGTACGCCTCCTACAGCATCTCTTAAATCTCTTTCTACTTCATGTTCAGTTAAAAAACCACTTCCTCCATGATTTCTTATCGTATCTAAACTAGAGGCTATAAAGCTTTCACTTAGCTGTAATTTTAAAAGTGCCGCATCTAGCATTGCAGAATCTCCTTCATTTTTAAGCCATGCCACTTTATATAAGAGTAATCTTGATGTTTCTAAACGTAATTTCATATCTGCAATGCGATTAGAAACAGATTGAAATGCACTTATAGATTTTCCAAATTGTTTTCTTTCTTTCACAAAATCTATACTCGTTTCAAGCTGACGTTCCATAGCTCCTAACTGACTTGCCAATATGCTGCATCGATCATACTCCAAAGAATAAGACGTAATAGCCCAACCAGCTCCTTCCTTTCCTAGTCTATTTTCTTCTGGTATAAAACAATCTTCAAAAATTAAATCACCAATAGGTACAGTTCGCAAACCCATTTTGGCTTTATTTGAGCTCTGTATAAATCCTTTGGTACCTTTTTCTACAATGAAACCTGTTACTCCCCACTTTCCTACTTTAGGATTTACATTTGCAAAAACTAATGCCAGATCTGCTTCTGGTCCTAATGTTATTAATCGTTTTTTTCCATTTAAAATATAACCCCCTTCCACTTTCTTGGCATGAGTAGTCATACTGAAAACATCAGAACCAGCTTCGGGTTCTGTAAGTCCGTGAGCACCAATTTTATCGCCAGTAATCATTGGTCTTAAAAATTTTTCACGTTGTTCTTCGGTTCCAAATTCGTAAAGAGGCAATTGTACAGTCCACATTTGTGCATTTAAAGCAAATGCTAAACCGTTATCGTTACAACCATAACCTAGACCTTCCATAGCAAGTGTTGCCGTGAGTAAATCAATATCTTCAAATTTTCCTCCATATTTCTTGGGCACAGATAAGCCTTGAATTCCAAAATCTGCACATTTCTTCCAAAGCGCTCTAGAAAAGTTTAGATTTTGATCTCTATCTAGCGTATCTGTATTAAGATTATCTTTTGCGAAGGCAATTATCTTATCCTTAAATTCTATTTGATCTGGGCTCCAAGAAAAATTCACTTTGGTATGGTTTATTTATAAATATGAGTTGGCATTATAGCAATTTGGCAGTTACTAAGGTCTTGTAACTTTTTTTTCTAAAATAAAGACAAAACATGTGAATAGAAAAAATATATAAGATGTAAAGGTTTAAAATCCGATTAAGCTTCCAAAAACTGTCGTAGGAGGAAAAAAATCATGTATTTATTATTACTTTACGAGGTCATTACAAACTACTATTACCCTACTTTGGTATATCTATAGTCATGACTTTTTGTTTTCTTAATTCTTTATAATCAGTACCGTTAAATGAAGACAATCTCTGATATATATGAATTTTAACGATGTCATATTTACCATCGTATAGATTCTCTTCAGAAAAAACAAGACGCTGCGGTGGTGCCGAAAATACTCTAAACCAAGGATTTAATGTCAACTTATAATCTTTATCTTTTATAAAGTCTATCATATATCTCTTAAACTCAGCGGCTAATTCTGGCTGATAAAGACTTTTACCATTAGCCATTTCATATGCAATAACATCTTCTGCATTCTTGAAAGTCATTAGCTTATTTACTTCCTCTTCATTAAAAGAAACTCCCCATACAATATTTAATGTAGGTTTATCATGAATAAAATGAAATCCATTAGTCCAAGCTTGCTGATAATGCTTTGGCCAAAAATATTGAACAGGTAAATTAAAGGTCTGCCCTGTTACATCCTGAACTTTAAAATAATAGCTGTAGTTAACAGGAGAATCATGCCATGCGTAAACTGATGGCTTAAGCCAAATTGTTGAAGTGAATATGAGCATCACAGATAGGAGAATGTGCCATACACCGAACTTATTAATTTCAGATTTAAATGTACTTTTTCTTCTAAGAATATTGAGTAAAACTATTTCGAAAGCGATCCATGGCCAAAAAAGAATTCCTGTCATGGCGAATACCAATGCATGAAATGTTAGAAAACCTAAAAGAAAGAAGCGAATAGACCATGTTTTTTTAGTTAAAATTAAAATACATCCAAATTCAAAAACTAAACACCCAATCTTTAATAACAAGTTGTATTTAGACAGAAATTGCGTCACCTCTGATAAAACGTCTTCACTCAAAATATTAAGCCATCCATCTGCATACATATTACTTAAAAGTAAGTATAAGTTATCATTTGATAGCCAGCCCATTTTTAATTTACTAATTCCTGCAGGAAAGTAATTACCTGCAATAACACAGATGAATATGAATAAAAATGCATTAATGTTCCATTTATGCTTATGAAATAATAACCAATAAATAAGTTGTGCTCCAAAAAGTGTTAAAATTCTAATTGGCAATTCTGTAACACTCCAATTATTAACCATCAATGGTTCTCCAAAATGAAAAATGATTGGAAAAAAGAGATACAAAATCAAAAAAAATGGACGCCATATAGTTAGTAAAGTTAAAGTTAAAACCAAAAATCGTTCGATTAAAATAGATTCATTTAAGAAATAATTAAAAGGAAATGAAATATGTATCCAAGATAATGCTATAATACATACACCTATTACCCACCTTAATTCAGTTCCTCCTGATATATCTTTCCATTTTATAAATAAATGTTTTCTGCCCCAAATCATGAGTACAACAATTAAAATCACCGGTAAAAAAAGTATTATAGAACCTTTGAAAAATTGTGTTGGTGAAGTAGCCAACATTATTTCATTAAAATCATCGAGATTAATCTCCGTCAGCGACCTATACCAACCATCAAATAATATAAACACAAACAACAAAACGCCAATATTTATTAATGATGGCAATACTTTAAAAAGTGATTTAGGTATTATCCTACTTAAAGATTCTAAATTTGATATATCTTTTGATTCATCTACAATCATAAACAAAACATTTTGGCATTTTGATTTGTCTAATGTATATAAATCAAATCCAAATTTCTGAAAAACAAGATTCTAAAGCTTTTATCATCGATTAAGTGAATATTATATGATAAGAAAAAACAAATATTGTTTTTAATTGAAAAAGTTTAATTTAAATGAGGAAATGAGACATCTTAGTTGTTATATCCAATAGATAAGCCACTTTATCGAATGTATCGCAATAAATAGGCTTATTAAAAAAATAAATGTCTACTTTGAAAGAAAAAGCTTAATAAGTTGTAAAACCTATGGAAAATAAAACCCTTATCTTATCAGGTAATGATGTTAACAAAATATTGGAGACATATGGTCTCAATAAGTTGATGGATACTCTGATAGAAAGAACAACCAATAGTATAAAATCATATAACCCTGAAAAAACAGAAATACCAATTCGCTCTGGTTTTAATTATGAAATTAATGATCCTGGACTTGTTGAATGGATGCCTGTACACAAAAAAGGAGATGAAGTAGTTATAAAAGTTGTAGGCTATCATCCAAGGAATCCTGTAAAGTATGATTTACCAACAATTCTCTCAACTATTTCTTCTTATGATACCACTACTGGCCATCTTAAAGGTTTAGTTGATGGTGTACTTCTTACTGCACTCAGAACTGGTGCTGCTTCTGCAGTTGCCTCAAAGTTTTTGGCAAAAGAAGATAGTTCTGTATTAGGATTAATTGGTTGTGGAGCACAATCCGTAACGCAATTACACGCCTTATCTAGACTATTTGACATTAAGAAAGTAATGCTTTTTGATGTTGATAAAACTACCATGGCATCTTTTAGTAATCGTATCGCAATGCTAGACCTTAATATTGAGATTGTATCTTCTTCAATGAAAGATATTTTAAACATTTGTGATATTGTTTGCACTGAAACCTCAATAGATGTAGGTACAGGACCACTTTTTAAAAATCTAAAAACTAACGACCATATTCATATTAATGCTATTGGATCAGATTTCCCAGGGAAAGTGGAGCTACCTCTAGATTTGTTAAAACAGAGCTTAGTTTGCCCAGATTTTTTAGAGCAAGCAAAAATTGAGGGAGAATGTCAACAGCTAAAAGATTCAGAAATTGGACCTGACTTATCAGAATTAGTGAAACACAGCGAAACATATACTAGTGCTAAAAATCAAAGAACCGTTTTCGATTCTACTGGATGGGCTCTAGAGGATCAAATTGTGATGGATTTATTTTTAGACTTAGCCACAGAATTTGGAATCGGTCAAGAAATCGCTATTGAAAATATTTCTGAAGACGCAAAAAATCCTTATAATTTTATTCTGAACACCGTTTCAGTTTAACACTTCCAACCATATTAAAGGAAGATTTTCCTAACTAACCCAGCTCTAATGAAAAAATTACTATTAAAATTCATATTCGTTTTACTACTGTTAACTCCAATGGTAGTTGCCGCACATTTCCCTAACCAAAGTTATATCTTCTTAAGAGTATACGAAACAAATGGCATTGAGGGACGATTCGAAATTAATGTAAGAGAAATAAATAAAATTTTTGATCTAAACTTAAGAGACAACGTAACTTTAGAAGAAATAAAACCTTATGAAGCGAAATTAAAGGCCTATATACTAGAGCATGCATCTTTTTCCTCTAAATACGGACCACATAAAATTGTTTTAAAAAACTTAGGTTTATTTCCTTATGCTCAAGGAAAAATGATTCAGGTCTTCTTTGAGTTAGACAACATGGATCAATTACCAGAGCTAATGGATGTTAAATACGATGTAGTTTATGAAAAAGATGATACGCACAGAGGTTTTTTAGTGACCGAATATAGTTGGGCTGCTGGAGTTATTAATGAAGAAAAAAATATTTCTCTTTTTTTTACGCCAAACGATACCAAACAATCTTTAGATCTTACAGACACCTCAAAATGGAAAGGCTTTGTCGCCATGGTAAAACAAGGCATGTGGCACATTTGGATTGGTATTGATCATATTCTCTTTTTATTGGCATTAATTTTACCCTCAGTAGTCCGAAGAATACGAGGATCTAAAGAAGCTTCCGTTTCTAATGAATCATTTAAAATACAATCTTCTACATGGACGCCTGCAAAGAATTTTAAAGATGCGTTTCTGTATGTTATAAAAATCATTACGTTTTTCACCATTGCTCATACCATCACGTTAAGTTTAGCCTCGCTTCAAATTGTAAGTTTACCATCTCGATTTGTAGAATCTATTATAGCTTTATCTATTGGTTTGGCAGCTTATCATAATATTAGACCAATATTTAAAGGTAAAGATTGGATTATTGCTTTCGTTTTTGGACTCTTTCATGGTTTTGGGTTTGCCAGTGTTTTAGCAGATTTAGGTTTATCAAATGAAAATTTAGGTATATCCTTATTTGGATTTAACGTTGGTGTTGAGATTGGACAATTACTCATTATTGCAATGATGTTCCCTATTTTGTTCTTATTACGGAAAACTAAGATCTATAAGAATATACTTCTTTATGGTTCTATTTTACTTATCGTAATTTCATTATATTGGGCTATAGAGCGTATTTTCGATATTAATCTTGGTGTAGAAGATCAGCTCAGAAAGATTACTATAAAAATCCTTCAGGCTATAGGTTTATTATAGGTCTGAAATAAGATAGTTGTCCCAAATGAAAAAAGAAATAGATAAATCATCACTTCTTAGCCAATGGAAAAAGCAGAAAGATAAAACACCTACAGCTCCTGCAATTACAAAGGTACCTAATGGTGTAAACATTCCTTTGTCTAAAGGTCAGCAACGTCTTTGGTTTCTTCAGCAGTTATATCCTAAGAACTCATTTTATAATCATGCTGAATCCTATACTATTCTTGGAGATTTAAATGTCGGTTATTTATCAAAAAGTTTTGATTTAATTATTGAGCAACACAATATACTTAAATCTTACTTTCCAATTGAAGATGGGCAAACAACTATAAAGGTTGACGAAGGTTTTAAATTTAAAATCAACTTGATTGATTACAGTGAAGACGCCTTAGAAACTGCTAAACAAAAAGCAAGTACTTTTATTACTGAAGAGATTAGAACTCCATTTAATCTCAATACGCCTCCACTTATACGTGTTTCTCTTATAAAAATTTCTGAGCAACATCATATATTATCCATAAATATTCATCATATTATTATTGATGAGTGGTCTATGCGACGACTTGGCAACTTATTGGCTAATTACTATACAAAGCTTTCTAAAGGCGATCAATTCTTAGAACCTAAGCAGCTACCCATTCAATATCAAGATTTCGCATATTGGGATCAAAAAAGAGAACTTCCAAGTCATCAAATTGACTATTGGAAAGATAAATTATCAGGAACTATTCCGTCACTAGAGTTACCAACAGATCATAAAAGACCTATACAACCTTCGTTTACAGGAGAGCATTACACGTCTAACTTATCTGAAGAAGATTCTGAAGGTTTATTATCTTTTTCTAAAAAAATGGAAACGACTTCTTTTGTCGTTACACTGTCTCTTTTCTGCACCTTGCTATATAGATACACAAAACAAAGTGACATTCTAGTAGGCCTACCTATTACTAACAGAAATCATAAATCTTTACAAGATTTGTTAGGCTTTTTTGTTGATACTATAGTTTTACGCGCACAATTTGAAGAAGACAACACATTCTTAGAATTACTATCTAATGTGCGTCAAAACACACTAGAAGCATTTTCAAATAAAGAAATTCCGTTTGATTATCTGGTAAAAGAATTATTACCAACTAGATCTTTGAGCATCAATCCGTTTTTTCAGATCATGTTTGTTTATAACAATGAGGAAGAAACTGTTGATTTTGGTACTCAACTTAAATTTATAAAAGAAGAAGACATTCGTTTAAAATCTTCAAAATTCGATTTAACATTATTCGTAAACGAAAAAGATGGTATGATATCTACCACCTTTGAATTTGCTACTGATTTATTTAAAAGATCAACGATTCAGCGTTTTTCTGATCATTTTAACCTTTTAGTAAAAGCCATTATTACAGATGCAAACGTGTCAATTTCGGAATTACCAATGCTAACCTTAGAAGAGGAAGTTACATTTAACAAAGATCAGGTTAAAATTGCTAACGCATTTGAAAATTATTCAGGTATTCATAATGTGATAGAAGACATAGCTACAAAAAGTCCTGATGCTCTTGCAGTAACATTTGGTGATGAATCTTTAACTTATAAAGACTTAAACGATAGCGCCACAAATTTAGCGCACGTATTACTTTCTAAGAAAAAAGCGGAAGACAAAATTATTGGCTTATCTATTGAACGCTCTACAAGTATGATTGTTGGCTTATTAGCCATACTAAAAGCAGGATGTGCTTATTTACCTATTGACCCAGAATATCCTTCTCAACGTATTGATTTTATTTTGAAAGATGCTGATGTAAATTATATTATAACACAAGATAAGTTGTTTCCAATTTTCAGTGATTTTAATGCTGAATTAATATCTAGTGATTCTATTGAAGCTATAAATGCGCAAGAGTTACCGCAAATTTTAAGCTCTGATTTAGCTTATATAATTTATACATCAGGAAGTACAGGGAATCCAAAAGGTGTACCAATTACGCACAAAAATATTTTAAATTCTACATCAGGACGTTTAGACTTTTATGATAAAAATCCTGCTGCTTTCTTATTAATGTCATCTATTTCTTTTGATAGCTCTAAGGTTGGAATTTTCTGGACATTGTGCACCGGAGGAAATCTTGTAATTTCAGAAAAACGCCTCGAACAAGATATTGATCGAATAGCTACAATAATTGAGACTCATAACATAAGCCATACCTTAATGCTTCCTTCGCTTTATAATTTAATTATTGAGCATTCAGAAACCAATAAACTTAATAGTTTAACTACAGTAATGGTGGCAGGAGAGGCATGCCCTGTTTCATTAGGAGAAAAACATTTTTCAATACTTCCAAATGTAGATTTATATAATGAGTATGGCCCAACTGAAGCTACAGTATGGTGTATTGCACATAAAATTACAGAACAAGATATTGAAAGAAAAACAATTCCTATTGGTAATAGCGTAGCTAATGCAGAGATACATATTTTAGATTCAAAATTAGAGCCTGTGCCTTTTGGAGTTATTGGAGAACTTTATATTGGCGGTACTTGTTTATCTGGCTATTATATAAATCGCGAAGATTTAACTCAGTCCGCATATTTGAAAAATGCAAAAGGCGCTACTTTGTATAAAACTGGAGATTTAGCTAAGTATAATTCTAATGGTCATATTGAGTTTCTTGGACGTGTAGATCAGCAAGTAAAAATAAGGGGGTTTCGTGTAGAACTCGATGAAATTGAGAATACAATTACCGACAGCAAAATGATTAAAAAAGCTGCAGTAGTTATTGAAACTGCTAATCAAAATATAACTACTATAGATTCTGACTCTACTATAGAAACTTCAGAGCTTGCAAAATTATTAAACACACATTTAAATACTAATGATATTAATGAATTATTAAACTCTATTGAGTTGTTAGATCCGAATGAAAAAGAATACTTATTAACCCAAATCAAATAAGTTATTTGCTATGAAAAGAATCAAAAGAACAAACGCATTTCAAGTCACTTTAGAAATTAAAGATGATAATTATATAAATCCTCCGAAAGTAGCGCAGAGAAATGCTGTTGTCAATAGAGCACTTAAAGAATTTTCTGCAGAATTAAATTCCCTTAATGAGCAAACCAAAAACTTTGTTCCTGGTGCAACTGCTGCTGATGATAATATTGGGCTTTCAGAAAGAGGTCAGGCACAACTAAGTGCACAAGAAATTATGGAAGATTGGCAAATCCCTTTAATGGAAGCTATGGCAAAAGCAATAGCTGAAAATGGAGGTGATATTTTAGAAGTTGGTTTTGGTAGAGGTGTTTCAGCAGATATGATTCAAAAATATCCTATAAATTCCCATACTATAATAGAATGTAATGACCTTGTTGTTGACCAACATTTTAAACCTTGGAAAGCAAAATATGCAACAAAGGATATTTCACTAGTGCATAGTCTTTGGCAAGACAGTATAGACGATTTAGGACTTTTTGATGGTATATTTTTTCATACCTATCCTCTAAACGAAGATGAATATATGCAATACGTAAATGCTAGTATAACATTTGCAGAGCATTTCTTTCATCATGCATCTAGTCATTTAAAGTCTGGCGGAAGTTTCACCTATTTTTCTAATGAAATAGCATCTTTAAGTAGAGAACATCAGCATATGTTATTGAAACACTTTTCGTCCTTTACAGTGCATGTTATTCCTTTAAATATGCCAAATGATGTAAAAGATACTTGGTGGGCAGACTCAATGGTAGTAATTAAGGCTATAAAATGAGACAAGATATTTTAGAAAATAGATTAAATCAATTATCCAAAGAGGATCATCAGTTAATACTTTTAAAGCTAAAAGAATTAATTTCTAATACCTCAACTGCAGATACTGCAGAGAAACCAAAACGGTTGGTTGCCTATATAGAGTCTAATGATTCTTATGACTCTAAAGATTTAGAGGCGTTTTTAAAGAAACGTTTACCAGATTATATGGTGCCATCTGCTATATACAATACTCCTAATATTGCCTTGTTACCTAATGGAAAAATAGATAGGAAGAACCTAAAACCTATAAAAAAAGATAATAATTCTAGTGAGTCAATACTAATAAATACCGAAAAATCACTTACTAAAGTTGAAACACAATTGATAAAAATATGGGAAGATGTTTTAAATTTTTCTCCTGTACTTCCTGAAGATAATTTTTTTGAAATAGGCGGAGATTCTATACTAAGCATTCAAATCATAGCAAAAGCCAAAAAGTTAGGAATAGAACTAACAGCTAATCAGTTGTTTGAACATCAGACCATTTGCGAATTATCTAAATTTATTACCCTTAAGGAAGAGAATAACTCTACAGAGCATCAATTAATAAAAATATGGGAGGATGTTCTTAATACTAAACCTATTCTTACTAATGATAATTTCTTTGAAATAGGTGGAGATTCGATTTTGAGCATTCAGATTATTGCTAAAGCAAGAAAACTTGGTATAGAGTTCTCTGCAAATCAATTATTTGAACACCAAACTATTGATGAGTTATTACCTTTTATAACATCGAAAGTTTATAAAACGAATAAATCAGAGAACCTAGTTACTGGTAAAGTTGAAATGACACCGATTCAAGATTGGTTTTTTGATACGCATAAAAATGCTCCAGAGTTTTGGAATCAAGGTTTCAAGTTTACTGGTATTCCGGATATTTCTAAAGCGTATTTTGAAAATATAGCTTTAGAATTAATTATACAACACGATTCTTTAAGGTCTAGTTTCAAAAAAAACAAAGGAAATTTGTCTCGCTATTTATTAGACATAAATGAAATTAAACCCGCTGATTTTTTTAATATCTTCTGATATTAGTGATGCGGATTTATACATAAAAGCCCAAGTAAATTCAATTCAAAAAAATTTCGAACTCTCTAAAGCCAATTTATTTAAGTGTATTTATTTTAAAGCAGCTGAACCAAAAGATTCTATAATTATTTTTATTGCACATCACCTTTTGGTAGACGCTGTGTCTTGGCAGATTATCATCAATGATTTTAGAGCTTTGATTAATGATCATGGTACAGATAATAAATCTTTACTTGACAAATCTACATCTCTAAATAAATGGGGTGAATATCTTAATGAATATGCAAATTCTGATAAATTAAAACAAGAAATAGATTTTTGGGCAAATCAAATTAACGAAAAGCCAAACTTACCAGTGGATCTTGATTTTGATAAACCTATATTAGAAAATAGTATTGAAATTTTACATTTTACATTAGATAAGAACAAAACTAGTGAGCTTTTAAAAAAAGCAAATAAGGAATTTAAAACTAAAATAGATGAGTTATTAGTAGGAGCTTTAACACTTACTTTATCTGAGTGGTCTAAAGCTGATATTATAAATTTAGGAATGGAGAGACACGGAAGAGAAACACAAGACATTCCCGAATTAGACTTATCTAATTCTGTGGGTTGGTTTACATCATATTTTCCTGTTAAGCTACAATTAGAAACTCAAGATTTAAGTAGTCATATTAAATCCATTAAGGAACAATTGAGACAAATACCAAACAAAGGAATAGGTTATGGTGTATTAAAATATAAAAGTTCAGATATAGAAATAGATGGTATTGCCAACTATTCACCAGAAGTATTGTTTAATTATTTAGGCGTAAACCATCAAATAAAAGACACTGAGGATCTAATGGTTGCAACTGCTATTGAGGATATACCATTACGATCTAATAAAAGTGAAAGAGATTATCTATTTGAAATAAATACATTTGTTCAGAATGATATTTTACATATTAATTGGAGCTATAGTAAAGATGTGCATCATCCAAAAACTATTAGTAATTTAACTACGAGTTTCAAAACAAAATTAGAAAAGATAATAAATCACTGTTTAAATAATAATGACGAAACATATACACCGTCAGATTTCCCTGATGTAGATTTAAATCAAGATGATTTAAATAACCTTTTGGATTCATTATAGTACAGAGAAATTATTGAATATGACTGAACAAGAGAAAAAACCAAAAATTGATGCTATATATCCATTAAGCATTATACAGCAAGGCCTTTTGTTTCATCATTTATCTAATGGTAAAGATCAAGGTTTACTTCATGTACATACTGTCTTAGAAGGTGATTTAAATATTTCGGCATTAAAAAAAGCTTGGAATACTGTAATTGAAAGACATGAAGTTTTAAGAACTACTGTGCATTGGAAAAATATAGAAAAACCTCTGTTAGTTGTTCGTCCTAGTAAAGAAATAGAATGGGCTACTCACGATTTCTCTGAAATAAAAATTGAAGATCTTAACTCTGAAATAGAAAAATTCAAAGAGGCAGATAAAGAAGCAGGAATTAATCTAGAGAAAAATCCGTCACTAATCATTAACCTTATTAAAATTAACAATAATGAGCATATTCTTCTATGGAAATGTCATCATTTACTTTTAGATGGTTGGTCTGCTGGTATTATTTTAAGGGATGTTTTTAAAAGTTATGATGCAATTTGCCAATCTAAAGAAGCTGTTTTTGAAAACGCACCACCTTCTTATAAGAACTATTTAAGTTGGCAAAAAAGTAGAAATAAAAAAGAAGCTGAACACTTTTGGAAACACACTTTTAAAGATTTTTCTAAACCAACTTTATTCAATAAAGATAATAGGGATAGTGGAAATTTTACTACCAAAAGTTTCCGCCTAGACCAAACTTATAACGAGGCTTTAAGAAACACAGCAAAAAAATATCGTATTACTTTAAATACGTTATGTCAAGGTATATGGTCTTTACTATTATCACAATACTTTAACACAACAGAAATCACTTTTGGCAATACGGTTTCAGGGAGATCAGGGGACTTTACTGATATAGAAATAATGGCAGGAATGTTTATAAATATGTTACCTGTTAGAATAAATACTGATGCGGATATATCTTTTGAAGATTGGTTGAAAGATATTCAATCACATCAGCAAAAAACACGCAATTATGAAGACACCACGAATCAAGAGATAAATGAATGGGTCAACAATTCATCTAAACCCTTATTTGACAATCTTTTCGTTTTTGAGAATTTTCCCTGGAAAGATATAAAAAGTGGTGACATACTAGTAAAGCAGTTTAAAAGTGGTATAACATCTAATTACCCTTTAACATTTATAGCTAGAGTTGAAGATCACTTAAAGTTTGATATTATGAGTGACACCAACATAATAAATAAAGATATTCCTTCTTGGTTTCTAGACAATTTGAAATTAATTATAGACTATATCACAACACCTATAGAAATCACACTAAATGGAATTCTTGAACAATTAAAAGAAGTTCCTAATACAGAAATCACTACCTCCGTACTTTCTGAAAATAAGACAACAGAAGTAATCTATGCAGCTCCAAGTAATACCGTAGAACTAGAGTTAGTTAAAATTTGGGAATCAATGTTTAATAAAAGCCCTATCGGCATACATGACAACTACTTCACTTTGGGCGGAAAATCTTTAATGGCTGTAAAGCTATTTTCCAAAATTGAAAAAACTTTAGGTGTTAGCTTACCACCAGTAATACTATTAGAGAATCCTACGATATACCAAATTTCTAACATCATTAAGGAAGATAAACCTATCAAATCTTGGAATAATCTGGTTCCTCTAAGAAGTACCGGAAATAAAGAGCCTATTTTTTGTTTACATGCAGGTGGAGGTCATGTATTCTTTTATAATCCACTAGCTAAATATCTAGATAAAGATAGGCCAGTATATGCTATCAAGCCCTCTGGATTATACGGAAAATTACCTATGCACGAAACTATCGAAGCTATGGCAATCGATTATGTAAATGAAATTCTTATGGCTTACCCAAAAGGTCCGTATAATTTACTGGTTTATTGTCATAGTACTGCTGTTGGCTTTGAGATGTCAAATCTCTTAAAAAGTAAGGGACATAAAGCCAGGCTAATTGTTATGGATACAATGGCAGAACAAGAATATGTTACTAAGAGTCGTTTAAAAATGAGAATCCTAGGTTTTTTAAAACGCCTTACTAAGAATCCTATAGATGTTATTGGTACTATGATTGCCTATCGATTTAAAAAATACATAAAACCATGGTTTATTAATATGTTTGGGAAAGAGGAAGCAAAACATACTTCTAACACTATGGTACATTTGATTGATATTTACAATCAATATAGATGGAAAAATTATAAGCTTCCTGTTACTTTAGTGCTTACTAATAAGGTAAATAAATTATTTAATCAAGAAATTTTATCTTCTTGGCATAAAATAGCAAATAATGTAACGACCATAAACATTAAAGGCGACCATAGAACACTTTTTGATGAACCCGATGTAAAGTTTGTTGCTAAAGCATTAGATGATTATCTTGAATAGATTTTAAAAATTTCCTTTGTGAAAACTTTAATAGAATTAAAACCGAATACTATTCATATTTGGTCCATCAACTTTGTTGTCAATGATGACGGATATCAAAGATACTTTAGCTTTCTCTCTGAGGATGAAAAAGAGCGTGCTAGCAGATTTAAATTTTATAAAGATAGAAGATGTTATGTTGTCGTCAAAGGTGTTCTGCGTTTGCTCTCTGGCGTTTATTTAAATAAAGATCCGAAGAAAATTGAGTTTAATTATGGGAAATATGGTAAACCAAAATTTAGACATAAAACAAATCTAAATTTTAATGTTTCACATTCTGGAGATATGGCTATTATTGGATTTGTTTACGACCATACTATTGGTATAGATATCGAAAAAATAAAAGATGATTTCGATACATTTGAAATTGCGTCTAATTTCTTCTCTAAAGTTGAAATTACTGCACTTAAGAAAATCCCAAAACCAGAACAATACAGAGCCTTTTATCGTTGTTGGACGCGCAAAGAAGCCTTTATTAAAGCCAAAGGGAGTGGCTTATCATTTCCTTTAGATGAGTTTGCAGTGTCTTTAGACTCTGATTTAGATGCTAATGTGCTTTGGACAAAATGGAATACTGCCGAAAAACACCAATGGCAACTAACTTCTTTTGTTCCTTCAAAAGGTTACATAGCTGCCCACATCGTAGACACTAAAATTGAAAATATTCAGTATTTCAATTGGGCAAATCAGCTTGGTTAAAAGCCAAATATTAACTTAATAAATTCATTATTCAAATCAATTTACAAAGAATTGTTTTACATATTTTGCGCTGCCTTTTGTAAATACGATCAACAAAAAAACGCTCAAACCAACTTGGCTAATATTATCATTTAAAAAACAAAACGGAATTTAAAGGATTGCTGCGCATCTTTAAAGCTCCGCTTTGAAAATACTCTAAACAAAAAAACGCTCAAGCTAGCTTGGCTAATATTATCATTTAAAAAACAAAACGGAATTTAAAGGATTGCTGCGCATTCTTGAAGCTCCGCTTTGAAAATACTCTAAACAAAAAAACGCTCAAGCTAGCTTGGCGTTTTTTCTTATTATAGTATTTATTCGTGACCTCGACAGGATTCAAACCTGTAACCTCTTGAGCCGTAATCAAGTGCGCTATTCAGTTGCGCCACGAGGCCTTTAAATTGGGATGCAAATATACTACATAAATTAAAAATCTACCAAACTATTTATTTCAAATTTCTAAATGTTTATTTTTGAGCATGATTTCTAAAGACAACCTTCAGCAATTTAGTTACTTGTTTGATGAAACAATCATGAATGATATTTCTAATGTTGCTCAACTCAAAACATTTAGAAAAAATGATATCATTATTGATATAGGACAAGAGTTGAGTCATATTCCTTTATTAATTAATGGTAATATTAAAGTGTTACGAGAAGATAATGATGGCAATGAACTATTATTATATGTTCTTGAATCTGGAGATACATGTGCTATGTCTCTCACCTGTTGTATGGCAAAATCAGTTAGCAAAATTCGTGCGATTGCAGACGAAAATGCAACGGTTATTATGATTCCTATTGAATACATGACAAAATGGTTTAATACTAATGAAAGTTGGAGAAGTTTTATTCTTCAAAGTTATCAAATTCGCTTCGATGAAATGCTGGAGACAATAGATACGCTAGCGTTTATGAAGATGGATCAACGATTATTCAAATATCTCACAGACCACGTAAAGTTATCGGCTTCAACAAGCTTAGAAATCACACACCAAGAAATTGCTCAAGATTTACACACATCTAGAGTCGTAATTTCAAGACTTTTAAAACAACTAGAAAAAGAGAAAAAAATTGAACTTGGTAGAAACAAAATTATCATTTTAGACTTTTAGTAACATTTGTCACAATTACTTATAAGCTTAATTCTATTTTTGCATCAAATTAAATCTATGGAATACATTTTAAAGCCATGGCCTTGGTACGTTTCAGGTCCACTTATTGCACTTATCATGTTTCTTCTACTCTACTTTGGAAGAACTTTTGGCATGTCATCAAACTTACGAACCTTATGTGCTATTGGTGGAGCAGGTAAACGTGCAAAGTTCTTTGATTTCGATTGGAAAAGCCAACGATGGAACCTTGTAGTAGTCTTAGGAGCGATCATTGGCGGTTTTATTGCACATCAGTTTTTATCTAATCCCATACAAATAGACCTCAGCGACGCTACAATTAAAGATTTAGCAGCTTTTGGTTTTAACAACGCCGGACAAAGTCTATTGCCATCAGAATTATTTAGTTGGGATGCTGTTTTCACTATTAAAGGCATACTTATACTTGTTGTAGGTGGATTTCTAATAGGTTTTGGTACACGTTATGCAGGAGGATGTACTTCTGGACACGCCATTACAGGTTTGAGTAGTTTACAATTACCATCGCTTATTGCTGTTATTGGTTTCTTTTTAGGAGGCTTAATTATGATTCATCTCATTTACCCAATTCTATTTTAATTATGGGAAAGTATATCAAATTTTTTCTTGTCGGCATTTTCTTCGGAATTGTATTAGTAAAATCTGAAGCGGTTTCGTGGTATCGTATTTTTGAAATGTTCAAATTTCAATCGTTTCATATGTACGGAATTATAGGTACTGCGGTTGGTACAGGTATTATTTTACTATTAATTTCTAAACTTAGAAAAGTAAAAAACACTGAAGGTTCATTCATTAGAGTGCCTTTAAAAGATCGTGGCTTTACACGGTATATCATTGGAGGTACAATTTTTGGGTTAGGTTGGGCTTTGGCAGGCGCTTGCCCAGGACCTATGTATATTTTAATTGGTACTGGAGCATTCTCCATCATTATAGTTATAATTGCTGCACTATTTGGCACTTTTATATATGGATTACTAAAGGATAAGCTACCTCATTAGATGGAATTAATTGAAGTTTTAGGATATGTTAGCGCATTGGTTGTTGGACTTGTATTAGGTCTAATAGGTGGTGGTGGTTCTATTTTAACAGTTCCAATTATGGTTTATCTCATAGGATTACATCCAATTGTTGCTACAGCATATTCTTTATTTGTAGTTGGTGTTACTTCAGTTTTTGGAGCTTTTCAAAATTATAGAAAAGGGCTTGTAGATGTAAAAACAGCTATTGTATTTGCTGTACCTGCATTTATTGTGGTATATCTTACCAGACGTTTTTTTGTTCCTATAATTCCAGATGTGGTTTTTACCATTAATGATTTTGAAGTTACAAATAATATCTTCATTATGATATTCTTTGCTATTGTGATGCTCTTTGCAAGTTATTCCATGATTGTAGGTAGAAAAAATGTATCACCAACAGAAAAACAAGACTTAAAACATAGTTATCCTGTAATTGCATTTCAAGCTACAGTAATTGGTGTTTTTTCTGGTATTGTAGGAGCTGGTGGTGGATTTCTAATTATTCCTACGCTGGTCTTATTAGGAAATTTGCCAATGAAAAGAGCAGTAGGCACGTCACTCTTTGTTATTGCAGTAAATTCATTATTTGGCTTCCTCGGTGATTTATCTAATATAGATATTAATTGGATCTTTCTTTTAATGTTTACCTGCATTTCAATTATAGGAATTCTAATTGGTAGTTATTTATCAAAGTTTATAAGTGGAAAAAAACTAAAAAGAGGGTTCGGTTACTTTACAATTATAATGGCTATTTACATTGTGTATAAAGAGTTGTTTTAGCACTATGTGACAAATATCACATTTCAAAAAATGAAGTTTCGTAAATTTGCAATATAAATGAATTAAGAATGAAAATTGAACAATTATATACAGGCTGTTTAGCACAAGGTGCATATTACATAGAATCTGAAGGTGAAGTTGCAATCATTGATCCGCTTAGAGAAATTCAGCAATACATTGATAAAGCTGAAGCTAATAATTCTAAAATAAAATATATTCTAGAAACTCATTTTCATGCCGATTTTGTTTCTGGTCATGTTGATTTAGCTAATAAAACTGATGCAACCATCGTTTTTGGACCAGGTGCTTCTACAGAGTATGATATCCATTCTGCAAAGGATGGCGAAGAATTAAAACTTGGAAATGTTACCATTAAAGTATTACACACTCCAGGTCATACATTAGAGTCTGTTACCTATTTACTGATTGATGAAAAGGGAAAAGATCATGCTATTTTTTCTGGTGATACACTATTTTTAGGAGATGTAGGGAGACCAGACTTAGCTATTAAATCAGATCTAACTAAGGAAGATTTAGCCGCAATGTTATTCGATTCTCTTCGAAATAAGATTATGCCTTTAGCAGATGATGTTATTGTTTATCCTGCTCATGGTGCAGGTTCTGCTTGCGGAAAAAATTTAAGCAAAGAAACCGTTGGTATATTAGGTGAGCAGAAAAAAACGAATTATGCCTTACGTGCAGATATGACAAAAGCAGAATTTGTAAAAGAAGTGCTTGATGGCATTGCGCCACCTCCACAATATTTTGCAAAAAATGCGATGATGAATAAAATGGGTTATGATGCATTTGATACCGTTTTAAAAACTGGTAATATTCCTTTAAATCCAGAGGATTTTGAAGCTTTGGCAAATCATGAGTCAGCGTTAGTTTTAGATGTTAGACCTCAATCTGATTATATAAAAGGTCATATCCCAAATTCTATTTTTATTGGTTTAAATGGTGATTTTGCACCTTGGGTAGGAGCTTTAATAACTGATATAAAGCAACCTATTGTTTTAGTTGTTCCTGAAGGAAAATCAGCTGAAGCCGTAACGCGTCTCTCTCGTGTAGGTTATGATAATACACTTGGTTATCTTGAAGGAGGAATTAATGCATGGGTTTCTGTTGGCAAGGAGATAGATACTTTAGAATCTATATCTGCTGAAGAATTTGCTAAAAAAGCAAAAACTTCTAAAATTAATATTTTAGATGTTCGTAAGGATGGCGAATATAACTCGTCTCATTTAGAAGATGCTCAGCATTTATCATTAGATTTTATTAATGATAAAATGAATGAAGTAGATAAAGATAAAACCTACTTTGTACATTGTGCAGGAGGTTATCGTTCTGTTATCGCTGCTTCAATTTTAAAAGCTAGAGGTTTTGATAAACTTATAGATATTGCTGGCGGATTTGGAGCCATTAAAAAAACAGATTTACCAACGACAGATTTTGTTTGTCCATCAACTTTATAAATTCAATCACTATGAAAAAAAATATGAATAATCTAGACAAAGGTGTGCGCGTATTAATCGCAGCAGCTATTGCGTTATTATATTACTTTAACATTATAGAAGGTACATTAGCATATGTTTTAATGGCAGTTGCAATAATATTCTTAATTACAAGTTTGATTAATTTCTGCCCACTTTATAAAGTTTTTGGTATTAGTACTTGTAAAATAAAAAGCTAGTTTATGGAAACTACTATACAAATACAAAATTTAAAATGTCATGGCTGTGCTAATACTATTATAACTCAATTATCGAAGTTACAAGGTGTTTCAGAAGTCGCTGTGAACAATGAAACTGATGAAGTCAGCTTTAATCATAATTCTACAACAGAATTTGAATTGGTAAAAAAGAAATTATCTGACTTAGGCTATCCTCTAACTGGAGAAGAAAATTCATTGCCAAAAAAAGCAAAGTCTTTTGTGAGTTGTGCCGTTGGCAGAATGTCAAAATAGATAAAAATACTATTTATTAAAAGGTAAAACATCCTACTTAGCGTGGGATTTTTATTATACTATCTCGGCACTAAGACCAGCTTGTAAAAGCTTGGAACATCGTGGCTCTAAATCGTCATAAGAGCCTGTTTTTACAGTACATTTCCCTTTGTAATGTACTAATAATGCACATTGCTCTGCCTGCTCTGGCACATGATCACAAGCATAAATTAATGTATCAATCACATGATCGAAAGTATTGACATCGTCATTAAATAATACAATTTCATTTTGGTTTAATACTTCTTCTTCGAGAAGCAACTCTTCGGAATATTTTTCTTTTGTCATTTTTTTAACGGATTTGAGGAATCTCAGTTAATTTTTCACTCAGACAAGCCTAATGTAATAAAGCAACTTGTAAAAGCTTTACTAATTTATAAATTTTAACGAAACCCACTACTCTTTTTGTATAGTTTCCTTCAATTTTAACATCTATTTATTACATTACGCACTAATTAGTAGGCATTAATTTGCATAAATCAACTGAAAACAAAGTCCATTTTCGTTTAAGTAATTATTGCACATTGATTTATCTGACTTATCCTTGGTGATGTCAAAAATGGATAAAAAAATGGGCTGTTTAAATAAATTTAAACAGCCCATTATATATTAATTTACTAGAATAAATTTTATTTTCTAATAATAAATAAACCTTAACAAGAGCCTAGAAAAGTCCAACCTCCACTTACACGCTCATATAGATTACCAAAATAAGTTACACGTGAACCAATAGGATAACTTCTACCACTTCTCCACTCTGAAACTCCGTCGCATGGACTTGTGCTAGCTGGGTACATAGCCAATAAAGCTGTTATATCATTGCCGTTAAAGTTGCCACTTACACTTGTAGAAAAACAAGCTTGCATAACAGAAGATAAATCTCTACCTGTTGGTGTACCAGATATATGTACTGCCCCATCAGAACCACTTCCTTCGTTTCCTTGTGAAGATGATGGACAGCTTAAACGATCAAACCAATCTGAATGACGGAAACCAATTGAGTGACCAATTTCATGCGTAATAACATGTTCATTTACATTGGTAGAAAATTGCTCTATACCATATATTTGAACAAATTTATTTGGTTGTCCGCTAGAATTAGGAAAACCTGCAACTCCGCCTGTACCACCAGGATTATTAACTGAATTATCATATACAACCATATCTGCCGCTTGGAAATTAGTACCAAACGTTAAATTAAACTGTAAAGTCATATTGTTAATATTGTTGTAATTAGCAACTGCTCTAGTTAAAGCTGTTCGCGCTTTATTAGATAGTGCTTGACTACCACCTGTATAACCGAGTATATTAATAGTTTGATTACTGCTCGTTACCAAATTAAACGTTCTATATTGCTTACTAAGATCAGAACCAGCTTCAATGAGCTTATTCAACTCCTTTTGCGTAAATACAATATCGCTACCAATATAGATTCTTACCTCTGTAGTTCCATCTGGTAAATGGAAGTCTCCTTTAGAAACTACTCCTACATCAATATCTAATGATCTTATGGAACTTAATAGATTGGTATCGGTTATTAGAGTTCTATCCCCTAATTCGTTCATGTTAATTGTTACATCTTCCTCAAAATTTGAAACTTCATCTTCAACATTCTCCTTTTCACAAGCCGTGAATATAAGTGCGAATACAGATAAGGCTAATGCCCAATACTTAATTGTTTTTTTCATTTTTACAATGTGTTAAATTAATGATTTGTTTAAATCGCTTACGTAAACAAGGGCGTAAAAAATTATGGCAAACTATAAAATATAGCCTACTTCAAAAATCTACAATTAAATAATATTATTTGTATCAAATATACGTTGAAAAAATAAGTATAGATTACGGGAAAACCGTAAATATTTAATTAATTATGTTAAATTATCATAATTAATTACGAAATATTCAATATTGTTTAATAAAAAATAGAAATTACTTAACAATGAACTTTACAGCCAACCATCTGTTTTTTAGAATTATATCAATAAAAACCAAGTCGTTTTCGGCACATTTAGACTTTATGATTTCTAAATCTTCTTCGTAAAAACCACTCAAAAAAAGTGTTCCGTTTTTATTTAAATGATTGGAGTAGACAGGTATATCTGCTAACAATATATTTCTATTAATATTAGCTATAATGACATCATATTTTTGATTATCTAGAAACGAACTATCTCCTTCAAAAACTGAAATTAATTCACAATCATTTCGATCAACATTTTCTAAACTATTAAGATAACACCAATTATCTATGTCTATGGCGTCAATTTTTGTTGCACCTACTTTCTCCGTCAAAATTGCCAAAACTCCTGTACCACAACCCATATCTAAAACAGATTTATTTTTAAAATCGTTTTTTAGAATATGTTGAATCATCATATGTGTAGTTTCATGATGACCTGTACCAAAACTCATTTTGGGTTCAATGATTAAATCGTATTTAGTTTGTGGCTTATCATGAAATGATGCACGAACTGTTACCAACTCATCAACCACAATTGGATTGAAGTTTTTTTCCCATTCCGCATTCCAGTTGGTTTGCTTTATTTCATTGAACTCATGAGTGATTTTGAATTCATCTGAACTAAGAATTTGAATATCTTCTAAAATATCCTCTCTCCATTCTTTCTTTTGGATATAGGCCGTAACACCTTCTTCGGTTTCCAAAAAACTTTCAAAACCTGCATAACCTAATTCTGCGATTAAGATTTCAGTACCAGGTTGTAAAGGCTCTACTTTAAAGTTGTAGACTAAATATATATTGTCATGCATTTTTAAAATGCATTTACAATGGCATAAAAATCCTCGGCTTTAAGCGAAGCACCACCAATCAATCCTCCATCAACATCTGGTTTTCCAAAAATTTCTTTTGCATTGTTAGGTTTTACACTTCCGCCATATAAAATTGAAACTGAATCAGCGGCAGAATCACCATACTTATCTGCTAAAGTTTTTCTAATAAATGCATGCATATCTTGTGCTTGCTCCGGACTTGCTGTTTCACCAGTTCCGATTGCCCAAACAGGTTCGTACGCCAAGACAATATTTTTAAAAGCATCAGCACCCAAATGAAATAAAGCGTTCTTTATTTGATTTCCAACAACAACTTCTTCATTTCCTGCTTTTCTATCAGCAAGTTCTTCACCAAAACAGAAAATAACACGCATATCATTGGCCAAAGCAGCATCCACTTTTTTAGCTAATGATTCATCCGTTTCATTAAAATAAGCACGACGTTCGCTATGCCCTAAAATGACGGTTTTAATTCCGATACTCTTTAACATAGCTGCACTCACCTCTCCTGTGTAAGCACCATTTTCGGCAAAATGCATGTTTTGCGCAATAACTTCAATATCATCTTGTCTTGTAGACTCAAATGCGTGCCATAAATTTGTAAATGTTGGTGCAATCATAACTTCAGCATCCGAAGTTTTAAGTTGCTTTTTTAATTCTACAATTAACGATTCTGTCTGAATAAGACCATTGTTCATTTTCCAGTTTCCTGCAACTATATTTTTTCTCATAATGTGTATGGGTTGAATTCTTAATTAAGATTACAAAAATAAAACAATAAAGAAGAAAGGACGTTGATAAATGTCATGTAATTGTTAAGACAACTTAACCCGTGGATCTAACCAAGCATAAATAACATCTACTAAGATATTGATGGTAATGAAAATAATAGCGATTACTAAAACAGCACCCATTATCACTGGCAAGTCTAAGGTGTTTAGAGAATTAACGATTTCTTTGCCTAAACCATTCCAACCGAAAATATATTCCACAAATACTGCTCCTGCTAACATAGAAGCGAACCATCCAGAAATAGCTGTCACTACAGGATTCAATGCGTTTTTTACCGCATGATTCTTTATGACTTGAAATTCGCTCAACCCTTTAGCTCTGGCTGTTCTTATAAAATCTTGATTTAAAACTTCTAATAGTGAATTACGCATTAATTGAATGACAACTGCCAAAGGTCTTATGCCTAAAACTATAGCAGGAAGAATCAGGTTTTTCCATTGTATCGTCATTTTTTCACCGAAATCATCCAACTCATAAAGGCTTCCTGTCATTTCTAAATTGGTATACTTATGCAATACAAAGCCAAATAGCCAAGCAAATAAAATAGCACTAAAAAAGGAAGGTACGCTCATACCAAAAGTGCTTAAAATTTGAATGGTTTTATCTATCCAAGTGTCTTTATATAATGCTGAAATGATTCCAAAGATTATGCCCAAAATAATTGCAATGATAATTGCCGAAACCGCTAAAACAAATGTATTAGGTATGGTTTCACCAATGACTTCTGATACCTTTTTCCCTTGTTTTGTGAAGGATTCTCTTAAGTACGGTGCTTTTACCACAGTAGTTGTATTTCCAAGTGTAAATAATTCTGTCGCTGTATATTTATTTTCACTTAAATATGTATAATCTTTCGGTGTATTAGAATGAAATGAAATCGGAGACAAATCATTGAGATAATACAAAAATTGTGTTCCGATCGGTTTATCAAAACCATATTTCTGCTTTACAGCCTCAACCTGTTCTGCGCTTTGATTTTGGCCAAGCATCATTTTTGCAGGATCACCAAGTTTATTGAATAAAAAAAATATAACAGTAATTACACCCAACAAGGTGATAAAGGCATATAGTAGCTTATTTACGAGATATCTAAACAAATTATAGTTTTATGTCATCTAAATCGTTCCAATGTACTTTGTTAACAACCGTTCCTTTATTTAAGATGACAATTCCAGGATTAGCACGCACAATGGTTTTGATGACTTTTTCGTCGCATAAAAAGAAATCGAAATTCAATTTATTTTCTTGTTTTATTCTTGCTTTATCGTCAGCACCTGAAGATGTTAAACCAATTACAGTGTAACCGTTTTTAATCGCTTTATCTGTAAATGATTTTAACTTTACAACTCCATCGCTTTCACCATTATTTAGATTGTACATGGCTACAATTAAAAGCTTCTCTTCTTCTAAAAATTGTGTTGTTAAATCTTCTTCGTCAGACTCAATAGAAAAATCTTGAATTGGTGGAATATACCCTTCATCTATAGTTTTAGTTTCTACGCCAACATACTCACCATCTACTTTTGGATAGCTTCCGTTGGTAACAAATTCTTGTTCTTCCCCATTAACATTGAATGTCCATGTATATTCTAATATTGGTTTCTGAGCGTCTTCTGGAACTGCCATTTGCTCCTGAATATTCTTTCCAATAGCATAAGCTCTAAAATCTATAGCTGGTAAATGCAATAGTACGTGGTACCCAAACCAAAGTGAAACGATAAAACTTAATAATGCAATTATAGACATTGGTAATTTTGAAAATATTGGCTTGATGTATTTTTTTCCGAAGAATAAAATTAAGATTAGCACTAAAAGAATGATATCTTTAGTAAAGCTTTCCCAAGGCGTAAGCTTCAATGCATCTCCAAAGCATCCACAATCTTTAACTTTATCAAAATATGCCGAATAGAATGTTAGAAACGTGAAGAATACAATCATTAGTAACAAACTCCAAATCGTGAATTTTGCTTTATATCCTATTAATAAGAATACACCTAAAACAACCTCAAACACTACAACTATAACTGAAATTCCTAGCGCATAAGGAATTAAGAATTCTATATTTAAAACATCAGATCCAAAGTATTCTTGCAGTTTGTATGAAAATCCGAGTGGATCATTTAGTTTTATAAATCCTGAAATGATAAAAAGGATTCCGACGAATATTCTGCTTATATTTACTAGTACTTTCATGCTTTTTCTATGTCATTCCTGCGAAGGTAGGAATCTACTTTTATTTAATAATATAATATGGATTCCTACCTTCGCAGGAATGACAAATCAATTACTTTCCCCTAAATGTATCATTGCAAACACAGCATAATTTATCATATCCTGATAATTTGCATCAATACCTTCGCTCACTATTGTTTTGCCAGCATTATCCTCAATCTGCTTGACACGTAATAATTTCTGAAGAATTAAATCTGTCAACGAACTCACGCGCATGTCTCTCCAGGCCTCTCCATAATCGTGATTCTTATCTAACATTAATTGCTTGGTTAATGCTATCTTTTGGTCATATAATTCTGTTGCTTCCTCGGTATTTAAATCTGGTTGTTCAACAACTCCTTTTTCTAATTGAATTAAAGCCATTAAACAATAATTAATGATACCAATAAATTCGCTGACTTCTCCTTCATCTACTTTTCTAACAGCATTTTGCTGCAGACTTCTAATGCGCTGTGCTTTGATAAAAATCTGATCTGTAAGCGATGGCAATCTTAAAATTCGCCAAGCACTACCATAGTCACTCATTTTATTGACAAAAAGCGCTCTACATTTAGCGACAACAGCATCGTATTGTTTTGAAGTATCTTGCATTAAGTTCTGTTATAATTTCCGTAAATTTCGCATAAATAAATTAGAAGTTCAAAGTTTGAGGTTTAAAGTTTTACTAAGACCTTAATTACAAGAAATATGACCATTAACTGCAAAGGCCAATTGATTGATTTAACGTCACCAAAAGTGATGGGAATTCTTAATATAACACCCGATTCTTTTTACGACGGAGGAAAATATAGAGACGAAGCTCAGATTATAAATCAGGTTGAATCCATGCTAAACGATGGAGCTACTTTTATAGATATTGGTGGTTATAGTTCTCGTCCAGGTGCAGATGAGGTTTCTGAAGTTGAAGAACTGAATCGAGTGATTCCGGTAATAGAGCTTATTTTGAAGCATTTTTCCGGAACTTTAATCTCTATTGACACATTTAGAAGCGAGGTCGTAAGACAAAGCATTGAAGCTGGTGCTGCGCTCGTTAATGATATTTCTGCTGGAAAGCATGATCACAACATGTTAGCAACCGTTGGTAAATTAGGTGTACCATACATTATGATGCATATGAAAGGAAATCCTAAAACCATGCAACAACAAACAGATTATAAAGATTTGTTGAAAGAAGTGATTTCTTATTTTGCTGAACGTATTTCTGCTGCCCATTCAGAAAAAATAAACGATATTATTATAGATCCTGGATTTGGTTTTGCAAAAACTACCGAACAGAATTTTGAACTTTTAAATCATCTAGAACTACTAAAAATGTTAGACAAACCAATGCTAGCAGGTGTATCTAGAAAATCTATGATTTATAAAACTTTAAACACTACTTCAGAGAATGCATTAAACGGAACAACGGCTCTACACATGGTAGCTTTACAAAAAGGAGCCAATATTCTGCGTGCTCATGATGTAAAAGAAGCCATGGAATGTGTGACACTTTTTAATCAATTGACTTCAAATTAAACTATGCGCTATATTTATCTACTTGTTATTTTATGTTTTTTTAATTGTAATAACGAACGTGTGTTATTACTTCCCGAAATTGAAAATGCTGAAGTCACAGAAGTTTTAGACGTCTCACCAGCTTATATTTTTTATGATGAAACGAAACCAGATTCGACTTTATTGAACCGAAAAAATTTAATAAGTACAACCAATTGGTTGGTTAATGTGGATAAACGCTTGACGTTAAAACAAGCCATTCCACACATCAAATTCTTACAAGACAAAAAACAAAATGCAGAAATGCATAAAAATGAAGATGCTAAAAATTACTTTACTTGTAATGATACTAGTATTAGTAATTTGGGGTTTTTGGAGTTTACTGAGGTAAACTATTTGAGTAGTGAAGACTCTGTTGAAGATAATTCTAATGAGCTCTGTCATCTAATAGTTTTCGACTTAACTGATATTCAAATAATTTCAAACAGTAATGCAGTATACAAAGCAACCTTAGAGAATTTAGCGAGTGTTTTAGATAAAAGCTATAAAAAAGACAAGGAGCTCAAAATATTACTACTTGCGTTCAGTGAAAACTTAATTTTTCAAGATTACATAGATATTAAGTCCATTCTAAGACCGTTTGAAAAGAGTATATCTAAAAATGAATTCATATTTAACCCTTAATTTGTTAAATTAGCAAAAAGACTAGCCTTTTGGAAAACTTACAACTTTGGGATTTTAGATTTATAGATTTTATAGATGTCTTCCTTGTTGCCATATTGCTCTATTATATCTACAAACTTGTAAAAGGTACAGTAGCTATCAATATTTTTATTGGTATTCTTATCATTTATTTTGCATGGCGCTTAACCGATTACCTCGAAATGCACATGCTTTATAGCATTTTTGATGGGTTTATGAAGGTTGGTATTATTGCGTTAATCGTTGTCTTTCAACCAGAAATCAGAAAGTTTCTACTAATGGTTGGTTCTACAAATATTGGTGGAAAGAAAAGCTTTTTCAAAAACTTTAAGTTTCTTAAAAATGATGACCAAACCTCAACTGATGTTGATGCGATTATAAAAGCATGTAATAAAATGGGTGCATCAAATACAGGAGCTTTAATAGTCATAGAACGAAATAACAATTTAGATTTTCTTACCAATACAGGTGATGAGATGAATATCTTAGTCTCGCAACCCATTATAGAAAGTATCTTTTTTAAGAATAGCCCTTTACATGATGGTGCTATAATTATAGATAATAATGTTGTTAAAGCGACGCGTGTTATACTTCCTGTAAATAACGAAAAAAACATCCCTGAACGTTTTGGGTTAAGACACAGAGCTGCTGTCGGTATCACTGAAAAAACAGATGCGCTAGCACTTTGTGTAAGTGAAGAAACTGGACAGATTTCTTATATTAAGAATGGAGATTTTGTCATGTTTAAAGACACTGACGAGCTTACAGAAAAGATTAAAAAAGATTTAGGTTAGTGGAGTGTAAGAACTGCAACAAAAAGCTAATTGATACGCAGAAATTCTGTGATGAGTGTGGCGCAAAAGTGATACAAAATCGCTTAACACCAAAAGTACTTGCAGCGCAAGTCAATGAGCAGTTTATTTCTATTGATAATAAATTTTTACGCACGTTTATAGATCTTTTCAAAAAACCAGAAGCCGTAATTGATGGTTACATTCATGGTACTAGAAAAAAATATATTGATGTCCTTCAATATTTTGCTATTTCTTTGACACTAGCTGGTATCCAAGTATTTTTAATGACAACGTTTTTTAAAGAGTCCTTAGTTTTTGGAGATGGTTTTAATGAAGGCTTTAATGCATCACAAACTAATGTAGACAACCTATTACCAAATTTTGATTTTAATAATTTTTTAAATTATCAAGGGTTAATTTATATTATCACCGTTCCATTCTATGCATTTGGAACTTGGTCTATTTATTATTTATTTAAGCAGCGTATTTATAATTTCACGGAGCATTTAGTTTTAAACCTTTACTATTCTGCTCAATTTATTATCGTCACTTCAGTTTTTAGTATACTGTTCTTATTTTTTGGATGGGACTACGTTATTGTATCTGCGTTATTATCAATTCCTTATTTCGCTTATTTATTTTTCATTCTAAAACGCATATTCAAAAATAATTTTTGGAAAACGTTGCTGAGATTTTTATTGGTTTTGACTGTTATCATGATTTCAACAACAGTATTCTTTACAATTTTAATGATTGTAATGATTATAGCATTCAACAAATGAATTGCAAAAACTGCCATACCGAATTATCAGAACAAGACGATTACTATAAAAGTTGTGGTGGCAAGATGATTAGAAAACGTCTAACACTTAAAAACTTATTTTAACATCTTAGTGATTAGTTATATAATACTTGAAGAATATCGTTTATACTTGGTTTAATGACTGGCACGTATGATCTCAATAGCTTTAAAACCAAAACATAACTTAAACCGCTTCAGCCTTTAAAAACTGAACTTCATAAAGATTTTTATAATAACCATCTTCCTTTTTTAGAAGCGATTTGTGTGTACCGATTTCAACAATTTCACCAGCATCCATAACAATAATTTTATCTGCTTGTTGAATGGTGGCTAAGCGATGTGCAATAACTATAGAGGTTCTCCCTTTAGTAATGGTATCAGTAGCATCTTGTATGAGCTGCTCTGAATAAGAATCTACAGAAGATGTCGCTTCGTCTAAAATTAATATACTTGGGTTAGTCACATAAGCTCTTAAAAACGAAATCAACTGACGCTGACCAGAGGATAACATTACACCTCTCTCTTTAACGTTGTAATGATAACCGCCAGGAAGCGTTGAAATAAAATCATGGATACCAATAGCTTTGGCAGCTGTAATAACATCTTCTTCAGTAATGTAATCATTATTGAGGGTAATATTGTTTAAAATAGTGTCTGCAAACAAAAAGACATCTTGAAGCACAACAGCGATCTGATTCCGCAACGAACTCAAAGTCATATCTTTTATATCTGTACCATCAACTTTAATTGACCCTGAATTGATTTCGTAAAAACGATTCAAAAGATTTATAATAGTAGATTTTCCAGCTCCTGTTGCACCTACAATAGCAACGGTTTCACCAGCTTCTACATTAAGAGAGATTCCTTTTAAAACTTCTTCATCTTTTACATAAGAAAACCTCACGTTTTCAAATTCAATATTACCTTTAAAATGATTGGCTTCAATAGTACCGACATCATCAATATTAGAATCTGTATCTAAAACCTTAAATACACGATCTGCAGCTACCATTCCCATTTGTAGTGTATTAAACTTATTGGCAATTTGATATAATGGTCTAAACAACATTGGAATAAACATGGTAAAAGCAATTAAATCTCCCAACGATGCTGTCTGGCCAACAACTGTATTTAAGCCACCAATCCAAATCACAGCTCCCAAAGTTAATGAGGATACAAATTCTGCAATTGGAAAGAAAATAGAATTATACCAAACGGTTTTTAACCATCCCTTTTTATGACGTTCGTTGATTGCTTTAAATTTTTTATACTCAGTCTCTTCTCTCGTGAATAATTGCAAAATTTTCATGCCAGTAACACGCTCTTGCACAAACGAATTGAGATTAGAGACCTCAGTCCTTACATCTTCAAAAGCTTTCTTCATATACTTTTGAAAAATCTTGGTAGCGAAAAGAATAATTGGCATTGTTACAAGTACAATGAGCGTTAATTTCCAATTCATATACATCATAAATCCTGCGACCACAACCATTTTTAATATATCGCTAAAGATCATAAAAAGCCCTTGCCCAAATATATCTGCAATACGCTCCATATCTGTGACAGCTCTGGTAATTAAAACACCAACGGAAGATTTATCGAAATAAGCCATTCTAAACTTAAGCATATGCTTAAACAACTTCACACGAATATCTTTAACTACCGACTGGCCCAACCAACTTGCATAATAAATGAATAGCAATTGACAAATCACTTCAACAGCAAGTAGCGCGAGCATTACAACGATATAAAAAACAAACCCGTTGTACTTCTTTTCAGCAATTTGGGTATCAATAGCCTGTTGAAGAACATAAGGTCTTAAGGCACCAAAAATAGCTAAACCAACCACACAGAATAAAGAAATCACAAAAACCGTACGATAAGGTTTTATGTACTGCAATAGACGCTTAAAAAGCGATACATCAAATATTTTTTTCTTTTTTTCTTCTGCCATCTTGTGCCGAACTTGTTTCGGTATCTCTTTCCGACCAAACGGAATTATTATTCATTAATTTTTATAGTATCTGGATAAACTATTTCTACCAAATATAGTCCATGCGCCGGAACTGAAAATCCTGCTTCGCTTCTATCTTTTGAAGCAATGATATTGTGCAAATCTTCAGGGTTGAGCTTTCCTAAACCAATACTTATGATGGTACCAACAATAGCCCTTACCATATTTCTTAAAAAGCGATCCGCCGTTATTTTAAATATCAACTGATTAGACTTCTCAGTCCAAAAAGCTTCTTTTATATCACAATTATACGTTTTTACATCTGTATTACTTTTAGAAAAGCATTGAAAATCTTTATACTCAAATAATATTTTACATGCTTCGTTCATTTTCACAATATTCAAAGGCAATGGAACCCCATATGTAAAGTCATAGTCAAAGACATTTTTTGCTGTTGAAATCTTATAATGATACGTTCTGCTTATTGCATCAAATCTGGCGTGTGCATCTGGTTTTACCTCAAATACATCCGTAACGGCAATATCGTTAGGTAAAAACGAATTCAACTTATAAATTAAATCCTTGGGCTCAAAATTTTCTTCAAAATCAAAATGAGCAAACATTTGCGAAGCGTGCACTCCTGCATCTGTTCTACCTGCTCCCATTGTAGAAATTTCACTTTTAAGAATTGTGCACAAAGCCTTTTCTAAAACCTCTTGTACTGTGATGGCATTTGGCTGATTTTGCCAACCATGATATGCTTTACCATTGTATGAAAATTCTAGAAAATATCTCAAAAGAATAGACTATTTTTGCTCAGAAGCTACAAAGATAAGCAGAATTACGAGTTAAAATCACAATATTATCTTAATGCGAAAAATCCTTCTTTTATCCGATACACATAGCTACATGGATGATGCAATACTTAAATATGTAAAGCAAGCAGACGAAGTATGGCATGCTGGTGATATTGGAGATTTGAATGTAACAGACCGTATAAAAGCTTTGAAACCATTAAAGGCAGTTTATGGTAATATTGATGATGCAAAAGCAAGAACAGAATTTCCCCTTCATAATAGATTTAAATGTGAAGGTGTTGATGTCTGGATAACGCATATTGGTGGTTATCCACCAAAATATAATAATAGAGTTAAAGAAAGATTACAATCTAATCCACCAGATATTTTTATCACAGGGCATTCGCATATCCTAAAAGTAATGCCAGATAAAAACTTGAATTTATTACATATGAATCCAGGAGCAGTAGGTAAGCATGGCTTTCATAAAATTAGAACTATGCTTCGTTTTAAAATTGATGGTAAAAACATAAAAGACTTAGAAGTTATAGAGTTTGAAAAGCGCTAAAAATGAAAAGCCCAGACGACAGTGTCTGGGCTTTTCTCACTAATACTACTAAGATTTTAGGTTCATCGTAATCGATCTACAGATTTTACAAGATCTTCATCCTTTTTAATAGCCTTGTTAGCCAAGACTAAACACACAATAGAAAAAATAGGAAGAAGAATCCCAATACCTTTCTCAGAAACGTTAGTTTCTCCAGATAAATTTAGAGATTGATAAACAAAGATTCCTAGTAAAATAAAGTTTAATATTATATTAAGTCGTCCCAACATAAACTGAGACTTCCTGTTTTTAAAACTAAAAATTGAAATAAAAGACAAAAGTGCTGATCCTAAAAATAGACCAAAATACAGGTAGTTATCTAAGGCAAATACCTTATCTCCTTGCATGTTGGTCCACAAATGAAACACAAATATTAAACCCGCTGAAATACCAGTGACTAAAACTAAATACAGTGTTTGAATACGTTGAATCATGTCCTTTACTAAAAAAGCAATGCAAAATTAGTAGTTTATTTTTTAAAAAGATAGAAATTGTTTTAAAATAATATTGTATTATTGCAATAGAAAGGAGTAACGTACTGAGTTGCATCATTCTAATCTTCCACATTAATTTCACTTTTTCTCTTTTTAAATCATTTAGAAAACTTTGAATTAATAATATCAAAATTATAATACATTATACTACATACGAATGTTTGAAATTTCACAGTTAAAAGCTAAAAAACTACCTGAACTACAGGAGTTAGCTAAACAACTAAAGGTACCAAAATACCGTTCACTAAAAAAGTTAGACTTGGTTTATCAGATTTTAGATTACCAAGCAGCAAACCCTAATGCGGTTAAGTCTAAAGTTGAAACTAATACTAAGCCAGAACCAAAACAAAACAAGCCTCAACAAAAACGAGCAAGGGTTGAAAAGAAACCTCAAGATAATAAAGACCAAAAGTCTTTAGAGTTTTCTGATAAAAAAGAGGAATCAAAACCTCAAGAGCCTAAGCATAATAATGATAAGCCTAATAATACAGATAGACAAAATCATAAAAGGCAAGATAATAAGGCTAACGATCGCAAAGACGATAATCGACGTTCTAACAACAACCAGAACAACGACAAAAGACAAAATCAAAATCGTTCTAAAGACGGCAATAAAAACCGAAATAATCACAATCAAAAAAATAATGGTAATAAAGATAACAGAAACCGTTATCGTGAACCAGATTTTGAATTTGACGCTATTATTGAAAGTGAAGGTGTCTTAGACATTATGCAAGATGGATACGGATTTTTAAGATCTTCAGATTATAATTATCTAACCTCTCCTGATGATATTTATGTATCGCAATCTCAGATTAGATTGTTTGGTTTAAAAACTGGAGATACAGTTTTAGGCCATGTGAGGCCACCTAAAGAGGGAGAAAAATATTTCCCTTTAATTAAAGTGAGTAAGATTAATGGCCAAAATCCTAATGTTGTAAGAGACCGTGTTGCTTTTGAACATTTAACACCATTATTTCCTCAAGAGAAATTTAATCTTGCTGAAAAACAAGCCACAATTTCTACGCGTATTATGGATTTGTTTGCACCTATAGGAAAAGGGCAACGTGGTATGATCGTGTCACAACCAAAAACAGGTAAAACGATGCTTCTTAAGGATGTTGCAAATGCCATAGCGGCAAATCATCCAGAAGTATATCAGATGATATTATTAATTGATGAACGTCCTGAGGAGGTAACAGACATGCAACGTAATGTTCGCGGTGAAGTTATAGCTTCTACTTTTGACAAAGAAGCACATGAGCATGTTAAAATTGCCAATATTGTTTTAGAAAAAGCAAAACGTTTGGTTGAATGTGGGCATGATGTGGTCATCTTACTAGATTCTATTACACGTTTAGCAAGAGCCTACAATACAGTACAACCGGCCTCTGGAAAGATTCTTTCTGGTGGTGTTGATGCAAATGCATTACATAAGCCGAAACGTTTCTTTGGTGCTGCTCGTAAAATTGAAAATGGAGGTTCTTTAACCATAATTGCAACTGCACTTACTGAAACAGGTTCTAAAATGGATGAAGTGATTTTTGAAGAATTCAAAGGAACTGGAAATATGGAACTACAGTTAGATCGTAAGATTTCTAACCGTCGTATTTTCCCTGCCATTGACTTAACGTCTTCTAGTACAAGACGTGATGATATTTTATTAGACGAAACAACGATTCAGAGAATGTGGGTGATGCGTAAGTATTTAGCAGATATGAATCCTGTTGAAGCTATGGAATTTATTAATGATCGTTTCAAGCAAACACGAAACAATGAAGAGTTCTTAATTTCCATGAATGGCTAGAATATCTTATTTAAAATAAATAAAAAACCTTGAACTAATTCGTTCAAGGTTTTTTTATGTAATTACTTATACTACACTCTAGTTTTATGAATGTATCATAAAAATTAGCATTAGCGTAAATTCTATAAAAACCAGAAAAATGATCTTATGGAAATTAAAAATCTACCTAGTTCAACAATTATTGCCTTCTTGATTCATATTTTTTACTAGCCAATTCCCAATCTATTTTTGTAGTGAATTCAACTAAATTCACAAAACCATCACCATCTTTATCTAAACCATAAAAATTAAGTTCTGCATTGACTGCATTACCTGCTTTGTCCGTTTTACCTTCGTAATAATTAATAAATTCTTCAATAGTTAATTTGAAATTTTCATCTTTATCTGCTTTATTAAACATAGCTATTTGCTTGTTTAAATGCTCGTCTGATACTGAATCAATCTCTGATAAATTTACATTATCTTCTAAATCTACTTCGTCGTTTGAGTATAACTCTTCTTCTATTTGCACTTCGACTTCATCATTTTGTAGTCTTAGTGCTGCCACTTTCCAATTAGGTTTTTTGAGAAACTCTTCTAGAGGAATTTTACCATCTTCATTAGTGTCGTAAGCATAGAAATTCAATTTACCATCAATAGGATTTCCTGTAGTCTTACTCATCTTATTTTTATAGAAATTCATTACTTCATTAAGACTTAGTTCTTCATTCTTGTCAACATCTATTTTAGTAAATTTTTCTGTTAGAATCTTCTGACTGTCGAATTCTTCTTTCTTTTCAGCGTTTTTACCCCATTTATTCACGAATTCTTCAGCGAGTTGCCAATCCACTCCTTGGATATATTCATCTAAAGTAATTATGCTATTTTTATTCGCGTCAAGTCCGTAAAACAATTTTTTTGCATTGATAGCTTCACCGTTTTCATCAGTTTGTGCTTTATAAAAATTAATCATTTCCCGAATGGTAACGATTTCATTTTTATCAACATCTATTAAATTAAATGTTCTAGACTCTTCATCTGCACTGTTTTGTGCATATGACATAATTCCGATTAAGAATATCGAAACTATCAATGGGGTTTTTGATACTTTCATAACTATTATAGATTAACAGGGTCTGGCAATATAAAATAATTAAAAAGTTTTGTAAGAATATTACGTTAACTTCGCCATTATATTCGATTAAAACACATATAATCATTCATTTAAAGTAATAAAAGGACAAATTAATTATATTAACTCGGAAAGATGGCACTAACTTTTCCGCAAAAGAACGACCCGCACCAGGCAGCCACTTAAAATAAAAACGCCGAAAGAAAGTTAAATTGTCTGAAATAAATGAATACCAAAGATTATCCATCTCCTCCAAATAAACCTTTCAATTTAAGACCTTAGAAATCGAAGATTTAGATTTCCCTTCAAAATCATTTCAATTTTTAAATTCTAAGGTAATTAAACGTACATACTAGACATAAAAAAACGATTTAGAGTGAACTAAACCGTTGATTATAAAGTGATTTACTTAGTAGCGGGAACTGGACTCGAACCAGTGACCTTCGGGTTATGAGCCTTACGCTATATGGTTTTATATGGTTCCAAATGTATTTATTTAGCTAATTATCAGTAAACTAACTATTTCACAAAACCACTTAAAACCATGTAAAACCACTAAATGTTTTACAAATGTTTTACAACAACTCAAAACCTTTGCGTATATTTATAGTTCCAAAACACCTATATAATATGGCAACTGTAAAGATACTCCTTTGGAAACATTACAAAAAGAAAGATGATAAATATCCTATTGCGCTCCGTATTACCAAAGACCGTAAACCGCGATATATATTTACTGGTAAATATATCTTAGAGAAAGATTGGGATCCTATTCTATGTAAGGTAAAAAAATCACATCCTAACTCTGCAAGGCTTAACAACTATCTTTTAAAGAAACTCGCTGAAGCCGACGATACACTCCTTGAAGCCACTTCAAATAATGAGATGGTTTCAACAAAACAAATACAGAAGAAAGTAAAACGAAAAGGCAAAAATGTATCGTTCTTTCAGCATGGTGCACAGCGAGTAAAAGATAAATATGACAAGGGTACATTTTCAGTTGCTCGATCTGAACTTTCAATCCTCTATAACATTAAAGAATTTATGAACCTGAGCGAAACAGTTTCAAAACAAAGCATCATAGATGGCATAAAGGAGCGCAGAAAGTCTCGTCACAAAAAGGGCATGAACCCGAAGACCTC
This sequence comes from Winogradskyella sp. R77965, assembly GCF_044594915.1. Lineage (GTDB taxonomy): Bacteria > Bacteroidota > Bacteroidia > Flavobacteriales > Flavobacteriaceae > Winogradskyella. The sequence continues at coordinate 3,410,783 of NZ_CP138990.1, read as the reverse complement.
AATTATGCTAGGAATAAAGAACTTTGAAAAAGATGAGACGCTCTATTTTTCAGATGTAGATATGGCGTTTATTAATAAATTTAAATCATTTTGTAGCACCTACCTCAATCACAAAGAGCGAACACTTACCAATCAATTAATTTTTATCCGAACACTCTATAACAATGCTATCAAAGAAGGAATAGCTAATGAGAAGTTCTATCCCTTTGCAGGAGACAAGGAAAAAATAAGAATTAAGAGCAGTCTCAAAATTGGATTAACCAAAGAAGAAGTAACTAAAATAGAAAACCTTGAAGCTGAAGTTGACAGTACTATTTGGCACACAAGAAACGTTTGGCTCTTCTCCTATTATTTCGCAGGAATACGGATTTCTGATGTTCTTATGATGCGGTGGTCAGATTTTGTTGATGACCGACTTATGTACGTCATGAACAAAAATGATAAAACAGTAAGCCTTAAAATTCCAGACAAAGCTCAAACTATCATAGACCATTATAAGAATGATAAGCAATCGAAAAATGATTTTGTTTTTCCGTTCCTCAAGAAAGCAAATCAAAAAGACGCAGAGGATGTTTTTGTAAAAGCACGAAACGCCACAAGCCTTTTTAATAAATACTTGAAACGTATCGCATCACAATGCGAGATAGATAAGAACCTATCAAACCACATTGCAAGGCACACCTTCGGAAATATTGCTGGTGATAAGATTAATCCTTTGATGTTACAAAAGCTCTACCGCCACACGGATTTAAAAACAACGATTGGTTATCAAGCCAACTTCATAAATAAGGATGCAGATGATGCACTTGATGCCGTTATCAATTAACAGAATTTTTTATCTTTAACACATGGAAGTAATTTGTTTACAAGATGAAGCCTTTTATAAGCTCATAGAAGATGTTGTAGAGCGCTTAAAAGAAAAGCAAAATATCACACACGACAAGTGGATATCACCTGAACGTGCTATGGAAGTTCTCAATATCAAAAGTAAAACAACACTTCAAAAACTAAGAGACGAGGGACAGATTACTTTTTCTCAGCCACAAAAGAAAATCATTCTGTATGACTACGACTCTATCTTGGACTATTTAAAATCACATACTAAATCATCGTTCTAATGAATATGGAAAAATACATTAAGGGTTTCAACGATGGTTATCTTTTAAAAGAGCATAAGCCAGAGCTTTTGGAGAACATTTTAAACACCACTTCTTCAAATGATTACATTCAAGGACTCAAGGATGGAGAACGTGAGTTTAAGCAACAAAAAGTAAAATCAAGAACGCAAGAGTTAGATGATTTAAAAAGTTCGAAATCTAAAAAACGTGACTTAGATTTAGAAAGATAAAATAAATTAAAATATTAAAAACTCCAGCCTTTTGCTGGAGTTTTTAATTTTCCTATTTTTAACAGATAAATTCTCCCCTTGTAATTTATAAATTAATGGCGCAGTGGTATGATATTAATATCAAACTGTTAGACGCCCTTATGAAGAATTTCAAGGTTAAAGGAAGAAAATAAAAAAATGACCAATACCTATACAAAAAAAACATTAGGAGAAACCCTAATCCAAAATATTAAAGAAAATGATAAAGCATCTATTATAGCTGCTTATTTTACTATTTATGGGTTTCATGAACTAAAAAAAGAGCTCTCTAAAATTGATAATTTAAAATTAATATTGAGTTCTGGTTTGTTTACTTACGAAGACAGACAGTTTTTTACTGATTTAACTACTGACATTAATGGTGATAGATATGAATACCGATTTAAAAATCAATTAAATATTCATAAAATAGCACAAGAATGTGCAGACTGGGTTAAAGCTAAAACTGAAATAAAATCGACCAAAATCCCGGGTGTTATAGGTACTAATTTAATACATCTCGAAGGTGAAAAATTAACTGGCATAAATATTTCAACATCAAATCTTTCTGCATCAGATTTAGGATTTGCGCCGAACGACAAAATCACAATGAACACAGTAACTCATGATCCTGAAGTTACTCAACAAATGCTCAACTTCTTCAATCAAAATTGGAACAATGAAGCTTTAATGTCTGATGTTAAAAAGGATGTTTTAGAACAATTAGAGTTGGCATACAAGGATAACACTCCTTCTTCAGTCTACTACTTCACTCTGTATAACATTTTCAAAGACTATTTGGTTGATTTAGATGAAGAAAAAATTATCAAAACCAAGACGGGTTTTAAGGATACTCTTGTTTGGAACAAACTGTATAAATTCCAAAAGGATGGTGTATTAGGAACTATTGATAAAGTTGAGAAGTATGGAGGTTGTATTCTTGCTGACAGTGTTGGTTTAGGTAAAACATTTCAAGCATTAGCGGTAATTAAATACTATGAATTAAGAAACGATAGAGTGCTTGTACTTTGCCCTAAAAAGCTTCGAGACAACTGGACGGTTTATACCCTCAATGATAAGCGAAATATTTTAGCTGAAGACAGATTTAATTATGATGTTTTAAACCACACAGATTTAAATAGAGAACGTGGTTTATCTGGAGAAATCAATCTTGAGACTATTAATTGGGGGAATTACGATTTAGTTGTTATTGATGAATCTCACAACTTTAGAAACAACAATCCAAGACGTGATAGAGAAACTCGTTATGGTAAGCTGATGAATCACATTATAAAAGCCGGTGTAAAAACAAAAGTTTTAATGTTATCTGCAACTCCTGTAAATAACAGAATGAATGATTTAAAAAATCAGGTTGCGTTTATTACTGAAGGACAAGAAACTGCTTTTTCTGAATTTGGGATAGACAATATCAATCACGTTATGAAAATTGCTCAAACGCAGTTCAATAAATGGCTAAAAAATCCTGATGATAATAAAAACACATCTGAATTATTGGAATCTTTAGATTCAAGATATTTCAAACTTCTAGATTTAATTACCATAGCTCGATCTCGAAAACACATAGAACGTTATTATGATTTAAAAAACATAGGAAAATTTCCAGAACGTTTACTGCCTAAAAATGTAAAATCAAATATTGATGTGCTTGATGAATTTTCGTCTCTTCAGGACATTAATAGAGCGATTAGAAAGCTTAACCTCAGTGCGTATTCGCCACTTAAATATGTTCGTCCTGACAAACAAGAAGAATACAATAGAAGTTATGACTTAACTCTTGAGTCTGGGAGTGTCTTTAAGCAAGTTGATCGTGAACAAAGTTTGATTCATTTAATGCGTGTTAACTTATTAAAGAGAATGGAAAGTTCTATTAACTCTTTCGGTTTAACTCTTGAAAAACTATTAGGTAAAATCGATATTCTGTTAGATAAAATTCAAAATGAAGAAGATTATTCTGATGATGATTTATCTATTGAAGACATTGATACAGACGACCCAACGCTTGACGATTTCTTGATTGGCAACAAAGTAAAAGTGTTAATTCAAGATTTAGATTTAGTACGCTGGAAACAAGACCTTGAAGAAGACAAATCACGTCTAAGCAAACTTTCCGAAGAAACCAAAACAATTAATGCGGATAGAGATGCTAAATTAATTCAATTAAAAGAACTGATTCACAATAAAATTAATCAACCTCTGAATGAAGGAAATAAAAAGGTAATTATATTCACTGCTTTTGCTGATACAGCAACATATCTTTATAACGATATTAGTAAATGGGCTAGTGATCAGCATCAAATAAATTCGGCTTTGGTTACAGGAAGCGGAAGCAATAAAACGACCATGAAAGGTGTTAGAACAGACCTTAATGAATTGCTTACTAATTTCTCTCCGCAATCCAAAGAACGAAATAAAATCTATCCTGAATTAACAGAAGAAATAGATATTTTAATTGCTACTGATTGTATTTCTGAAGGGCAAAACCTTCAGGACTGCGACTACTTAATTAACTATGACATACATTGGAATCCAGTTCGTATCATCCAAAGGTTTGGACGTATTGACCGACTTGGTTCAACCAACACTCAAATTCAACTTGTAAATTTCTGGCCTAATATGGAGCTGGATGAATACATTAACCTTGAAGCGAGAGTAAGTGGTCGTATGGTGCTGTTAGATATTTCTGCAACTGGTGAAGAAAATGTGATTGAAGACAATGGAGAGATGAATGATTTAGACTACCGAAGAAAACAGTTACAACAAATGCAAAATGAAGTTGTTGATTTAGAAGATGTACATGGAGGTATTTCCATAATGGACTTCACGTTCAATGATTTCAAAATGGATTTAATGGAATACCTGAAAGAACATGAAGGCATACTAGAACAAACACCTACAGGTATTCATGCTGTAACTAAAGTAAATATTGAAGATTTACCAGAAGGTGTGATTTTCTGTTTAAAGCAACGTAAGAAAAACAAAAAAGAAGAGCATCACAATCCTATCGACCCATATTTTCTAACTTATGTTAGCTCTGAAGGAGAATTAGTTTTGAGTTTTACTCAAAGCAAAAAAATTCTTGATGTATATCAAAAACTGTCATCAAGTGAAACAGAAGTATTCGTTGATTTGGTTAATGATTTTAAGAAGGAAACCAAACAAGGAAAAGATATGAGTGATTATGTTGAACTTCTAGAATCAGCGGTTCAAGAAATTGTTGGTAAAAACGAAGAAAAGGGAATTGCAAGTTTATTCACTACTGGAGGAACCGCAAGTCTTAATGAAGAAATACGTTCACTTGATGATTTTGAAGTGATTTCTTATTTAGTAATAAAAAATTAGACCCATGAATAACCTAATAAAATTACTAAATATTGATAAACGATGTGTAGTCGATAAGCGAATAACAAAAGTTGCTATTAGTAATAATAGTACGCTTAATACTAATGAGAAAAAGCTACTGAAAGAAGTTATTAATGATATTCGCTGGCTTGCCAGTTACAAGCCTTTTAATAGTGCTATCCCAGAATTTATTACTAAAACCGAGAGCTATGATGAAGTAGAAATTATTTCTGTTGGTTTTTCAGACGTTAAATACACAAAACAAGTAGTTAACCTTCTTCAAAAAAGTATGCCTTATCCTCTAGTTCTTTTGTTAGAAGTTGAAAATCTGTTTTCTGTTTCCGTAGCCAAAAAAAGTATTAACCAAGCTGATAAGCTTAAAAGGACTATTGATGAAGTTATTACTTCTACTTGGCTTAATAGAAAAGAAGACAAAAAAGTAAACCAAGATTTTCTAAATCAACTAAACACAAAAACATTTCATAATCTGCATTTAAAAGCATTTTACGAAAGTTTTACAAAAGCTATTCATCAATATGAAACCAGCTTACTAACAGGTTCTTTTAGTCCTAAAGATGGAAAGACTATTGATAAAGACGCTGAAACCTTAAAACAAATTGAAGCTATTGATAAAGATATTATTAGCCTAAAGAGTCAAATAAAAAAAGAAACTGTTTTTAGTGATAAGGTAAGGTTAAATATGAACCTAAAAGAAAGCGAAGAAAAAAGACAAAAATTGATAGAGAAATTAACTTAAAAAACTATACATATAACCCGTATAGTTTTTTAAATTTAAAGATTTAGCATATAATCATAACATGAACAAAATCGACCATAACGACCCATTAAGTAAAAGTGCAGATATCGTTTTTGAAAATATCCAGCAATTACAACAACTATTCCCAGAAGTATTTAAAGAAGGGAAGATTGACTGGCAAGAACTCCAAGCAACACTAGGAGAACACATCGATGCCGAAAACGAACGCTTTAACTTCACATGGAATGGTAAATCTAATGCTCGTAAAGAAGCACAAAAACCAAGTACAGGAACCCTCCGTCCTGCTCCTGAAGAAAGTGTAGATTGGGATACCACTCAAAACCTCTACATTGAAGGTGATAACCTTGAAGTTCTCAAATTACTTCAGAAAAGTTACCATCAAAAAATTAAACTGGTTTATGTAGATCCTCCTTATAATACTGGGCGAGATATCTTATATAAGAATGACTTTTCAGATAACCTCAAGAATTATCTAGAACTAACAAAGCAATTAGACCTTAACAATAACGTCTTCTCAACCAATACAGATGCCAATGGTAGGTATCATAGTAACTGGTTAACTATGATGTATTCAAGACTTAAGTTAAGTAGAAATCTTTTAAAACCTGATGGTGTTTTTGTTATTGCTATAGATCATTATGAACTTGCTCATCTTATCGTGCTTTGTAATGAGATTTTCGGTGAAGAAAATCAACTTGGTATTGTTGCGGTAGTTCATAAACCTGAAGGAAGAAATCAAGCTAAATATTTCGGTACATCACATGAATACATGTTGTTCTATGCCAAGAGCAAAGAACATTGTAATTTCAGAACAGTAGTATTAGATGAAGAACTATTAAAGAATTTTGATTTACAGGATGATATTGGTAGATATCGATTGAAAAATTTCATTCGTATGTCTGATGGTAAATACAGTCTTCGTGAAAATAAACCAAAGTTCTACTATCCTATTTATGTAAGTTCGGATTTAAAGGAACTTTCTACTAACGAAAAAGCGGGATTCACTCCTGTTTATCCTGTAACAGAATCTGGTCAAGAACGTACATGGAAAACGACTTCAGACACCTGCCAAGAGCGTATTGAAGACGGTACTTTAATTGCTGTTAAGGAAGGAGAACGAATAGTTGTTTACGAAAAATTACGTGAAAGCCAAGTAATTAAAACACACTGGATAGATAAAAAATACCATGCATACCACTTCGGGACTAAGGTTGTAGATTCTTTACTAGAGAACAAAACCTTCGATTTTCCTAAATCAGTATATTTAGTTAGAGATGTTTTAAAGCTAATTCTTGAAAAGGATGATACGGTTTTAGATTTCTTTTCAGGCTCAGCTACTACTGCTCATGCACTAATGAATTTAAACGTAGAAGATGATGGCAACCGTAAGCATATTATGGTGCAGTTACCTGAACCAACTGATGAGAAAAGTGAACCTTTTAAAGCTGGTTACAAAACCATTCCTGAAATAGCAAAAGAACGTATCCGAAGAGCTGGAAATAAAATAACAGAAGAACACCCAGACAAAGCCAAAGACTTAGATTTAGGTTTTAAAGTATTTAAACTAGATAGCTCGAATATTAAAGCTTGGTCTCCAGAATCTGAAAACCTAGAACAAAATCTACTAGATGCTGTAGAGAATATTAAAAAGGGAAGAACAGATAAGGATTTGCTCTTTGAAATTCTACTTAAATACGGTTTAGACTTAACGCTTCCAATTACAGAGCATGAAATTGCAGATACCAAGGTATATAGTGTAGGTATGGGAGCACTACTTATTTGTTTATCTGGTGATATAAAGGTAGCTGTAGCAGAGGGCATTGCTCAATTGAAAAACAAACTTAACCCAGAAATCTGTAGAGTAGTTTTTAAAGACAACGGATTTAAGGATAGTGCGCAAAAAACAAACGTGATGCAGAAATTAAAGCAACACAATATTGAAGAAGTAAGAAGTATTTAAAAACGATGAAACAACATCGTTTTTTAAATGCTCAAAATATCATATAATAAGATAATGAACAAAATCGACCATAACGACCCATTAAGTAAAAGTGCAGATATCGTTTTTGAAAATATCCAGCAATTACAACAACTATTCCCAGAAGTATTTAAAGAAGGGAAGATTGACTGGCAAGAACTCCAAGCAACACTAGGAGAACACATCGATGCCGAAAACGAACGCTTTAACTTCACATGGAATGGTAAATCTAATGCTCGTAAAGAAGCACAAAAACCAAGTACAGGAACCCTCCGTCCTGCTCCTGAAGAAAGTGTAGATTGGGATACCACTCAAAACCTCTACATTGAAGGTGATAACCTTGAAGTATTAAAACTACTTCAAAAAAGTTACCACCAAAAAGTAAAAATGATTTACATAGATCCTCCGTACAATACAGGTAAGGATTTTGTGTACAAGGATAACTATAAAGATAACCTATCTAATTACCTAGAATTAACAGGGCAAAAAGATGAAAAAGGTAAAAAGTTAAGTACAAATAGTGATGCTAGTGGTCGCTATCATTCCAATTGGCTGAACATGATGTATCCTCGATTAAAACTAGCACGAAACTTACTGAAAGATGATGGTGTGATTTTTATTTCTATTGATGATAATGAAGTAGATAACCTTCGAAAAGTTTGTAACGAGATATTTGGAGAAGAAAATTTCGTAGCTACTTTTCAATGGAAAAGGAAAAAAGAGATATCAAGTGATACAAAAAATGTATCAAAACAAGGCGAATACATTCTTTCATATTCAAAATCTGATACCCTTGATTTAAATAGTGAAGAATTATCTGAAGACTATATTAAAAAAAGTTATAAAGAGGCTAATAAAGAGTTTCCTGAAGGAAAATGGCGTCCTGTACCAATTACTGTTTCTAAAGGACTTTCTGGAGGAGGTTACAATTATGAAATTACAAACCCTAACGGAAAAAAGCATAATAAGTTATGGGCTTATCCAGAAAATAGCTACAAGGAATTAGTTAAAAAAAATCTAGTCTATTTTGGTGTAGATGGAAATGCAATTCCTCAACGTATAATTTATGCTCATGAAAGTTCTGGTCAACCAACAACTAATTATTGGGACAACACATCAAGTAATAAAGAAGGGAAGAAAGAAGTTTTGGAACTATTTGAAGGAAATAATTTTTTCGATACTCCAAAACCAACAAACCTTATTATTAGGCTTCTAAAATTATCTAGTGAAAAAGACGATATTATTTTAGATTTCTTTTCTGGTTCAGCTTCAACAGCCCATGCAGTAATGAAGTTAAATTCTTATGACACTGGAAATAGAAAACATATTCAAGTGCAACTTCCAGAGCCAACAGAAGAAAAATCTGAAGCGTTTAAAGCTGGATATAAAACTATCGCAGATATTGGAAAAGAACGCATACGAAGAGTTGGAAACAAAATAACACAAGAACACCCAGAAAAAGCAAAAGATTTAGACTTAGGCTTCAAGGTTTTCAAACTAGATAGTTCAAATATTAAAACTTGGTCTCCAGAAGCAGAAAATCTAGAGCAAAACCTACTAGATGCAGTAGAAAATATAAAAGAAAGACGTTCAGAAAACGATTTGTTATTTGAAATACTACTGAAGTACGGTCTAGACCTCACGTTACCAATTACAGAGCATGACTTAGTAGGAGCAAAAGTGTTTAATGTAGGTGCTGGCGCATTATTGGTTTGTCTAGCAGATGAAATTAACGTGGCAGTAGCAGAAGGTATTGCTGAATTGAAAAATAAACTTAATCCAGAAATCTGTAGAGTAGTTTTTAAAGACAACGGGTTTAAAGATAGTGCGGAAAAAACAAACGTGTTGCAGAAATTAAAGCAACACAATATTGAAGAAGTAAGAAGTATTTAATTATGGCTAAAGAAATGAAATTAAAATTTGAAGGAAATCTAGAGTATCAACAAGAAGCTATTAAGTCCATAGTAGATATTTTTGAAGGTCAAGAAATTTGTAGCACCAACTTTACCGTCGCTCCTCTTCAAAATACAGATGGTCAAGCATCCATGTTTAATACTGATTTAGGTGTTGGGAATAAGCTATCGCTATTAGATGAAGAACTTCTTGAAAATGTTCAAAGAATTCAATTACGAAATGGTTTAAAACAAACACAAGAATTAACATCAAACGATTTTTCTGTAGAAATGGAAACTGGTACAGGTAAGACCTATGTGTATTTGAGAACCATTTTTGAAATGAACCAAAAATATGGATTTACCAAGTTTATCATCGTAGTGCCTTCAATTGCCATCAAAGAAGGAACAAATAAGTCTTTAGATATTACTAAAGACCACTTTAAAGGTATTTATGACAACGTTAACTACGATTTCTTTACCTACGATTCAAGTAAACTAGAACAAGTACGAAGCTTTGCTACAAATGACTATATCCAAATCATGGTAATCAATATTGATGCATTTCGTAAAAGTTTTACAGACCCAACAAAAGAAACTTCAGCAAACATTATCCACCGTACTAACGATAAGTTAAGTGGGTATAAGCCTATTGATTACATAAGTTCTACTAATCCTGTAGTTATTATTGATGAACCTCAATCAGTCGATACAACTTCAAAAGCAAAAGAGGCGATTAACTCATTAAGTCCATTGTGTACCTTACGTTATTCAGCTACCCATAAGGACAAACACAACTTAATGTACAAGTTAGATTCTGTTGATGCCTACGAACAAAAGTTAGTAAAACAAATTGAAGTCGCTTCAATTGAAGTTGAAAACGTACACAATCAAGCCTATATCAAACTTCTAAAGGTTGATAATAAAAATGGTCTACGTGCTTATGTTGAAGTAGATTCTTTTAAAAATGGAAAATTAACAAGGGAAAAGAAATGGCTAAAACAAGGTGTTGATTTATATGAAGATATAACAAGAAGAGAAGTTTATGAAGGTTATATAATTAAAGACATTAGCGCAGAGCCTGGGAATGAATACATAGATTTTACCAGCAAACCAGATTACCTCTCCTTAGGACAAGTCATTGGATCAGTAGATGATGATTTGATTAAACGTAAGCAAATTAGTAAAACAATAGAGGAGCATTTAAATAAAGAGTTATTTCTTAATCCAAAAGGAATCAAGGTATTAAGCCTGTTCTTTTTAGATAAGGTAGCAAATTACCGTGTATATGACGAAGACGGAAATGCTAATAATGGAAAATATGCTCAAATGTTTGAAGAAGAGTATCAAAAACTAATTCAGCATCCAAAATACAAAACACTTTTTGAAGGAATAAAAGATTTAGATGAGGAAGTAAACCAAATACATAACGGGTATTTTTCTATCGATAAGAAAAGTAAAAAGAGTAATAAAAAAGATAAATACGAGTACTTTAAAGATTCAAGCGGTACTACTAATGCAGATGATGATGCCTACAATCTTATCATGAAAGATAAGGAGCGTTTGTTAAGTTTTGATTCTAAACTTCGTTTTATCTTTTCTCACTCGGCTCTTAAAGAAGGTTGGGATAACCCTAATGTTTTTCAAATATGTACTCTAAATGAGACAAGTTCAGATATGAAAAAACGTCAAGAAATTGGTCGTGGATTACGTCTGGCTGTAAACCAAGAAGGAGAACGTATTAGAGGGTTTGAAGTAAACACGTTGACCGTGATGGCAAACGAATCGTATGAAGACTTTGTAACCGAACTTCAAAAAGAAATCGAGCAAGATACAGGTATTCGTTTTGGAATATTAGAAACCCACACTTTTGCAAATCTTGTTACTGGTTCAGAAGACGAAGATCAAAAATATTTTGGGGAAGAAAACTCTCAAAAGCTTTATGACTACATGCTAGAAAAAGGATATATCGACCTAAAAGGAAAAGTTCAAGACACTCTTAAAACAGATTTAAAAAATAATGACGTAGAAATCCCAGAAGCTTATGAGTATTTAAAGACACCTATTCTTAAAACACTCAAAAAGATTGCCGGAAATCTCAATGTTAAAAATGCTGATGAACGAAAGCATATAAAAATCAACAAACAGATATTCTTAAGTGAAGAATTTAAGTCGCTTTGGGACAAGGTAAAATATAAAACAACCTATTCAGTTCAATTTGATACAGATAAACTCATTGAAAAATGTGCTGAATCTATAAGAGATAATCTAGTAGCTGGAAGAGGGAAGTTTGTATTCAAAAAAGCAAGAACTGAAATTACCAAAGGAGGTGTCGAGGCAAAAGAAACAGTAACCTCAACTTCACTTGTAGATTCTAAATACATCAATTTACCTGATATTGTAAGTTACCTTCAAAACGAAACTAATTTAACTAGAAAAACCATAGTTGATATTTTGGTTAAAAGTGGACGTCTAGAAGCTTTTAAAAACAATCCTCAACGTTTTATTGATGAATCTATTAGATTGATAAAAACTGAAATGCGTCATTTCATTATTGATGGCATTTCGTATCAAAAAATTGGAGAAGAAAGTTATTATACACAAGAGTTATTTCAAAACGATGAATTGGTAGGTTACCTTAAAGAAAACCTCGCTGAATCAACTAAAAGCCCTTTCGATCACGTCATTTATGATTCTGCTATTGAAAAGGATATTACCAAAGACTTTGAATTAAGCGATGAAGTTAAAGTTTATGCCAAGTTACCAGCATGGTTTAAAATTGACACACCTCTTGGGACATATAATCCTGATTGGGCCGTACTTTGGGATGATGGAACCTCAAGTAAACTCTATTTCGTTATTGAAACTAAAGGAACCTTGTCATGGGAATTCTTACGCCCTACAGAAAAAGGAAAGATTGAATGTGGAAAAAAACACTTTGAAGCACTTGGAGAAGATATTAAGTTAGAAGTAGCTAATAGTTACGATAGTTTTGTAGATATAGTAACCAAAAAATAGAGAAGTATGGCTCAAATGAAACCCAATTATCCGCACATGACATCATCTGTAAATGATGTCTTTATTAATCCTTTAATTAAAATATACGGAAATGAAAACGTCATTTGGCCTATTGTTTTTATAAAAGATGATAATATTCATTCTTATTTGTATGAGGTAAATGCCGACAATTCTTTGAATACTCAGAAAGACAATAGGCCCACAAGCAATTCTGATAAACCCTCATTTTTTGCAGATTATACAAGCGACCCAAAAATACTAACTCCTGAATCTGAAGAGTTAAATTCAATAATAGATGAAGAAAATACTTGTAGTTATGATTTTGCGGTAAAGTCGGGAGAGTTTAACACCGTGGATTTAGACTATGTATGGCAAACACCTGATGGCTGGAAAGCAATTGAATTGACGACGTTATGGATGCCATTATCGTCCAAAGAAGAAGCAGAACGTTTGGTGAAAATGTTCAAAAGAAGACCCTCTTGGAAAGGGGCTAAAGGGCCTCATGGTATAAGGCGATTAATACAAGCCTCATCCGATTTGAACCTAGACTACTGGATGATTTGCGTGAATTCAAAAAAAGGTGTTTCAAATGATCTTGTAACAGATGGAAATGTTTTTGCATTTCCCTTAACCGACTCAAATATTGATAGAATATTAAAAGGCGAAGCGCCTGAAAATTCAAAATTTGGCACTTTTGCTAAGTTCTTGGATTGGCTATAAAATTATGCACCAACTAACCAAAACAGACTTTATTCAATATCTCAATTGCCCAAAATCACTATGGCTTTTGAAAAACAAACCCGAAGACTTCCCGAAAGGTGAGTTTTCTTTGTTTTTAGAAAAATTGATTAAAGAAGGTTATGAAGTCGAAGAATACGCACAGAAACTCTTTCCAGATGCTATAAAGCTTCCAGATTTTGGCTCTTCTGAACTCACTAAACAAGAAATAGATAAAGGAAAGACTCAACTTTTTCAAGCCACTTTTGAAACCCAAAAAGGTGTTTTTGCACGTATAGATATTTTAGAAAAAAAAGAGGATGATACTTGGCATATTTATGAAGTAAAATCATCAACCAGTGTTAAAAAGGATAAAAAACATAATCATCTTAAGGATGCTTGTTTTCAAAAACATGCCATGATCGAGAATGGTTATGAGGTATCTCAAGTCTCTATAATCCACCTAAACAAAGACTATGTTAGACAAGGCGATATAAATCCTCATCAGCTCTTAGAGATAGAGGATGTAACAGAACAGATTAACGACCTCTACTCTAGCGTTGTAAATCAAATTAATAGCGCAGTAACTTACATTAATAAAGAATCAATTAGCTTAAATACCTGTACTTGTCGAGAAGACACACGATCAAATCACTGCGACAGTTTCAAGTATTTTAACCCTGATATTCCAGATTATAGTATTTATGAAATTGGAAGAATTTCAGCTAAAAAAGTGATGGAGCTTACCAATCAAGATATTTTATCTATTTCGGACATTCCTAGCGATTATTCGCTTAATGACAAACAACAATTACAGGTTGAATCAGTGAGGCAAAATCAACCTATTATAGATCATAAGGAAATTAAAAATAAAATTTCATCATTAGAATTTCCACTACATTTTATTGATTACGAAACCTACGCCAGCGCAATTCCAAGAATTGATGGTGTTAAACCACATCAGCATATTCCATTTCAAGTGTCTATCCATTCAATGCAACACGATGGTTCCATTGAGCATTTTGAGTACCTAGCACACGAACTTGAACTACCGAATAAACTTAACCAGTTTATGGAAACCTCAACAGGGAAGACAGGAACCTTTGTCTCTTGGCACGCTAGTTTTGAAATGAGCCGAAACAAAGACATGATTGAAATGCTTCCTCAGTACGAAGAATATTTATCCTATATGAACAACAATATGTTCGACCTTGAAGATGTTTTTAAAACAGATTATGTGGATTATCGATTCCATGGATCGACCTCAATTAAAAAGGTGTTGCCAGTATTATTGCCTGAGTTGAGTTATGACGATTTAGACGTTCAAAACGGAACTATGGCTTTAGATTTATGGGGTAGAATGGTCATGGATAATGACTTTGACGAGAACAAAGAAGAAGTTAGAAAAAACCTTTTAGCCTATTGTGAATTGGATACTTTGGCGATGGTTGAATTGTATAAGAAATTAAATAATATATGTATATATCTAAAATATCACTAATAAATTACAGAAATTTTAAAAATACTCTTTTTGAATTCAAAAAAGGCATCAATACAATAATTGGAGAAAACGGTTCGGGAAAAACGAACCTTTTTAGAGCTATTAGACTCCTTCTTGATGATAATATGTTGAGAATGTCATATAAACTTAATGAAGGGGATTTCAATAGATGTCTCAATGATTGGAGAGGACATTGGATTATTATCAGCATTGAATTTGCGGACTTATCACCAGATGAAGCAATACAAGCTATTTTTGTTCATGGAACTGGTAATATAGAAGACAATACCGTTGATAGGGCTACATATAATTTGTTTTTCAGACCAAAAGCAGATATACGATTAAGACTTTCTCAATTAGAAAATGGGGATACAGAAGGAAGAGATGCCATCCTCAATGAAATTTCCATTGATGATTATGAAACATACTTTACTGGGAAGAGTAGTGTAAGTTTTAATGACGAAAATATCTATAAAGAGATTGTTGGTGACTTTGAAGCAGTTGAGTTCACCTTTCCAGATGACACCTCTAAAGTAGGGGTAAAAATACCTCACCAACTATCTATAACAAAAGAAATTTCGTTCACTTTTATTCAAGCTTTAAGAGATGTGGTCTTCTGATTTTCACAATACACGAACCAACCCGCTCTTGAGTCTATTAAGGATGAAAAGTGAAGATATTGATGAGAACGATTATGCAGCAATATCCAATACTGTTAAAGAGCTAAATGAATCTATTGAACAATTGCCAGATGTTCTAGATGTCTCAAAAAATATAAAAGATACCATCAAATCAACGGTTGGTGAAACTTACTCTCCATCATCACTTACCATTAAATCAAACTTATCTGATGAGGCTAATAAACTACTTCAGTCGTTAAAGCTATTTATAGGGGAGCCAGATGAAGATTACGAGGGTGCAGTACATGAACTTAGCTTAGGAGGTGCAAACCTCATTTATTTAACGTTAAAGTTATTGGAGTTTAACTACCAAAAAGCAAGAGAGACATTCGCCAATTTCTTACTCATTGAAGAACCTGAAGCGCACATTCATGCGCATATTCAAAAGACTTTATTTGATAAATTAGACTATGGAGATACGCAGATAATCTATTCTACTCATTCAAATCAAATTTCGGAAGTCAGCAATCTTTCAAATATTAATGTTTTAAGCAAGAGGAGAAATCATGCTATTTCTTTTCAGCCAGCTAGAGGACTGAGTGAGGATAAGATTGAAAAACTTGAACGGTATCTTGATGCAATTAGAACAAATCTCTTATTTGCAAAGGGAGTAATGTTGGTTGAAGGGGATGCTGAGGAGTTACTGGTACCTTTGCTAATTAAAAATGTTCTAGGTGTTAGTCTTGATGAACTTGGTGTTAGTATTGTCAATATAAGAAGTACAGGTTTTGAAAACATAGCAGAAATTTTTCATGATGATAGAATTCAGAGAAAATGTGCAATTATTACAGATCTAGATGCTTCAATAGTGGATTATACTACTGAAGCAGGAGACAGTAAGGCTCAGAAGAAATTTAAGAGTAAGTGTAAGAATTCTGAAATAAAAGGAGCTGAGAGAAAAACTAGGCTTGATGAATTTGTAAGAGACAATGATTGGGTTGATGCTTTCTATGCTGACCATACCTTTGAGGTAGACTTTTTGATAGAAGGCAACTCCCATGAAGTTGCTAAGACACTTAGAGATGTATATGTAGATAAACCAACCATTCAACTTGCAAAGGAAGAGCTTGAATCTAATGATGTAGGAGTTGCTGGTAAGAGAATTTTAACCATGGCTAATAATCTTGGTAAAGGATGGTTTGCAATTTTGCTAGGCAAGTATATTACTCATAAAACCTATATTCCTGATTATATAGGTGATGCATTAAACTTTGCTATTCCAAAAGTTGGAAAAGCTGTTATCTCAGATATGGTTAATTATAGAATTCATAAGAACATAGAAGATGATGAGTCTCTTAATTTTGATAGAACTAAAGCAGCCTTAGAGTCGTTTATGAATGATGATTTAAATATTACAGACCTTATTGACGCTTTTGAAGGAGACTATGGAGATGATGCAGCTTTAAACTTCTTCAAAGCTATTTAGTTATGTTTGTTTGGACTAATGATGAATTAAATGAAAAGCAAACCTCTGTTATAAGGAACGAGGCTAATATTTTGTTAGTTGCTTGCCCTGGGAGTGGAAAAACCAGAACTCTTACATACAAAATTGCTTATGAACTAAGTAAGCTTAATGACACCCGTAAATATGTTATCGCAATTACCTATACTAATGTTGCGGCCGAGGAAATAAAGGAACGTGTAGAATTATTGGGAGTTAATACTTCACAACTATGGATAGGGACAATCCATGCTTTTTGTAATGAATGGATTTTAAAACCTTACTTTTCATTACTCGAAGATTTAAGGTTTGGATTTAGAATATTGAGCGCACATGAGTCAGAAGAACTTCTCATAACTTTTTGTGAGCCATACAAAAAACAAAATGTAACTCAATGGGATTGTGAACATTACGCAGCTATCGATGGTATTCAAACTAAAATTACAGGAGGAAATAAAAAGGTACATATTGATAATATTCTTATTAGTTATTTTGATTATTTAAGGGAGAACCACGCTATTAACTATGAACAAATCTTAAGTTATTCTTATGAGCTACTTTTAAGGCATCCAATCATTTCGGAAACTCTTTCAAAGATCTTCACTCATATTTTGGTAGATGAATATCAAGATACAAAAGATATTCAGTATCATATTATTGGAAAGATTTATAAAGCAGGTAAGGGAAAAACCATAGGTTTCATCGTCGGTGATCCAAACCAGTGTATTTATAGCAATTTAGGCGGGTATCCTATTTCACTTGAAAACCTAAGCAAGATTTCTGGGCTTAAATTCGAGCTTCATCATTTAGAGAATAATTATCGCTCTTCAAGAGATATAGTTGGGTATTTCGACGTATTCAAAACTTACGCAAATACTATTATCCCTTCTAGTACGGATGTAGATTACAACAGCGTAATTACGCATGATGAAACAACTTATGTAGCAGACTTAGTTATCGAAATTGTAAGGCTATTGAAATACAATATTGAAGAAAGAAATATTCATCCAAATAAAATTTGTATAGTTGCTCCACAATGGGTTCATCTCGCACCTATCACTCGAAGCCTTATTATAGCAATGCCTGACCTTAGCTTTAATGGCCCTGGAATGGCTCCATTTTCAAGGGATTTAGATAATTTTTGGTATAAACTTTCAAGAATTGTACTTACAGAACCCTCACCTGATATGTTTGTTCGAAGATTGAGGTGGGCAAAAGAGGTTATTGATGATTTAGAATCTTCAGGAGCCAATATCTTCTGGAATCAACAGTAAAAGAATCTTGAAAATATGCAATTCTATTCAACTTAATGAAACAGATGGATTAACATATTTGGAGCAATTCTTTAATGAATTTCTTAAGGTAGTTGGAATTGAACTTGATTTATATCAAACATTGAATAGTAGTTTTAGTTCATTTTTTGAGAGTTCAAAAAAGAGAATTGATAGAATAAAGTCTGAAGGAAACGACTCTATTGAAAATATAGAAAGCTTTAAAAAAGTCTTTAAACAGAGAGAAGGAATAACAATATCATCAATACATGGAGTGAAAGGAGCAGAATATGATACTGTTATCGCCTTTGGAATTCTTCATGGATATGTTCCGCACTGGTTTGACGATGGGGGAAATACTTCCGCAAAACGACTATTATATGTACTTTCATCAAGGGCGAGAAAAAATCTCCATATCATTTCGGAAAGAGGCAGAATGACCAGAGGTGGTAGTGAATATAACACCACTCAAGCCATAAAAGAGATTAATTATAATTACAGCTAAGTTGATTATTATTAAATTTATTTAAAAACACTCAAATCAATGAGTGTTTTATATTATTTAATTTTCATAGCATACACAATAATCACAGTTTTCTTTTTAAGAAAAGTAACAGAAATTACAGTGTGCTTTTCGTCATACAACAAGCCTAATTCTAAGTTTACATAACATTGAAAACTTTTAGGCTCTTCACCAAAATCCTTTAAATAATATTCATGGTCTTGCTTCGTTATGATTCTGACTTGTTGCAAGTTCCTCATTTTAACCAAATTTCACGAGCTCTATCAAATCCACACCACCGATGATTTTTATCAAACCCTCGAAGTGCCAATTCATGCCGAATAATTTTATCCAAGGGAATATTTTGTTCTAGGATAAAACGTAAGATCTCGCCATCCATAGTAGATATCATTCCGATAATGGATTCCCAAAAGGGAAGAGGTTCTTGGTCTTGCCTAATAACATCAAGTTGTTTGTAATATAATTGAGAATGATTTTCAGGAAGAATATCCAAAAAATTCATTTCCATTTCTCGAGCTGTTGCTTCTTCACAAACCGCAAAATTATTATCAGGACCATTAATAACTCCAAAACTAATACCAGCAATGCGGTACTTAAAATTGAGCCATAAACAATGATCCACAGCCTTTTGCTCTTTATCAAAAAGGTCTAAATAATTATCCTTTTGCATGAGCTGGCTTTTTATCAGTTTGACTCGGCTTTTTTACGTCCGTTTGTTTTGGGATAGACTTATCGTCTTCTTTAGCTAACACACGTCCGTTTAAAGAAATGATATCATCGCGTGACGATTTTGGGTCTGTACCTTTTTTACGAAGTAAACGTTGCGTATTAAACAGGGAACGACATTTAATATTGAATTCTGTATAATTGAAGGCATCCTCTTTCTTCTTAAAGGTTTTTACATAGGCTTCGTATAGTTCAGCATTAGTAAGCTGATTATCTTTAGTCTTCATAACAATATCAAGAACAAGGGAAGCTACAGGATTGAGACCTCTCTCCGACTCCGAAAAGTCGAATCCAAGTTCTTCAATTCGTTTACGTTGTTCATCATCTGCATATTTAAGCAATACAGTAACATCACGTCTATAATCTTTAAGACGGTCTACGACCTGTCGTTTGCTTTCTTTTGCTGTTTCAATTTGCGCTTCTGTTTGTTCTAGAAGTCCTTGGTCTGTTTTGATGTTTTCTATTAAAACATCTACGATAGTTGCATTCATAGTATTAAATTTTAAATTAATATTTAGTTTTAAGTTAATAGCCAAAGGCTATGTACCACGAGTTCATCTCGGGTAAATTTCCCTTCAAGAAGGATAGTATCAATTTCTTTTTCAGCTTCCGATTTTGTATCGAAGAAGTAAGAAGGTTTGGTTGTGACCGCGTAAACATCCTCAGCCAATACATCGCTTGTAAAAATGGCAAAGACTTTTTTAGTAGTACCTGTTTTCACCAAGAGACTTCGATAGTTAGAAGTATCATATTCATCCCATTCTTCAACTGGTTTTGAAGCCAAATAATGAAGTTCGTTTTGAGTTCTTTGAAAGAATGCATCAATATCGTTCTGAGAAATATTGGGTGTGTCTGTCATAGATTTTTCTAAGCTATAAATAGTCCAAAGTAAGATGCCATAATTGCTATTGATTAACTCAAGCAATTGTGGACGCTCCATAAATCCTAGGGCGTTTTTACTCCATACATCACGATATAACCAATGAATAATCTCTCGCAATTCACTATCTGTATAATAGCTCGCTAATTCAGAAGAAGCTTTTGATTCTTTTTCTGACTCTAGAAATGACTCAAGTCTATTAAGGAAGAATAAAATTCGTTTATAGTTTCTTAATTTCATTCTTCTTCATTTATAGGTTCGCAATGATTTTCAATGGTTGCTAAAAGGTGATTGTAGTCACCACTTTTAGCCTCGGTCATAACATCCTCTATTTCTTCGGGTGTCCAGCCTTCTTTCTTGGCTTGTTTTCTAAATACACCCATAATCATAAAGGCGTTTCCGTTTACACCAACCAAGTTGAGGTTAACGGTTTTATCGATTACTTTTTTCATATTGAATTGTTTTAAGGATTAATTATTGATCTAAAGGGAAGTTTGCTGTAAGCACTTCCGTTTTAGTTTTGTTTGTTTTAGACTTTGTTTGATTTGCAGTGACGAGTTGGTCAACGGTTTTGGTATGCCAACCAAACTCTTTTGTATAGAGCCTAAGTAAGTCTGACGGATACGAACTGAGGATAAATTTTCCTTTCAGCTTAGAAAGCACCTTGAGAAGTTCTATAAAGTCATCCTTAGAGTAGTTTCCATAATGACCCATGTTACTATTAAAGTATGGTGGATCGATATAGTGAAAGGTTTCAGGGCTGTCTCTCAGAGTTATAATTTTCAGCGCATCAGTACATTCTATCTGCGTGCCTTTTAAGCGATTTTTAAGCTCTGGAGTAAAGAGTTTTTTTTTACGCTCCCAGCCCATCGCTTTGGTTCCTTTGGTATAACAACCAAAGGAACCAATGCGTCCAGAAAAGCCCATATTTGTTAATACAAAAAAAGCCCAGGCACGTTGTAAATCGGTAAAAAATACAGGATGCTTATACATATTCAAAGCCACGTTATATACCACACGGGAATATGCAGTGACCTTAATCTTTAACTTTAAAGCATCAAAATCTTCGTGTAACACTTTATAGAATACCGTTACAAAATTGTCAGTATCATTAATGATTTCATTTTGAACTTTTTCTTTTAGGAAGAATACAGCTGCACCGCCAGCAAAAGCTTCGGTATATACTGTATGTTTTGGAATGAGCGAAACGATGAGTTTAGCTAAATTCTGTTTTCCACCGTAATAGGTAATTGGAGTTTTTATCATAAATAGATAAAAGGTTTACATCCAATTGCTATCAGAAAAGGATACAAAACCTTCAGAGGTTAAAATAAGATGGTCGAGTAAGGTGATGTCTAAAAGCTTAGAAGCATCAGTAAGTTTTCTGGTTAGTTTTCTATCAGCCTCAGAGGGAACTAATTTTCCCGAAGGGTGATTATGCGCAACTATAATTGCTGGTGCATTAGCTAAAAGTGCCAGTTGATATATCTCTTTGACGTTAATCGACACACCAGTCGTATTACCAACAGCAATCTCACTTATACCAATAATTTGATTAGCATTAGTTAAGAGCATGACCCAAAAGAACTCTTTGTAATCAATTCGCTTTTCATCAATGAATGAAGGAAAGAATCGCTCCGAATCTTCTGATGATGCTACTTTGTTATTAGGATTAAAAATTGGACGCTTGTAATGAATTTCAATTTCATTGCATTCTACGATTGTCGTCGTAGCACTTTGTTGAGTGTTCATGTTTCTATGAAGTTTTAGGAAGGTTCCCTAAGAGTATTACAGACATGGAAATCTAAGAATACTCATATTTTTTTGTCATAAAACAGTCTTGTAATACAATGTTTTTGCTGTAAAAGGCTTTGATGGCTTACCATTGATCATAAGAGAAATAATTATACTTCTGTTCGGAAGGTAGACGTAATCACCAACAGTCAACGGGCTATATTCCTTGAACTGTTGCTTAATCATAAACTCGGCATCGTTTGCTCCAATTCTGAAACAGATAACCGTTCCAATGTTACCAAGAATACCGTGCCTTAGATTATCAGAAATTTCTTGAAGGTAATGATGGGCGATATTGAGCGATACTTTGAACTTCCTGAGTTCCGAGAACATATCAGAAATATTGGTGGTGTAGTATTGAAACTCATCAAGATAAACATGAAAAGGAATTCTCTTTTCTTCTGGCAAAACAACTCGAGCAAGTGAACTGTTGTAAATACCTGATATTAAAATGGAACCTAGTACATGAGCTACATCGCCACCTAATCGACCTTTATTTAAGTTCACCAACACTATCTTCTTTTCATTCATTGCTTTAAAAAGGGAAAGTGAGTCTGGATTCTCTACAAGAAACCTACTTGCACTAGGATGAACCAAAAGAGCTCCAAGTTTACTTAAAATAGGATGTAGTACAGCGGTGGAAAGCTGTGGTAGTTCTTTAGAAAAAAATCGTTTGACTTCTGGATTTACAATATGCTGTAGACAAGCCTTTTGATAGCTTGAGTCTTGTAAAATCCTTAATACGTCTTTGAGGTTTGCTTTAGGTTGATCTAAGAGCCCTAGTAGCGCCATCCTCAAAAGGTTTTCTAGGCGAAGTCCCCACGAGGAACTCCATAGCTTTTTAAAACTCTCTAGGATTCCACTTGCAACCAGTGAGCGCATTTCATAAGGAACCTTTTTAATCGGATTATATCCAATCTTTAGATTCGGATTTGGAATATCTAGATAGATCAGATCTTTCTTTCTATGTTTAGGTATATGCTTGAGTAAAATTTCAATAAGATCACCATGAACATCACAGAGAAAAACGCCAGCAGTATTGCGCTGTATGTCCTGTAAACATAAAGTCAAAATTAAATTTGATTTACCACTGGTTGTCTTACCAAGAATATAGGTATGCATGAAACGATCGGATTCTAAAATTCCAAAACGATGTCGAACATCTCTAAAGTCAGTAACAGCTATATAGCTAATAGGATTAGAACTAGTCATAGCTTTAGTATGAGCTAATGAGAAAAGAGAAAAACTCATTCTTTATAGACAAAAAAACAGCTTAAAAGCTGTTTTTTTCAAGTGGATGTTTCAGTAGAATATTCCGTAAGTGTTCTGCTGAAGCTGATAGGTAGAGCGTTGTTGTTTTAATATCGTTATGACCCATCATCTTAGAGAGTGAATAGATATCACATCCACCTTCAAGCATTAATGTTGCAAAGGTGTGTCTTAGAACATGAGGTCGAAAATAAATACCAGAGCATTCTCGTATAGAACTTACTACTCGTCTTAGTCCAGCATCTGTATAAGCCTTATTCAAACGAAAGGAGGTGAAAAATGCAGGACAAGTCTTTTTAAGTTTTTGACGTTCCTTAAAATATCGTTCTAAGATTTCTGCCAAACGATAACTAATAGGAATGATTCGTTGCTTCTCTCCCTTACCATTAATAAATAAAGTCCTATTTTGAATATCAACATCATCAAGGGTGAGCTTGAAAAGTTCATCTTTACGAATACCAGCAAAAACAAACGTAGATAATATGGCATGATTTCGATAGCGAATAAAGCGATGAGAACAAGGATAGTTAAGTGCGGTTTCAAGGATACAGTTTGTTTGTTGCTTTGATAAATTTTTTGGGAGTGCTTTAGGTATTTTAGGAAGTTCAATCCCTTTAACGTAATTTGTCTCTAGATGATTATTAGCAATAGCCCAATCAAGGAAAACAACTAAAGTCATATAGTAAGTTCTGTAGGTAGTTGCTTTCCATTTCTTCTCAACTCGACCTAGAAAGAAAAAGTTTAAAACTTTTTTTTCATCTAAGTCATCAAATTTTTCAATCTCAGTAATTGCAATAAAGTTTTGAATGTTCTCCTTATATCTTTTTATAGTATTGTCGGTAAGTCCTTTTATAAATTTGGAGTAATTACAAAAATTCTCCAGTAGTTGTTCGATGTGCATAAATATGATGCTTGCATCGATCTACTGGAGTGTTTAATGGGCGAGTATATAAGTGATGTGGTCGTAAAAGTGATTTTTTTAAGCTGTAAAAACAGCTAAAACCCTTTATAAATACAGTACTATTTGCCTCAGTATGTGGTCTAAAGTGCGCCTTCGAAATTATCAGTGACGCGCTCTAACCACCTGAGCTACACGCGCAGTTATAATGTTATTTTATAAGGGTTTTAGACCTATTCCTTCCAAAAACATAGTTTTTAGGATGGATCACATCACCACTAGGGCTTCTGCGAAAAAAAACAGCATTATGTTGCAGTAGTCGATGCATTAGCGTTTAATTAACGTTTAATGTTTACGACACTTGGAATATTACACGAGCTTTCAAAAAAAATCAATATGATAGTTTATCAATATAGTTTCGTGCATGCTCTGGTGTGATAGAGCGCAGATAGCGTTCTGTCATTTGAGTGGTTGAATGTCCTAGAGCTTTCATTATTGTTGCAATATCAGCTCCTGACTTTGCTAATGAGCAGGCGAAGGTATGCCTTGTTTGATGAATGTGGAATCTTACTCCCGATAGCTTTCTATATCGCTTTACCCAGTGTATTAAACCGTGAACGGTTAGTTGCTCATCTTTGCGTGTTGAAGTCACTATATAGGGGCATTTTAGCCCTCTGAGACGTCTTTCTTTCAGGTGAGTATCAAGTTGTTGGAGGAGTTGGGGATGCAAAGGTATATATCGATCCTTTTTGCTTTTGGAAGTTGAAGCATTTACCTTGATTGTTCTGCTTACTAAATCCACATCTTGGACTTTTAAGGACAATAATTCGTTCCTTCGAAGTCCAGAATAAATACAGAAATTGAGAATAAGCATATCTCTTTGATACATCAAAACATCATCCATGGTGTGAAGACATATCGTTGCCATGAGCTTTGATATTTCAATATCAGTTAAGGCTTTCTCGTCGGTGTATTTTGGTTCTGGTGGTTTTACAATTGCATCAGAAAATCCTACGTCAAGATAGTTATTACGCTCCATCCATCTAAAGAATGCAACGAGCTTACTGTAATACGTTTTTATGGTTGATTGCTTTAGCTTACCGCTGACTATATTCTTTCCTACAACACGCTCTCTTGTTCCGAGACGTTCATAAAAAAGATTAAGAGAATGTTTCATTAAATACTCTGGTGCGCTTATTTCAGGCATTACCTTATTAAAGGCATTAAATACATGTGTGTAGCTTTTAATAGTTTCAGGACTAAGACCTCGAGTATAGTTGCATTCTAAAACATATTCCTTGAAAAGTTTTTCTAATTGATTGCTTTGCATATTAGTACCCTACGTCACTACAAAAGCTTTAATACTCATACTAAATTGTCAATCATATTTCAAAAATTAAGTATAAAAAAATGCCTCCAGTAAAATGAAGGCACACCGAGTTCAAAGTACCAGTTTGAACCGATTAATCAGCAGGAAAACCAACAACGTTTTCAAGCCAACTATAAATACTATAAGTAATATAGTTTTTTTGTCAAATAGATTGATCATTCTCAAAATAACTATGACAATTTTATAGGTCTATATTCAGGGTTTAAACTCGTTATACTTTTTCTATGAACTATAGGGAAACAACACAATTACCTAATTCTTTGATAGACATTCATTTGAAAAACCTGTCAGAGAAAGAGCTCAAAATTCTCCTGCTTATCATACGGCAAACCGTTGGCTTTTCAGATGGTCACGGAGGTAGAAAAAATAGGGAATGGTTATCGCAGAAATTCATAGCCAACCGTACTGGTCTTAGCTACAAATCTATTTCATTGGGAATCCATCAGCTTATTAGTAAGAAGCTCATAATTGCCACAAATAAAAAAGGCGCCATTCTGAGTGAACCAGAGGCGCGTAAGGGTTGCCTACGTATATTCTACGCTTCAACCTATTTTGAAATAAATCCTAGTGTAGAATCATCCAAAAATCCTATTACAAAAGGTAATACTATAAAACTAACATCTAAAAAACTAAGTACTTCAAACTCATTAAAAAAGATAAACAAACGACTTTCCGATTGGGAGCGTTACTGTCAGCTTACTGGACGTAATAGTAATTAACGTTGTATAATAAATACTTTATGTATTTCTATTCTGTTCCTTCTTCCTTTTATGAAAGCTTTGCTTTCTTCATCAAAAGTAAGTGGTAACTGAACTATGATGCATTCTTCTGTATTCATTAATACAGGCAATTATTAACTCTTACTCCATAAATGTTGTTTAAGGCGAAAATTTTTTGTCATATAGACAACTCTTTATGAGTATTATCTAATTAATATGTCACGTACATTATAAAAGCGTTGAGCTCTAACCTTCAACGCTTCTATTATTTATGCCTACAAAATCAAAATTATTATCCCATTATCGAAAAGATGCGAACTTGCCACTTCATGACGTTGCGTATCTTCTCGGTATTGATAAGGGGAACCTTTCAAAAGTAGAAAGGGGAATGCGCCAAGCAAATCCAAACATTTATCTTTTATATCACATGCTCTTCGGAGTACCGCTTAATGAATTATTTAATGAACAGATGAGTCTGCTCAAGGATAATATAAGCAAGCAAAGTCAAAAACTAGTTGAAGAACTCAAGGCTCATCAACCACCAAAGAGTAATCAAAGAATACAATTTATAGAGTCATTTGTAAATAATTTAAACCAAAACTGTCATGACTCATAATCCAATGGAAGAGAATCATGAACGAATTTTGAGTATCTATCCAAACTCATATGGGTTTGGATTTGCTCTAATGCAAGGAGCCCTAACAGTAATTGATAAGGGTGTTGTTAGAATAACTCCAATGAGCAATACAGAGTCAATGATTGAAATAAAAAAGCTCATTAAAAAGTATGATCCCGAGCGAGTTATCCTTGAAGATTTTAAAGGAAATTCAAGCTTCAAATGTGCACGAGTGAAGCAACTTATCAGAAGTGTAAGTGCTTACCTTAAAATGAATGAAATTAACTATTCTTTATACTCAAGAGAACAAATTCGGATTGTATTTGATATCTGGAATGCCAAAACTCGTTATGAAATCGCAGAGGTAATAGTTCGTAATATCCCAAAATTAAGAATGTTATTTTTTGAGAAGCCCAAGTATCCACGAACAGAAACATATCACTTTGGCTTATTTGATGCAGTATCTCTCTGTATTTGTCATTATTACTTAAGTACTTGACTTAGCAAATATAAATTATATGATAATTAAGAATTTAAAACTTAATTATTATGCCAAGAACAAATCCTAAGTTTGCCTTTGAGTACGATATCGACATAAGTAAAATTGAAATTGGACTTGAGAATTTCATCGAAAAAATTAATGAAAAAAATGAAATATATCGGAGTATCTGTACGAATGTTACTCACGATGTCATTCAGTACGAAGTAATAGAAGCTAGTAAAAAAAATCCTCGTATTATTATCCTTAAATTATTTCACTCTTATTCCATATCAGGATACTATTTTATACTTGAGCTTTTAGGTGATTACTGCAATGGAGAATACTTAGCGAGAAGATATGATACAAATTAATAATGCACAGATTATGACCAATTTTGATATATCAAAATTGGTCATTTAAATTTGTAGGTTTAATAGAATTTAATAGGTCATAGAAGACTCCTATCCTAAGATTCGCCTTGTTAATTATATAGCTTGCTAAGCTAAAATATTCAACAATTGACTTCAGAATTACTAAAGAACAATATTCATTAAATAGCCTTTGATGTTTTTCGGGAATTACTTTTTTTTGAATGAGATACGGGTATATGATATCTATCATAATGCTCCTACTATCTTTGATAAACAAATTAATGCGATTGGAATCTAAGGATCTTCTATAATTTTCTTCGTTATCTCCTCCTAAAATAATAATATTACTACCACTACAAATACAATAAAAGAGCTTATCAAATGTTGGAAATTTCGTTTTGAGTATTGTAGTTATTGAATTCTGCAATTTAATCGCCTTATCATCTATGTCCTTATAAAAATGTCTCTGGTCTATATAGTGAGTATTCTTTATTTGTAAATACAACTGCTCAGCGCCAAAGGATAAGCTAATAGTATCTCGAAAAGAACCAAAGGAAACAATACTAATTTCAGTTGTGCCTCCACCTACATCAATATTCAATCCCTTATTAAACATAAAAAAGTTATCGTGTGTTGATGGATCACTTTCAGTTTCCGATGTAGTTTCAAACCAAGATAGAAAGCTTAGTTGAGACTCTTCCTCTGACGACAGTAACTTTATGGAAATAGGTTGTGCTCGTTTTAATTTAGCTATCTCAGTTGTTAATAGATTCTCAAGTTCATTCCAATTGATAATGGTTCTATAAAGTCCAGTTAAAACTATCTGATAGATTTGAGGAGCTTTGTTCTGGATATACTTTATTGATTCCATAATATATGGCATTACACCTTTGTTATATGCAACTACATTCAAAGAGTTTGAATCATCAATATATTTTGCAACATCTACATAAATAACCTTATCATTAAAACGTCTCAAATCATTGGTATTACCTAAGCATTCTTTAGGTACACCAGTCAATCTTTTTATTGCTGTAGAACTTAACTCTAATACGGCAATTCCTTTTTTTCCATTATAATTTCTTAACATTTTTCAAAGATATTAATTTCTGTATGTAATTATTTTGTATATTTATAGCAGTAGATATAAAGGCGCCGTGGCACATTCACGGATTGGTAGGGAAAATAGCATTCTTGTTATTTTTGCCTCTTCCAATTTTTACACCTCATATATCTTCACTTAAAGCCCAAAATTGGAAAGCAAATTTTCAGTTTTGGGCTTTTTTTGTCTTCAATTTTTCCTCTTCTCATATATTTTTTAAACAAAGAATCTCTCATTTCCTACCAATTTCTGGAAGTTCTTCTGGTGTCTTTATGTCAAACATTTTTGTTTAACTATAAACATTTTCAGCATGAAAATAGAGATACCACAAACAACAAAAACCTTGCAACAGTATCTGTTGAGTCAAGGGTATCATGCAACCTATTGGAAGGGTGATAGTAGAGGTTTTTACAATCCAAGGAACAGACAAACTTTACTTGTTCCAGTTGAGAATTCTACACTTAGCAAAGCACAAACTCTGGCACTATTTCAAAATAGCCAAGCTACTGATTTACCACCGCAACTCGAGTGGTATCAATTTCAATTATTCATTCACGTAACACTTAAAAACTAAATATTATGAGACCGTTTAAAAAAAACAGAATTGACAATGACTTGTCACAAATTGTGGATACCGACTTATCTACTTTTATCGAAAAGAAAGCCACTGAATATACAGCTAAGCATATTCAAACAGCTCAAAAGCTGGCAACACTTGATTTCAAGGGGATGCCTAAAACAACCAGTATTAAAGACTTTCTAGGTGCTAAAAGAGCTGATTTTCAGTTTTTGGTGGATCATATTGAAAAGAGCTGTAACGGTGGTTTGCAAAAAGTAAAAGGGCAATCACATATTTCTAAAGCTAGTGAGGATGACCTTGATATCAATCGTAAAATCGAAAGCCTAGATTTAAAGCTGACTCCACTTAAAGGAAAACTTGATGAGTCTGGAAAAAAACTTAAACCAGAAGTAAGAAATTGGTTTTACGTTTTTATACCACTTTTAATATTTATAGGTGGCATAGAGTTAATAGGAAATTTTGATGTCTTCAGTAGTCTAGGAGGCTCCATGATCAGTTCTATTGGAATAGCTGTATTGACCTTAGCCTGCACCTTTTGGTATGCCCATTTTATTCCAGATAAAATTAGAAGGTATGCACCTAATAGTGCAAAAAAACAAGTAATCCTATTTACTTTATCTATTATTCCAATTGCAGTAGTCTATTATTATTTCTCCAGTCAACGTATTGCATTCTTACTAGCCATGAATCCAGACCTTGAGGGAGTTATTAGCAGCTCTCCATGGGTATTTACCGTCATTAATTGCTTTGCTTATGTAATCTCTTGCTGGATTATCTGGGCGTATAAACCTAGTAAGGAAACCATTTTAGCTTATAAAAAGTATCGAAATGACACTCGTGAAATTAAAAAGCTAGAAATAGAACGAGAACAACTCTGTCAGCAAAAAACTGAATTACCATCAAACCTTCGCGGGAAGTTAACGAAACATTACAACGTTCTTATTCTAGGAAAACAGTTCGAGCAAGAGGTTGTAACCAGGTACCATCGTTGCTTTGAGGAAATGAAGATGGAGCTCTACATGCGAACCAATGGTGCCTGTGCACCTCTTTTCACTGGTAATATTAATCAGGACTTGCCACCACTTCAACTCAATTTTAGCGATAAGGATATTCATAAGCCACTACAATCTAGTATGACTCAATTTATGGGCATCGTACTACTCCTACTGACATTGACTTCCTGTACATCAAAAATTCAACCTTCATTGAGTTTAAGCGTTATGGATGACTATACCGACAAACATATTCCAAAGCCAGATATTGATGGTATTCAACCATTAATACAAAACACCGTAGATAAGGATGGAAGCTGTGATTTTCGTTATACCTCAATAACTGATGCAAGTTTTAATCCTATTTATGATGCGTCAATTAAGGTAAAGCCAAGATTTGGAAATACGCTAGAGCATCTTTCAAAAAAGAGAAAATTCTATCGCACAATTGAAGGGTTTTTGAGTAGTAAAAAAGATACGCTTCAATCATATCCTCACTCAAGTATTCTCACTCCTGTTTTACGGGAATTAGAATTACTCAAACGAAGTAAATCAAACACCAAGATCTTACTCCTTTATAGTGATCTACTCGAATCTTCCAGTATTTATAATGTTTATGATACATATCAGTTACGACAACTACTTAAGGATTACAATAAGGTTGTAGAAATAATAACGAATAAAATTGAGATACCTAAAAATCTCAATGGGCTTACGCTACATATCATTTACTACCCAAAAAATGCACAAGACGACCAGTTGTTTAAAGAAATGCTCAAAGTATGGAGAAGCATTTTAGAGCCTTCAGGTCTACACATTCAACTAGGTATAGCCAAGCCTATTTCAACTGTTTCTAAGGATACTCATAAAAAGAAGCAGACATGAAGCTAGCCCTTACACTACTCCAATTCATATTCAAGATTGTTCTGATCTGCGTGTACGTCATTACACGCGGATTAGAGCTATTCCTTGGCGCAACAAATAACCTCTTTCAAAAACTACTAGGAAAATGAACATTCAAAACAACATAACATACGCATTAGAAAAGGGCGGGGAATTCCTAGACGAGATACTTCAAAACCTTGTAGGTAATAAACATAATTTATCTGCAAAATTCGGAAAAGAAAGTAAGCTTATATCCGCGACACACGATGGTCTATCCATTACAGGCACTAAGTTTTTATCAGCTAAAAAATCAAAAGAACATTTACTTTGTTTCGCACCAAGTGGTGTAGGGAAGTCTACCGTTTTTTTAATACCTAGTGCGCTTCGAATTGCGAGCTCTAATAAGCCAGCCAGTATGATTATTAATAATTCGTCTGGGGAACTTTCAAAAATGACAAATTACTTTCTGAATCAAGGATATAAGGTGTACAGCTTTGACCCTGATAATAAGGAGCAGTCTATTTATTACAATCCACTGCACCGCATACAATCACCATCAGACATTACAAAGGTTGCAACTCTGTTAGTACAGAAGAACGGTAAAAAGACCTCTGACTTTTGGGACTTAAAATCCATTGAACTCATTAGTTTGTTAATTGAATTTCTTCTTGAAAACACCTCGAAGATGTATCAAAATATCGGAAACGTATATTACTTACTCGAAAATCTTGCAGGAAATGAAGACCTTGTTAATGGTCTGTTTGCGGATAAGGCTACCGAGAGTCAATGGCGAGCATATAAAAGTGTTATTGCTAATAGCGAAAAGACCAAGTCGAATATTATTAGCTCAGCAATTTCCCATCTATCTTTTATCGGAAAAGATCCATCTCTCCTTGATGTAACCAGTGTAGACACGTTTGACTTTGCCCGCATGCGAAAAGAAAAAATAGTCCTTTTCCTTAATTGCAATATCACCAACATGAACTATTACAGCCCTTTGTTTGGTTTGTTTTTCGAACAGCTCTTTAGTGAAGTATTTAGGTCAATTCCTCAAGCAAAGGATAATGACCTCTACCTCCTTATTGATGAGCTCTCAAGCATCCCACTCCCGAGCCTTTCAAATGTCATCGCTAATGCGAGAAAGTATATGTCCATACTCGGTGTACTACAGAGTGAAAACCAGCTATATGAGAACTATGGCCAGTACAATGCCAAAAGTATTCTTAACAACGCTTGCAAGGTCTATATGACGGGACTGAACGATGAGTGTGACCGCATTTCAAAAGCTTTAGGAAACTATCAATACTATGA
This sequence comes from Winogradskyella sp. R77965, assembly GCF_044594915.1. GTDB lineage: Bacteria > Bacteroidota > Bacteroidia > Flavobacteriales > Flavobacteriaceae > Winogradskyella. The sequence continues at coordinate 3,378,244 of NZ_CP138990.1, read as the reverse complement.
GGATAAGGATAAGAAAATCCTCAGAAGTAGAGCACTTATGACAGGTTCAGAAATTAGAACTATGCCGAAGGATAAAGTAATAGTCATTCCCAATGGTGGTATGAAACCATTGCTCTGCAAGGTTAAGCCCTTTTACAAAATCAAATCTTTTGTAAAAGCTATGGATATGGATCTACCTGAAGATTACAGCCCTGAAAATAATCCAAGTTATCGTATTCAATATCTACCGCTTGATACCTACAGCAAGAAAAAAACTGCCACAGGAGCAGAAAATAATAACCTAAAAACAAAGCAAGATGAAATTAATGACTAAGGAACTAGAGAAAAGGTTTGCTCAAGTTGGCGACCAGTCAGATAAAGAAAATCCAACCTTTATTGCCAAGTTCTTTGATCCAGTCGGTTCTGGAACATGGTACGCAACGGAATATAATCCCGAATCAAAAATTTGTAATGGGTATGTTACGGGACTTGCTTTTGATGAGTGGGGTTCTTTTTCAATAACAGAATTAGAATCTATTATAAGACCCTTTGGATTAGGAATAGAGAGAGATATCCATTTTACCGAGATGAGCTATCACGACCTCGTTCCGCCAAAACCAAAGAAGCGTAAGCTAGAGCTCCAAGAACTTAAAGAAGGTAAAGAACAAGAAAGCGATAAAGAGCGCTAATGGAACCGTTTAGGTTTTCATCACTCCATGAGTATTTGGATTGTGCTTTTAAGGACAATCCAAATCCTTCATGGGATGAAATTAAAAATGCTAAAAAAGAGTATTGGAAAATATACTACAAACACTATAGAAGAGAAAAGAGAATCAAAAGGAAAGAATTCTCACTTGGCTTTTATCCAAAACAGCTACAGCTGATACAACAAAAAAGAGGAGATAAAAGCGTATCACAATTTTTATATGATGCTGTTAACAGACAACTTACATCTCAAGAAGCTCCTCCAGTAGATACTGAAGTCTTTAGAGAAGTGCACCAACAGTTACGAACACTCATTAACCTGATGGAAGAGTCTTTAGATAATGAAGCTTCAGACGCTCATGAAGAAATACTGGAGCGAATTGAACTACTTGAAGAGAGCTTTGTACAACTATTAAATCCATAGATTATGATAATTAAGAGTAAATCCATAAAGTCTAAAAAAGCACTTGAAAATACCATCCGCTATATTCTTACCAAAGAAAATCAGAAGCAACTCGGCTTTATTATCAATCGCTACATCAAGGGCGATAGAAGCTTCGATAAAGAAATGCAAGAAGCACAAAGTGATCTTATCAAAGAACAAAATTTGCTGGAGAAGCGCATTAAAAATATGGTGAGCCAATTCAGCGAGAATGAATCAAAACGCAGTATTGAAAGGCGTAATAAAAATATTGCATATCACGAGATAGTATCTTTTCACAAAGCTGATACTGATAAGCTACCAAAAAAGGTACTTCTAAAAATCGCACGAAAATATGCCAAGGAGCGTTCGCCAAATTCTATGGTGATAAGTACGATGCATTCAGACAAAGACCATTTACATATTCACAATGTTATTTCAGCACTTGAATTTGCTACAGGGAAACCAGTGCGCCTATCTCGAAAAGAATTTAAAGAGGTTAAAATCCGTATGGAGCAATTTCAAGAAAAGGAACTGGGACTTACCTTCAGTAAAGTAAATCATTCTAAAAAAAAGAAGCGATGCTTCAGCTTGATATTGAACGAGAGTTAAATCTTCGAGGTAAACAAAGTGAACGTCAAGAGTTACGTGATGTTCTCGTTGAAGTATTTGCTCGTGTCCGCACCGAAAAGGTAGATAAGAGAGAATTTGAAAAAGCAGGAATCCTATTTTATTCAAGAGCTGGTAAGATTGTCGGCGTCCAAGGTTTTAAAAGACGCTACCGACTCAAAACATTAGGTTTTGATCCTGCACGAATATCTATGGAAAAAGAGCAAAAACGTATGAACGAGTTACAGAAATTAAAATCTCGAAAGGACAAAGACCAAGAACAGGAGCGTTAATGCGATGATACAATTGAATATATACACCGAGCATTATGATGAACAAAAACACATTTTTTAACACCATAGAGATAGTCTTAGAACAAACACCTTTTGAAGACATCATTAATTATGATGAAACACTTATTAAAGAACTTAAGAAAAAGACTAACAGCGAAATTGCTCAATTTCATTTGTGTATGCTGGAGCTCAGAAGGGAACTTGATACTTTTGAAATTAACAAAGTCGCGCGTTCACAGGGCCTTGCTCCTAATCGAGAAATATTTAATAGATTTTGCAATGGCATCATTGCTTCTGGAGAAGAGTTTTACAATCAAGCAAAAGAAGGAAAAGGCTTTTTAGAGACAAAACTTCAGAATAATCCTGAAGAAATTAAGCAACTCTATTACGAAGGTTTAAGCCTAGTATCATCAGCTGCTTATTATAATAAGAAAGGACTCGATGCAGATTGGGACTTATTATTACGTAATGAAAAACGACGAGTGGAGTTAGAACAACAAGTACATAACAAAAGCGAATTAGAGCGATAAGACTATCGCAACAAACAAAAATACAAGACAGGACGAAGTAATTCTCCTGTCTTCTTTTTTTGGATAAAAACGGATTCCAAAGGTGTCCTTTGGCAAGATCGCTTTTGAAAAAGGTCGTTAGAACTGTTCAAAAGCAATCTTGCCCAGCTATGTCTTAAAAGTTTCAACGACTTAAGTCATCGCTGGTTGCAAATGTTCAAAAAGCTACACGGTAGGCGACTTTGGACATTTGCTTCCTTATAAAGGACAAAACGTTTTACAGGGAATTTGTTTTACAAATGTTTTACAGGAAATAAAAAAAGTAGTCCCTTTTTTAAAAAACCACCTTATTTAAATGCAAAAAGCACTGAAAATCAGTGCTTTTACTTAGTAGCGGGAACTGGACTCGAACCAGTGACCTTCGGGTTATGAGCCCGACGAGCTACCTACTGCTCTATCCCGCGATTTAATGTCAAAATGATTGTCTTAGCTTTTAACTTTCGGTCCATAATGCCGACTCAATCATTTTAGGAATGCAAATATACAACGCTTTTTAAATTTTACAAGCATTAAAACAAAAAAATAGTGCTCAAATAAATTTTGAACACTTTAATTTTTATTTTTTAAACTTATTGATTTTAATATTTAATCATCGTCATTATCATCTTCTGCATCTAGTGTTGCTAATGCGCCTTTACTATTTACTTTGTCTATATCAAAGTCAACAATATTTGGTAATTGCTCCTTTAAAGCTGCATAGTTTCCTTTAAAATCATTGTTACCTAACAATAACGTTTTTAAGTTTGTTAACTCTGCAAGCTCGCCTGGTAAATTCCCATAGAATGCATTATTTGATAGTACTAATTCTTCTAATTTCTTTAATTTGCCAATAGATGATGGGATGGTTCCTAATAAATTATTATCAAAAACACTTAATACTTTCAGAGATTTTAAATTAGAAATATTTGTAGGTAGCTTTCCTATTAATTGGTTACTACTTAAAATTAAGCTTTCTAAATTAGATAGGTTTACAATTGACGCTGGTATTTCACCAGAAAAATTATTATTAAATAATTCTACATATTTTAATTGGTCTAAACGTCCTATTTGAAATGGTATTTCACCCTTAAAATTATTCGAAAATAATTTCAATGATTCCAATTTAGATAAATGTATTATAGATTTTGGTAATTCGCCCTCCAATTTATTGAATGACAAATCAAGAATTGTCAAGCTCTTTAAGTTTGAAATTGATTCAGGTAAGTTGCCATATAAGTTATTAAAACTTAAACTTACTGCTACCACATTGTCATTTTCTAATGTTACTCCATGCCAGGTTGAAACTGGCTCTTCTAAATCCCAAGATTTATTCCAAGAATCACCATTTGTCGCATTATATAAATCGACAAGAGCTGTTTTTTGATCTTGTGAAACTTGTGCAAAAGAGACGATTGAAATTAAACAGAAAAATAACGCTAGCTTTAAGTTTTTCATAATAATAGATTTCTGTGGAGGGGCACAATAACCCAACGAAGATAGCAGAATCGCCCATTAACAGCAAATTTATTCGATGAAATACATTGGTTAAGTTTTTATATATCTCTATATCAGATATTTAACATTTTTACTGTTCTATATTTTCTGCCTCAAAATTTATGATTTCTTGGTTAACTGATGTTATTGAAACCTGAATAGGATTACAGCAAATTTCGCAATCCTCAATGTATTTTTGTTGACTTTGAGATGTGTCAACTAGCATAGAAATCTCTTCCCAACAGTATGGACATTGAAAGAAATATTCATCCATGGCATTTTAATTTTAGAATTTTACATTCAATAATTCTCCGCTAATTTGAAGCACCTCTAACTCAGATAATTTGGCTTCAAACTTAGCCTGATTTCGATTTAATTCAGCATTCAATAAATTGAGTTGCGCTTGTCTAAATTCAATTGAATTAACTTGACCTATTTTGAATTTTTCTTGAGTACGTTCAAAGTTATTCTTTGCAGTTAAAATATTCTTTTCTTGAATGTTGTAAATCTCTAACTTATTTGCATAATTATCCCAAGCGTTATTAAAATCGCGCTCTATATTGAGTAGAATATTTTCTTTTTGAAGTTTTTGTGTTTCAAGATTTATCTTGGCATTTCTTACTCTATTAATCGTAGATCCTCCATCAAATAAATTCCAGCTAAGATTTAATCCACCTGACAAACCTGTATTTATAGATGTAGCCACAAACGAAGCTGCATTATTATTATTCTTGTTCCAACCGTAAGAACCAGTTAAACCTAGTGTTGGTAAATATGCAGATCTACCAGAACTAATATCTAATTTACTAATTAATATATTTTTTTCGGTTTGAAGCAAAGCTACGTTTCGAGATTTTGCCTTTTCAAATAAGCTATCCTTTTGAAACTCTAATGTAAACTGAACTTCCGTTTCAACGTCAAAATCGTTGGTATAAGTTTCTCCGAGAACTAATTTTAAATCGCGTTTAGTATTTTTTAATTGCTGCTTGGTATTAATGATATTAATGCTGTCGTTGTTTATATCTACTTCGGCATTTAGTACTTCTAACTTTGTGTTTTGACCATATTCAAACTGGTATTCTGCACGTACCAATCTATCTTTTGTAATGGTAAGTGTTTCTTCTAGAGTGCTTAGGTTGTCAGATAATTGCGCCACATTATAATACACTGAAAATAGTTGTATTATAGTATTCTCAATGGTTTCTCTGGCTTGTAATTCTGATAATTGATATTGCTCTTTTAATCGTTTATAATTATAACGTCTTCCTAAACCATCAAAAAGCGTATAGTTAATATTTACACTAGCATTGTACCTAGAACTTTCTGCGCCATTTAAAATTGCAGGAGGTCTACTACTATCCGAAAATTCTACTTCAGAATTATCTAAATTATAAGTTGCTCCTGCATTGCCAGTAACTGTTGGTAAAAACCCCGTATTTAAAATACTTGTATTGTTTTCTGCAACTGCAACGGCATTTTGAGCAATTTTTACACCGTAGTTATTATCTAAAGCCAAAGCAATAGCTTGTTCCTTTGTTAATACATCTTGCTGAGAAATCCCATTGAAAGAGATAAAGAACATTATTGCTAAAACAACTATATTAAAATTATGCGTCTTCATTTCCTTTCGATATAAAATGTTCTTTATGATAATCAACTCTAAGACTTTCTGATTTAATTTCTGCGTTCTTCTCTTTTATAGCACGCTCAACTTCTTCTTTGGTAATATCATTTCCTGTGACCAACCATTTAATATTTTTCTTTAAAAAGTTACTAAATGACAAGAAAATAGGTAATACTACCAAAGTCAGCACTGTTGCAAAACCAATACCATAGGCGATAGAAACTGCCATAGGTATTAAAAATTGCGCTTGTCTACTTTCTTCAAATATTAATGGAGCCAAACCTGCTACTGTAGTAAGTGATGTTAAAAATATAGCTCTAAAACGAGATCGACCTGCTTCATATAGTGCATCATCAAATGCTAAACCTTCTCTCAAATTGCTATTAAATTTGCCTATAAGTACTAAACCATCATTAACCATAATTCCTATAAGTGCTATAATACCTAACATTGATAAAATGTTTAAAGGAAAATCATGAATCCAATGTCCCCAAGCTACAGCTGGTAAACTCAATGGAATCATTAACAGTAATAATAAAGGTTGACTATAGCTTCTAAATGTAAAGGCAATGACAACATAAATTAATAATAAAACAGTTAAGCCTACTGGTGTAAGCGAGTTCATTAGTTTTAACCGCTCCCTGTTTTGACCTTCATAAGATGGTGTTACAGTAGGATATTTAGATAAAATTTCGGGCATAATCTCATCTCTAATCTCTGCCATAATATCTGTTGCACTTGTCTTCTTTGCATCTTTTATATCTGCAGAAACTTGTATTTCGCGTCTACCCTCTAAATGATTAATCGCTACATCACCACGTGCAATACTGTAACTCGCTATTTCTTTTAGGGGCACTTTTTGACCATTTGGTGCAGAAATACGCATATTATCTAAATTATTGATTGAAGAACGATTGGCTCTATCGTATCGAACCCATACTCTAATTTCATCTTGACCTCTTTGAAAACGTTGTGCTTGTGCCCCAAAAAATGCTGAACGTACTTGCGTCATAACTGTTCGAAGATTTAAACCCAAAGCATAAGCACTCTCATTAAGTTCTAGACGGATCTCTTTTATTCCGGCAGGATCATTATCAGTAACATCTTTTAACAAGACATTGTTCTCTAAATTTTGTTTCAACTCAGATTTTACAGCTTTCAATTCTGCTATATCATTTCCTAATAACGAAACAGAGACTGGTAATCCCCCAAAATTACCTCCACCACCATACACTAAACTTTCTATGCCGATTACTGGTCCTACACGTTCTCGCAAACGGTTGGTTACTAAATCTGTAGTAATTTCATTTGGCCGTTCCTCACCTGGTAATAAATTAATTCTTAAAGAGGCTGAAGAGGAACCTGGACCAATGCTTTTAATCATGTTTTCGACAAGATGCTTCTCATAATCATCCCCTAAATACTCTTTATTGATCTCATTAGTAACTTCGATAGCCTTGGCTTCAATAAATGAAATAATACTATCCGTTACGTTTTCATTTGTTCCATTTGGCATATTTAGTGATACATCTATACGATCACTTGCAATTCTTGGAAAAAAGGCACCTCTAATAATTCCTCCCTGAAAACTTGCATTGGTAAGCATAAAGAAGACAATAAAAATTGAAATCGTCAAAAATTTATAATTAAGTGCAAAACGCAATATCGGGCTGTAAACTTTGTCTCTAAGCCAACGCATAATAGAATCACCAAACTTATTAATATACCGTAATTTTGAAAATACTCTCTGAAGCATGTTTTGCTTTTGCTCTGGATTTTGGGCTCTCAACGCCTTAGAATGTGCTAAATGGGCAGGCAATATAATTAACGCCTCTACTAAAGACACCAACAAAGTTAGCATAACAACTACTGAAACTTCACCAAAAAACTCACCTATTCGTCCATCCAAAAACAAGAAAATACCAAACGCTAATATTGTAGTTAGTATTGCCGAAACAATTGCAGGGAGTACTTCCATAACGCCATCTATGGCAGCTTCTTCTGGCGATTTTCCTTTCTCATAATGTTGATAGATGTTTTCTGCAATAACAATACCATCATCTACAAGAATACCTATAACAATGATCATCCCAAAAAGGGATAAAACATTAATTGTGACATTAAAATAACCTGCAAACATAAACATTCCAAAGAATGCTACAGGTAAGCCAAAAGCTACCCAAAATGCTAGACGCGTATTTAAGAATAATGACAAAAATAGAAGTACTAATATCATTCCTATAATTGCATTCTCTGCGAGTAAAGCAGTTCGCTGTACTAGTGTTGTAGATCTATCACTAACCACATTAAGTTGTACATTATCGTACTTACTATTAAATTCCTCAATATAAGCTTTAGTTTTATCAGCCGAAGAAATTAAATCTTCAGTATTTGTGCTCGTTATTGTAAGATTAATTGATAATTCCCCATTAAAATAACTAGAGTTAGGTGTTTCAGAAAACTGATCTCTAACTTTAGCAATATCTTTTAGTTGAATAATACGACCAGATGCATCTGCTTTAACAACTAAATTAGAGAGTTCATCGGCATAATATGATCGAGAATTTGCTCTAATGAGGTATTCTTCAGCATCTGTTTTTATAGTTCCGCCAGTAGTAATAAGGCTAGATTCATTTATAGCTTGAGAAACTTCTACAAAAGTTAAATTATAAGCTAACAAATTGGTTTCATTTAAGGCTATTTCAATTTCCTCATCAGGATATCCAGAAATTTGAATTTGCGAAATTCCATCAATGCCTCTAAGATCATTTTCAACCTGTCTTCCTATTTGTTTTAATGTAGACAATGGAATTTTAGAACCACTAATAGCAAAGGTAATTGTTGGCCTCAAAGCTTCTTGCTTAGCTACAATTAAGGGCTCCATACCAACAGGAAATGTAGGCACACGATCTACAGCATTCTTTACTTCGAGAAGCATAAAATCGATATCTTTTCCTTTTTCGATTTCAACATTAATATTTCCACTATTTTCTCTAGAGGTTGATGTTACACGTTCTACACCATTTAATCCTTTAAGATTATCCTCTATTTTGAGTATGATACCTTCTTCAACTTCTTGAGGAGAAGCTCCTGGATAGGTGACATTAATACTTATGTTTTTTGAATCTATTAAGGGAAAAAATGAAGATTTTAGATTTTTAGCACCAAAGAAACCGAATACAACAAAGGTCAATACAACAACATTAACTGCAACGCTGTGTTTAATAAAAAAAGCAATTAGTTTTCTCATTACTTAGTTTGCTTTTTTGGGCGCATTTTCTGTAAGTTCATCAGTATTTTCAGTAAAAGGTTTTACTGCCATGCCAGCATAAGCACCAGGAATTGGCTTAGAAACCATCACTGTGCCATCTGGCACATCTTTAATTACGGCTTTAGTATCAGAAAAATATACAGGATTTACATCGATAAGATCTAAAATACTATCTCTTACGATAAATATTTGATCCCCTTCCATAACTAAACTACGATTAACTTCTATGGCATCAGATTCTTCTTTAGCATTAAGATTTGCTTCTAAATACATGCCTTCTTTGAGTGCTTTGTTTTTAACTTCAATGTAGGCAGTAATCGTTTGTGTTGCTGCATCAATACTTCCGTTTACTCGAGACACTTTACCTGAGTAGGTTTCTGTATTATCAAGATTCGTAAGTACTACAGATTCACCAACTTTCAAGAGACTCGCATAGGTTTTGCTTAATGCGACTTCCATTTCATAAACCGAAGGATCTATATACTCTCCTAATTTCTGTCCATTTCTAATTAAAGAACCTTCAGTTACTAATGCTTCAGTTAAAATCCCAGTAAAAGGTGCTCTAATATTGTATTTAGCTAAACGCTGTTCTAAATTCTTTACGTTGTAATAGTTTGAAACAATACCGCGACCTGTAATAAAATAATTTTCTTTTTCTGATGTCATTTCTGGCAACTTAGGTGTTGATTTATTTAAATCAAAGCCGTTGAGATAACTCTGCCATTTTTGAAAAACTTCAGGAAAATCTAGTCTTAAATCTGGCATAATTGCCGCTATGGAATTATACAAATTACTTTTTGAAGATTGTACACTTGCATAATACTCCGAAGCATCAATACGAATTAAATTTTCTCCTCGACGGTATTCTTGTCCTGGTTTAAAAAGCTTACCACTTGTTTTAAAAACCCCTTGAACTTCTGCATATAATTCAACTCGTCTTTGAGCTACTAAACTTCCGTTTGCAGGAATAACAATTTGTACTGTAGAATTTTTTACCGTGTCCGTAAAAACTGTTTTTACAACTTTAGCTGGAGTTGGTCGTTTCTTCTTTTCGTTATTAGCAATAGATTGACTAACGAAATAAGCTGCAACAATTAGAAGTACTCCTAATAAGGAAAGAATAATTTTGCGCATTATATTGTGATGGTTGTTAAACCGCAAATTTACCTATAACAGAACGCATTGCCGTTAAAATATTCTTAATTGTTAATAGCCTCTAATTGCTCTTGTACGGACTCCCAATCTCCCATAAGTTTTTCTAATGATTTTTTCTTGGCATGATAAAGATCAAAAAACTTAGAATCTGATGCAGTTTCATCATAATTAGTCGCCAATTTTAAATCATCAGATTTAATATCTTTTTCTAGCTGATTGATTTTAGATTCAATATTACTCAACTTATTATTTAAAGATTTTATTTTTTTCTGGTCTTCGTAACTTTTTTTATTACTTTCCTTGGGTTTATTAGCAACAACCGTTCTTTTTTCTGCTTCTCTAAGATTTTCTAAATTTCTTTGCTCTAGGTAAAAGTCAATATCTCCTAGATATTCTCTTATATTTTGATCCTTAAACTCATATACTGTATCTGTTAAACATTGAAGAAAATCTCTATCATGAGATACCAAAATTAGAGTGCCTGCAAACTTTTTTAGAGCATCCTTCAATACATTTTTAGACTTTATGTCTAAGTGATTGGTCGGCTCATCCATTATTAAGACATTTAATGGTTGAAGCAATAATTTCGCTAAGGCTAAACGATTACGTTCACCACCAGATAGAACTTTTACATACTTTTCTACTTCTTCACCTCTAAATAAAAATGAGCCAAGAATATCCCTTACTTTACTTCTATTGGTCTCATTAGCAGCATCTATCATAGTATCTAGAACAGTTTTGTTTCCGTCCAAATATTCTGCCTGATTTTGAGCGAAATAACCAATTTGAACATTATGACCTAGTTTCAAATGTCCTTGGTGCTCTATTTCACCAACGATGATTTTTGCTAAGGTCGATTTGCCTTGTCCATTCTGCCCTACAAATGCAGTTTTAGTATCTCTTGCAATCGCCAAATTTACATTGTGTAAAACTTGCAAGTCATCATAGTTCTTCGAAACGTTTTCAACCTCAATTACTACTTTTCCTGGTGTAATTGATACAGGGAAATTCAATGTCATTACACTATTATCATCTTCATCTACTTCAATTCTATCAATCCTATCTAATTTTTTGATTAGCGATTGTGCCATAGTCGCCTTAGATGCTTTGGCTCTAAACTTTTCAATTAACTTTTCTGTTTGCTGAATTTGTTTCTCTTGATTCTTTTGAGCTGCCAACTGCTGAACTTTCATTTCTTTTCGCAGTGCCAAAAATTTAGTGTATGGCTTGTTGTAATCGTAGATTCTACCTAAAGAAATTTCAATCGTTCGGTTAGTGACATTATCTAAAAACATTTTATCGTGCGAAACAATAACTACAGCTCCACTATAATTTTTTAAAAAGTTTTCTAACCATATAATAGATTCAATATCTAAGTGGTTAGTTGGCTCATCTAATAATAATAAATCATTATTTTGAAGTAGAAGTTTTGCTAACTCTATTCGCATTCTCCAACCACCAGAAAAAGTGTCAGTGAGTTTCTCAAAATCTTCTCGCTTAAACCCTAAACCTTGAAGTATTTTCTCTGTCTCACCTTGGTAATTATAACCTCCTAAGATTTCGTATTGATGCTGAATATCATTCAAATCTACCATTAGCTGATTATAAGATTCACTTTCGTAATCTGTTCGCTCTGCTAATTGAGTATTAATATGCTCTAACTTAGATTCGCATGCTTTAATTTCTTTGAAAGCTTCATAAGATTCTTCTAATACTGTTTTTCCGAAATCAAAGTCAATATCTTGCTTAAGAAAACCTATTTTTAAATCCTTATCTGCAGCAATCTGCCCAGAATCTGCTTCTTGCTCTTTAGATAGAATTCTTAGCATGGTAGATTTACCTGCTCCGTTCTTACCTATTAAACCAATGCGATCACCAAGGCCCAATTTAAAGGTAATTTCTTCAAAAAGATATTCCCCTTGAAATGATATAGATAGATTATGGATATTTAGCATAACTTTTTTGAATATTACAATTGCAACAAACGTTACAATTGTTACAATACCAGAATTATAAAATTTTATCTTTGTATCGTCTTAAAAAACGCAAAAGTACAGGTTTTTAGTTATGATTAGAAAAGGAATGAAACTTTATAGTATTCTTTTTGGTGCTTGCCCAAAATGCCATCAGGAATCTATGTATGACAATAAAAACCCTTACGCACTTCCAGATACACTAAGAATGAATGAAAAATGTTCTCATTGTAATCTTAAATACCAAATGGAACCTTCTTTTTTCTACGGCTCCATGTATGTAAGTTATGGTGTTGGAATTGCTTTTGCTGTTACAGCTTTTGTTATTAGCTATTTAATTTTTGAATCTTCATTAGTCACAGCTTTTATCGCTATTGTGATTACTCTAATTGTGTTTATGCCTATTATTATGAGATTATCTAGAAATATTTGGATAAATCTATTCGTGGGTTATGACAAAAAGGTATTAAAAAAATAGTCTCTTCTTACTAAGACTAAGTTAACCAAATCTATTTATATCTATTTCAGAATCTAGCTGTTTATTATTTTCAATAAACTCAAACAACTCTTTGGCAACATAAGGTGCAATCATAACTCCTCTCGTTCCGAGGCCGTTTAGAACATATAGATTTTTGTGTTTGGCATGCCTACCGACTAATGGTCTTCTATCTTTAACTGTAGGTCTAATACCTGCCACTTGATTAATAACTTCAAAATCACATTTTATAAATGTCTTTAGTTTTGAAAGTAGTTCTTCTTTTGCCGTTTCTGTTGGTGCATTTGATTTGTCTTCATTATTATATGTAGAACCGACATTGTATAAATCTTTACCAATTGGAATAACAAATACTGAGGATTTAATGGCATAATCAATCTTTAAATCTGGAGCTTTAATAGTCAAAATTTCACCTTTTGATCCTGTTAGAGGAATGTGGTTGAAAAATGGATTCTTTTTAGCACCAAAACCTTCGGCAAACACTATTTGTTTGGCTCTAAAATTTTCATATAGAATTATTGAACTTTCTAATTGAACATTACTATGTTGAAAAGTCGCTTCTTGTAGAAAACCTTCATTTATTAATAAAGCTTTATAACCAGAGATTAGTGTCTGTGTATCTACACGACCAGCATTCAACACTTCACCAAATCCAAAAGGTGCATCAATTTGCGGGTTTATATTCTTAATTAATTGTATTGAGAGAAATGCTTCAAGACTTGGTTTGTCTGATGCTGTAAACCATTTATTCTGTTCTTGTATAGAATTAAGTCTTCTTAAGATTCTAAGTTTATAATCAAACTTAATCTTTAATTCTTTTTCAATCTTTGTATAAAGTGGTAAAGCGAGTTCTAATTGTTCCTTAGCTTTCCAAACTTCAGAAAAACGTTTTAATATCACTGGATTATATAGTCCTGCAGCTACTATAGAAGACTTCTGCGAATTATCATCAAATACTACAAAAGACTTATTATGTGTTCTTAATTGCTCACAAAAAGCTATGCTTGCTAATCCACAACCTACAATAATATAATCTACTTCTTTCATTGTGGCAAAAATAACATATGCATGGAAAAGCTCAGCATGACAATAGAATTAAATAAAAAACGCTCACTTAAAAAGTGAGCGTTATAATTATTATCTATGTAAGTTAACTAGTAACTCCACATATCTTGTTCAAAGTTTCTAATCTTATCTTTGATACGTTCTGATTCTAAAAGTTGCATTAATGCATTTTCAGCCACATACTCTTTTACTTCTCTATCACCATAAACATTTTCTTCTTTGTAGATTAATCCACCAAAGCGTCTACTGTTTAATAAGTGATCAAAAGATAATGGTACAGCACTATTTTTATCATTAAATGCTTTAGCCTCATGCATGATATCTCTTACTTCCGGGTAAAAAACCCAAAACATAGGAATTGGCTCATTATTGGCGTTATCCTCAGAATCAATAAAGTTAACATCTGGTGCTGCAGGAGCAATACCCAAAATACGGTATTTTAATTCTCCTTGACGCTTATCAAAATACCAAAGTCCTTTAATAAGAAATGAATTAATGTCTGCGGCACCGATTTCTCTTCTGATAACATACTCTTCTGGTATCTCATCTTCGCCAACACCGTTTTCATTCATGTAGTCAATACCAGCATCAGTAATTTTAGTCATAGTTAAAGACGGCTTTAAATCCTCTAGCGTACGTTCTTCAGTAAAATACGAGTCACCGTAAACTTTAGGTATCATACCACTTTTAATGTTATCCATTAATACTTGGTACAACGATTTTCTGTCATCTCCTAAACTATTTTCAATTGGAAAATACAAAGGAAAATTAACACGCTCATCTAGAACCACTTTTTCCCAGATCATTTTAGAAAATAAGATATCTCTATCTCCAACATAACCGTATTCTAGTGGTTTGTCGTTATCTAGAAGTAGTTGTGCTTCTGTTTTCATGCCAATCTCTTCTGGTATTTTAGCATTTAGGACATTAGCTTGGGCAAACATAGTATTGGTTGCAAAAAGCGCTAGTCCGACATATATAAAGCTTTTAAATTTCATCTTATTCTAATTATTTAATTTGGGATTCTTTTTTTATTAAACGTATCTTTTAAACAAAAGTAATAGGTTAATTCGTTACTTCAACAATAACTGGTGATACATTCTTTAGTCTGTATGACGCGTTATTTGTTATTTTTGCTTTGATATCAAAGATTGTGATATTATCACCTCTACGTGCTTTTTTAATAGCCGCTTTAGCTTGTGAGTTCATCTTAGTACCAGCAACATTTACAGTTGGTTGACCAGGAACTTTAATTTTGAATGATGTTACACCAATTGGTAAATCAAATACAAAATCATTTAACTGTGCACCAACAGTACCTATCTCTACATTACGCTTTGGTAATTTTACCACACCGCTCTGTCTAGCAATTGTACCTGTAGGAGCTGGAATATCTTTAATTCTAAACGTCTTTTTATCACTTGCTCTAGAACCATCATCTAAAGTAGCTGTTACATTAATAGTAACTTCTTTACCAGACCCTGGATTCATTACATATTTTCCTTTTCCAACCGGCTTAAGACCAGTACCACTAGCTTTCACTTTGTTGTCTGAAACACCTGCAAATGAAATAGTCATTGGGTTAGCAACACCACGATAAACAACGTTCATCTTATCTGCAGAAATAGTTGCAGAGTTTGGTCTTGGTACTACCACATAGTTTCCGATAATTGGAATATCTAATGGTTTACCATCTTCTAAGAACGTAAATTTACCTTCTATATTATGCTCACCTACATTACCAACTGTAAAATCTAATTTCGCAGCTCCTGTAGAGTCAATAGCATTTGTTAAGTCCAATTCTTTTCCACCAACAGTCAATTTCGTTGGAGTTACGTTAGCATACTTTCCTAATACTACTCTTCCTTGGAATTTTTCACCTGCGAAAAACGCAGATTTATCGGCTAATACAATAGCTTGATATTTCTTTAATGAAGTAGCATCACTAACAAGATTTCCTAAAAATCCGTTGTAGATATTAGTTTCAGTAGCCTTAACATCATTTTGCATAGCTGTTAGCTTTGTGTATGATGCAATCGCAGGGAATCCTTGGAAATGGTAATCTAACCAAGATTTCTCTTTTCCTTCACTATTTTCTACTTTTCCAGTGTTAAAGCGCTTCTCGATACTTGCAATAACTGGCAACCACTTACCTTCATTAGGTATAACAGCTTTTAAGTCATTTTTAAATTTATCTATTCGCGCAACAATTGCATCACCTCTTTTGGTTAAACGATCACCAGTGAACCAAAGCTCATCTAGTTTATCTCCTTTATCCATTTCTTCATAAGGCAATTTGCCATCTTCTAACTCATATTGTCCATTTTTCACAATATCGTTAGCCTTTACATTTTCTAAGAATTTATAAAAATCATCAGAAATAATGCTTATTTGCTTAGCCTTTTCATTTGCTGCTGCAAACTCTTCAGGCTTTTCTTCAGCTTGTGTACTCAATTGAGTAAGAATACCTTCATTTGAAGCAGACGCTAATTCATTCGCTCCTACAAATTTAGCATTCATTAAACCAAATGCTGATAGTACCTCTTTTGACATGGTCATCGCGATCATAGCGATAAATACCAAGTACATTAAGTTAATCATTTTCTGCCTTGCAGATAATTTTCCTCCTGCCATTTTAATTTAGTTTTTAAATGTTAATTAATAAATCTCGATTATAAAAACCAATTAGTTTTTGTTCATTGCAGATAACATACCTCCATATACACCATTTAATGATGAAAGGTTAGATGCTAAGGATTGCATTTGCTCTTTTAATTTAGTTGCATTCTCTACAGACTCCTCATTAATAGCTGCCTGACGATTTGCACTTTCCATTTGTACTTTATACAAACTGTTTAAAGATTCCATTTGCGCTGCCGCTAATGATAATTCTTCGCTGTATTTCTTTTGAGCTGTCATAGAATCCACTGTTGGTGAAATTCCTCTTGCTGCTCCTTCAAAATTTTTGATACTTGTGCCTAAGCTAGCCATAAGCTCTCCATCAATCTTAGCTTCTTTTAATAAACCATCTAATTTCTTAGATAATAAACCTTCAGCATCTTTTGGCTCTTCTTTTTTCTTTTTTCCTGAAGTTTGTCCACCAGCTAATTCTGGATATACTAATGACCAATCTAAGTCATCGCCTTGTTTTTCGAAGGCTGAAATTGTAAATACAATAGCTTCTACAATCATTCCTATTGTTAGAATCAGTGATCCGTAAGGCCAATGTTGAATCTTAAATAACGCGCCAATAATAACGATTGCCGCTCCAAGTCCATAGACCATGTTCATTGATGATAATTTTTTCTGTGCCATAATTTGTTAAGTTTTAATTTTAAGTTAATAAATATTAACTTAAGTAGGTTAATTTAATTTGGTTATTATTTATGTTTAATTATTAATTGGTTGCTGCATTTTTAGTCACCTCAGTTCCCATATAGTCTTGAACTGTTCTAAATCCGATGTAACTTCTTGCAGAATCTGCATATTCGTAATCTCTAGAGCTTACTTGTAAGAAATAAGCAACATCTTTCCAAGAACCACCTCTAACTACTTTACGTGTGTTATCAGGGTCATTTACGTTCGGATTAATAGATGAAGAATATTCATATGACGCAGGATCATAAGAACCATTTACCCATTCTGAAACGTTACCTGCCATATTGTAAAGGTTGAAATCATTTGGATCGTAAGCATCTGCTTCTACAGTATATAATGCCTGATCTGCTGCATAATCACCTCTCATAGGTTTAAAGTTAGCCATAAAACAACCTCTGTCGTTTTTAGTATAAGGACCTCCCCAAGGATATGTTGCACCTTGAAGTCCACCACGCGCTGCATACTCCCATTCTGCTTCAGAAGGTAATCTATACGAATTTACGGGTTGCTTACCTTTACTTCTTTGGTAACCATTATGATTTAAAGTTCTCCACTGACAGAAAGCCTGAGCTTGTTTCCAAGACACACCAACTACTGGATAATCTCCATAAGCATCATGCCAGAAATAATCATTATGCATTGGTTCATTATAAGAATATGCAAAATCTCTAATCCATGCAGTTGTATCTGGATATACTTCTACTTCTTGCTGAATTACAACTTCTGAACGCTTAAGGTTTCTGTTTCTAGCTGCTTTTTGAATATCCATGTAAGTGTATTGAAATTTAAATTGCTTTACATCCCAAGTACGTTGACCGTTATATGATTCTTCTAGTGGTAAATACATACCGTCCATAACTTCTGCATATAATTCGTCTGGATAATCATCAGTATCGAAATGTAATTCTACATCACGATTGATTTTTCTTTGCTCATTACCATATGTATTTTGCATATAGCTTTCGTAAGCATTGAGTTCTTCTGGATTTGCATCTTTATATGCAAATTCTCCAATATCTCCATTACCTGGAGTTTTACCTTCTAAATCAGCCATTTCAGCTAATTTTAATCTTAGAACAGAATCTCTTACCCATTCTACAAATTGACGATACTCACTGTTTGTAATTTCTGTTTCGTCCATATAGAATGCACGTACAGTAGCGGTTTTTGTTGGTGCATCTTGCACACCAGCTAAGTCATCATCAGATTTACCCATAATAAAAGCTCCACCAGGAACTAAGGCCATACCAAAGGGTTTTTCTGGATGCCACGATTTTCCTTTTACACCTACTAGTTGTCCACGATCTCCAGAATTACAGCTGGCAACCAAAACTAGTACTGCGGTTAGTAAAATACACTTTTTAATATTCATAGTAACTCGAGGTTAAATTAGTCATAATTAATTTTGAGGTGTCAAACATATTTATATATTTTCGAATAAACAACTTTTTTTACATTTTTTTTGCATTTCGTCCTAAAAATAAGCATTTCGTCGATGAAAAATAGGCTTATTATCGATGAAATGTTCATTTTAGAAGATATTCTTCCTATAGGCTTTATACCAGCGTTCTGGTAATTCTCCTTGATTCGCCTTTACATAATCTGCATGCATGCAAGGTAATAACGTATGCTTCTTTAATTTATTATTAACATCTGGTAAAAATGGTATCTCAATCCACCATCTGCCCGTTTTCAAACTTTTATAGAAAGTAAGATCATCTTCTTCTACCAAAACGTTATATTTTTGGTAATACTTTTCATTTAAAAAATCATCATCCCTTACTTTGCAATTTACCCCTTCGATAAAATACCATATCATTTGCGCTACCAACATAGAAGTTGCGCTGTCGTTTTTTGAAGTATGGTATTCGTATATTCCAAAAGAAGACACCTTATTACTTATGCCTGCATATCTAGCAATGGCACATATCTCTTTACCCGAAAATCCATTAGGCGAGTATTTTTGATTATCACTAACCTTTGCCGCTCTTACCGACTTTAAATCTAATGATACTATATGTGCATCTCGCATAAGAGGTTCTACCATATTAAGATCACTAGAAATTTCGCCTAAGCGATAAGCATCAAAATACAACTTTTCTATGAGATCAATTTCTTCTTGGGAGTTAAAATAGGTTTGATAACCTATAGTAGAGTAATTAAACAGATTATAAGGTTCTTCAACAATTACTTTACCAACATAACTATTATTCTTAATTGGAAGGTTGGCATCACCCAAATCAAAATTAGTATCAACATTCACAATATTTACCATAGGTAATATTGCATCGTAAGCTCTATAATTAGCATAAGTTAAATCTTGACTTCCTCCTAAAATAACAGGAATTATATCCTTCTCTACTAAAACTGTAATCGTAGTTCTTACGGCAAAGTATGTATCCTCTACTGTTTCACCTGGTTCAATATCTCCTAAATCTGCAATGGAGGTATACCAATTTCCGGGAAATAAAGTGTATAACGTTTTTCTTATGGAATCGAAGTTGATTTCTGCACCTATATAATTGACATCATTTCGGTTTTCTTTAACTCCGATGATTGCAATTTGAACACCATCTAAATCTGGAATGCCATTTTGTTGCGAATGAACTTTAATTTTTTTTCCAAGTGCTTGTTGTGCTATGAGTTCGTTGTGAGCTAAAACTGCATCAGAGACAGGCGAAAGGAAATTAAAATTCATAATGTATTACTTCTTTTTGGTGGTCGTTTTTTTCTTTGTTGCTTTCTTTCTAGTTTTCTTCTTAGGAGCATTTTTTTCGAGTAGTGCTTGTGCTTTTTCTAATGTCATTTTACTAACATTTACAGTTTTTGCCAATTCTACTTTCTGCTTACCTTTTATAATATTGTGTCTTCCCCATCTCGCTTTCTCAACTCTAATACCTTCATCTTCCCAGTTGTGGATGACCTTATCTATTTCTTTTTGAATCTTTTCTTCTATCAAGGTTACAATGTCTTCTTCAGATAAATTATCCCAATCGTACTTCTTATTTACGTTAATAAACATATTGTTCCACTTTATAAATGGCCCAAAACGTCCTTTTCCTTTTGTAACTTCTAAATCTTTATACATATATATAGGAGCATCTGCTAATTCTTTCTCCTTAATATATATAATAGCTTCATCTAATTCTACACTTAATGGATCTACTCCTTTTGGAAGCGAAACAAACTTTTTACCAAAACGCACATAGGGTCCAAAACGACCATTATTTACTTCTACCTCATCATCCTTATAATGTCCTAAGGCTTTTGGCAACTTAAATAAGTCCATTGCCTCTTCATACGTAATTGAATTTAATTGTTGGTCTGGAGACAAACTTGCAAACTTAGGCTTCTCTTCATCTTCAATAGTACCAACTTGTACCATTGGTCCAAATTTACCTAAACGTACACTGACCTGACGACCCGATTTTGGATCTGTTCCTAGGATACGTTCTCCAGATTCGCGTTCGGCATTTTCTTTTACATCTTCAACTTGCGGATGGAAGCCTTTATAAAAGTCTTTCATCATTTCTCGCCAATCTTCTTTGCCTTCAGCAATATCATCAAATTTATCTTCTACTTTAGCTGTAAAATTATAATCTAAAATACTTTCAAAATGATTCACTAAAAAATCGGTAACAATCATACCTATATCTGTAGGGACAAGCTTCCCTTTATTAGAGCCTGTTTTTTCTGAAAGATCATTATCTTTTACGCTTCCTTTTTCAAATACCAATTGCTTGTATGCTCTTTCATTTCCTTCATGCGTTCCCTTCTCAACATAGTTTCTATTTTGAATAGTAGATATGGTTGGAGCATATGTTGACGGTCTACCAATACCTAATTCCTCCAATTGTTTTACTAAAGAGGCTTCTGTAAATCTTGCTGGAGGCCTAGTAAAACGTTGCGTTGCTGTGATGTATTTATTTTCAAGATTTTCACCAATTTTTAAATCTGGCAAAATCCCTTCTTGTTCTGTATCTTCATCATCCGTACCTTCTAAATACACTTTAAGAAAACCTTCAAAGGTTATAATTTCACCATTTGCTGTGAATTGATCACTAACCTTATTATTAGCATTAATCTCAATTTTAAGATTTGTACGTTCTAATTTAGCATCGCTCATTTGAGAAGCAATAGCACGCTTCCAAATCAAATCATATAATCTAGCTTGGTCGCGCTCAGTATTAACTGTATGATTTGCAAAATCAGTCGGTCTTATAGCTTCATGTGCTTCTTGTGCACCTTTAGACTTTCCTTTATAATTCTTTGGATTACTAAATTCAGATCCATAAGCTGAAATGATTTCATTCTCAGCACCCTTTTTAGCCTCGTCAGATAGATTAACACTATCGGTTCTCATATAAGTAATTAAACCCGCTTCATATAAACGCTGGGCATTACTCATAGTTCTACTAACAGAAAATCCTAACTTACGTGATGCCTCTTGCTGAAGCGTAGACGTTGTAAATGGCGCTGCTGGCGATTTTTTAGCAGGTTTCTTTTGTAAATCTGAAACCTTATAAGTTGCTCCTATATTATTGTTTAGAAATTGAAGGGCTTCTTGTTCAGAATTAAAATTCTTAGGTAATTTAGCTTTGAATGAATTTCCATTCTCATTAGAAAATTCTGCATCAACTCTATAAGAAGCCTTAGCTTCAAAACCATTTATAGCTCTTTCTCGTTCTACAATTAAACGTACAGATACAGATTGCACTCTACCTGCTGACAACCCCCCTTTAACCTTTCTCCATAATACAGGAGATAATTCATAACCCACAATACGATCTAAAACACGTCTAGCTTGTTGTGCATCTACTAAATTATAATCGATACTACGCGGATTTTCAATCGCTTTATTGATAGCACTTTTTGTAATCTCATGGAATACAATACGCTTTGTTTTGTCTTTATCTAATTTTAATGTTTCTGCTAAGTGCCAAGCTATTGCTTCTCCTTCTCGATCCTCATCACTTGCTAGCCATACCATTTCTGCTTTCTTAGCTAAATCTTTCAGCTTTTTTACAACATCCTTTTTGTCTTTAGAGACTTGATACTTTGGCATAAAATCTCCCTCAACATCCACTCCTAATTCTTTAGAAGGCAGATCTGCAATATGTCCAAAACTAGACTCTACTTTGTAATCTTTTCCTAAAAATTTCTCAATGGTTTTAGCTTTTGCTGGTGACTCAACTATAACTAGATTCTTCGGCATTCTTTCTTTTTTTGAGGTTACAAATGTATATGAAAATTAAGTTACAATCCTAATTTGGTCTTAAATACCATGCATTTTGTCGTTATTTTAACCATAATCTAAATAGTAAAAGCCTCGCAGTTTGCAAGGCTTTTACTCTATTCCCTAAATTTTATAAATCTAATTAATAAGCATACAATATAGGTTCATTAAACCCTTCAATATTTAACAAAACCTCATTTGTACCTTCAATTCTAAGTGGTAATAAATCAAAAGATATTTCTTTAGTAAAAACTGCTAAACAAGATTCATCATTATTGAGCGATAGTTTCAAGTAACGCTGAGGAGGCATTGATTCTGCTATATTTTCAGAATCTATTAAACTAAAGACCCAAGTACTTCCATCGCATCCACTAGAGGAAACATCAAGAGTCAAGCAATTTTCATTAAAAAAAACATTTCCTACAGTATAATAATCTGATTCAGCCGTTTCATAGGCATTATTATCAATTAACACTTCTAGACACAAAGTTTCAATTAATACATCATCTTCATCGCATTGCATGTTCAATAGCAAAGAACAAAGGAATAAAACCATTGTAATTTTTCTAAATTTCATAGGATCGCTTTCTTAATAGATGTGAAAAATGAAAAAGGTTGCGTTAAAACCTTGTATGTTCTTCAATCTGTGGTATTTCATTTTCATCTTCAAAACCCACAACGTCTTTATAAATGAGATATGGTGGTAAAAATGTAAACGACATTGTAACATATATACCTACAAAACACATTAACATTCCTATTATACCAGCTAAAAATCCTGAAACTATCATTAGTCCAAATGTTAAAAGCCATTTCTTATTACCTAAATCAAAACTTAACTTTATAATTTCTGAAACAGATTTATCTGGGTTGAAAGCATAAACCACAAACATGTATGTGAGTGGCACCAACACATAAATTAAAGGTAAAAAACATAATAAAGCTGCTACGAGTGTTATACCAACATATGCTAAGCCTAATTGAATGGTTTTCACTAAATAAGGCTTCTTAAAGAAATAAAAATAATCTTCTCTTCCCATTTGCTCTAAATCTTTCAACTTACAAATCCTGTAAAACCCAGCTTTGAGTCCCATTCCTATAGCGCTCATTGCTATCATAGCGAAAATATATAACGTAAACATGACGATTATAGCAATTGGACTCAATTCTGGTTGAGAGTAAGAATTATAAGATCCATAAGAATCATATGTACTGGTATAAGTATCTGCTAGTCCAAGCATTAATAAAGGAATATAGACTATCATCATTATTGGTATAGCTAACACTATATTAAGCAGCATAACTACCAAACCATTCACCCATGTTTTCTTAAATAATTCAATGGACTGATTAAATATGGTTCCGAAATCTAAATCTTTGGCATTTTGAATACGACGTTGAACTTCTGCTAAATTCATTTTTCATTGATTTTGGTTAGTACTTCAAAAGAACTGCTTTTTTTGCACATATTCAAATAAAGATTATAACTGCCACTTTGTCACAATCTACAAAATTCTATTATCTTTGCATGCTTATTGAACATTGAAGATAAAAGAATTTAGATGTCCTCCATTGAGGAATATAAATATGGAAAAAATAATTGACGAAAACAAACAAGGTGAAACCTTAATCTTAGATAAAAAAGAAGGCAATCAAAGAAAACTTTTTATTGAAAGTTATGGTTGTGCTATGAATTTTAGTGATAGTGAAATTGTAGCTTCTATTCTTTCTGAGCAAGGTTTTAATACCACTCAAAAATTAGAAGAAGCTGACCTTGTTTTAGTTAACACTTGTTCTATTAGGGACAAAGCAGAGCAAACCGTTAGAAAAAGATTACAACAATATAACGCTATAAAACGTATCAACCCAAAAATGAAAGTAGGAGTGTTAGGTTGTATGGCAGAACGCTTAAAAACTAAATTTTTAGAGGAAGAAAAGATCGTAGATTTAGTAGTAGGTCCAGACGCATACAAAGACTTACCAAATCTTTTAGCAGAAGTTGATGAAGGCAGAGATGCTATAAATGTTGTCCTTTCTAAAGAGGAAACTTATGGTGATATTTCACCAGTGCGATTAAATAGTAACGGAGTAACCGCATTTGTTTCTATAACTCGTGGTTGTGATAACATGTGTACTTTTTGCGTAGTTCCTTTTACGCGCGGACGAGAACGTAGTAGAGATCCACAAAGCATCATTGAAGAAATTAATGATTTGTGGTCAAAAGGCTTTAAAGAAATTACACTTTTGGGGCAGAATGTAGACAGCTATTTATGGTATGGTGGTGGACTTAAAAAGGATTTCGAAAAAGCCACGGATTTACAAAAAGTAACAGCTGTAAACTTTGCAAAATTATTAGAACTATCTGCAAAAGCACAACCAAAAATGCGCATTCGTTTTTCTACATCCAATCCTCAAGATTTTACGATGGATGTCATAGAAACTATGGCAAAATATGATAATATTTGTAAGCACATTCATTTACCTGTACAAAGTGGAAGTAATCGTATTTTAAAAGAAATGAATAGGCTTCATACACGTGAGGAATATTTTGAACTTATAGATAACATTAGACGTATGATACCAGAATGCTCTATAAGTATGGATTTAATTGCAGGTTTCCCAACAGAAACTGAACGAGATCATAAGGATACACTAAGCTTAATGGAATATGTAAAATACAGTTTTGGTTACATGTTCACCTATTCTGAACGCCCAGGAACTATGGCAGGTCGAAAGATGGAAGATGATGTACCTGAAGTAGATAAAAAGCGTCGTCTTAATGATATTGTACAATTACAAAGACAACATAGCGAATACCGAACACGTCAACATCTAAATACAACTGTTGAAATTCTAATAGAAAAAGCGTCAAAAAAATCTGACCAACAATGGTCTGGTAGAACGTCGGATAATACAGTGGCTGTTTTCCCAAAAGAAGATTATAAAGTTGGTGATTTAGTCAATGTATTTGTAACAGATTGCACTAGTGCTACACTAATTGGTGAAGCAGTAGGTTATTCTGAAAATAATTAATTAGAAACATGGAATCCATTCAAGCCATAAAACAACGCTTCGGCATCATAGGAAATAATCCTAAACTCAATCGTGCCATAGAAAAAGCAATACAAGTGGCGCCTACCGATATTTCCGTATTGGTTACTGGTGAAAGTGGTGTTGGTAAAGAGAGTATTCCCAAAATTATACATCAGCTTTCACATAGAAAGCATGGTAAATACATTGCTGTAAACTGCGGAGCCATACCAGAAGGTACTATTGACAGTGAATTATTTGGACACGAAAAAGGTGCTTTTACAGGAGCAACCTCAACACGTTCTGGTTATTTTGAGGTCGCCGATGGAGGGACCATATTTTTAGACGAAGTTGGCGAATTACCTCTAACAACTCAAGTTCGCTTATTACGAGTTTTAGAAAATGGCGAATTTATAAAAGTAGGTTCTAGTAAGGTTCAAAAAACAAATGTTAGAATAGTGGCTGCTACAAACGTTAATATGTTTGAAGCCATTAAAAAAGAAAAATTCAGGGAAGATCTTTATTATCGTCTGAGTACCATTGACATTAACTTACCAGCATTAAGAGAACGTAAAGAAGATATCCATCTTTTATTTAGAAAATTTGCGAGCGATTTTGCATTAAAATACAAAATGCCGACTGTAAAACTTACTGATGATGCAGTTAACTTACTTTTAAAATATAGATGGAATGGTAATATTCGTCAGTTACGAAACGTTGCTGAGCAAGTATCTGTTTTAGAGCAAACAAGAACTATAAATGCTGTGACCCTTCAAAATTATTTACCAAATACCGGAAGTAATTTACCCGCTGTAGTCAATAACACTAAAGCCGAAAGTGATTTTAGTAGCGAACGTGAGATTTTATATAAAGTCTTATTTGATATGAAGAGTGATCTCAATGATCTTAAAAAGCTCACGATGGAACTTATGAAGCATGGTGGTACTTCAGATGTTCAAAAAGATAACCAGCACCTCATTCAAAAAATTTATGGCGAAGAAAAAGCTGATGATTATAAGACAACCACAGTAGACGATTTAGAAGTGTTATCTATTCCAGAAACTAGTGAAGTCATTGAAGAAAACAATTCAGAAACTGAAGATAAATACCACTTTGCGGAAGAGATTGAAGAAGAGGAAACCTTATCTTTACATGATAAAGAATTAGAATTGATTAAGAAATCATTAGAACGACACCATGGAAAACGCAAATTAGCAGCAGCAGAGCTTGGTATTAGTGAACGTACATTATATAGAAAAATAAAACAATTCGATCTTTAAGATAACTTTATGAAATCAATTACAAGAAAGTAAAAAATTAATAGTTTTTAATATCAATTGATTCCATGAGACCTATAAAACCGAATAGAAATTAGCGAATGAAAGCAGTAGAAATATTTATGATTCGGAAATCGTTTAGACCTAATAGTTCTGAAGCTATCCGTATGGAAGCTGAAGAGTTAATTAACGAAAAGCATTATAAAGGTTATCGTCTTATCAATGTAGATTTTGACGTTGCGGATAATGCAGGTTATATTTATGCTTTTATAACAATGAAAAGACCAAACACCTATTAGATGTATAGATTAAAATATCTTTTTATATTTTTTATTTGTCTTTCAGTTACAGGCTGTAAGGTTAATTACTCATTTACGGGAATTACGGAAACTCCAGAAACATTTCAGGTTAATTATTTCCCAAATAATGCTGATTTAATTGAGCCAGGTTTGGATATTGACTTTAGGGATGCACTTCAAATCCTCATTCTAAATCAAACGAGTGCTCAACTTGTAAATTCTGGTGGAGAGGTTATTTATGAAGGTGAAATTACTGAATACAGAATTGCGCCAATGACCGCTACTGCAGAAAATACAGCAGCTCAAAACAGATTAACTATAAGCGTCAATGTAAGATATATTAATACAAAAGATGAAGAAAAAGATTTTGAAAAACGATTTTCTTTCTTTTTTGATTACGATGCCGATGCTCAATTAGTGGGAAGTTTAAAAGACACAGCCCACGAAGAAATTTTTGATCGTATAACACAAGATATTTTAAATGCGTCATTAGCAGATTGGTAGATTATGCAGCTTCAAGAACTCACATATTTATTACAACATCCCGAAGCTATTACAGCGACACAATCTAAAGCTTTAGCGCTAAAAATAGATGAATATCCATACTTTCAACCCCTAAGAGCTTTATACCTTAAAGGTTTAAAACAAAAGGAAAGTTACAAATACAACAATACTCTAAAAATCACAGCTGCACATACGGCAGATCGAAGTGTTTTATTCGATTATATAACTTCAGATGTTTTCAACCAGAATGAGGTCTCAGAACAAATCAAACAAAATTCAGAGGCTATAAAATCTATAGAGGTCAATGAAGTTGATGATATTTCAATAAACAAAAGTGTTACCATAGACGATGCTTTAAAAGCACATATCAAAGCTACTGAAGGTGTATTAGATCCAAATTTGTTTAGAGCTAAACCTCTACCTAATCCCGAGCTTGACGCACCAAAGATTGAAGACTCAATCATTGCCGTTGATGTTAAAAATATAACTCCAGAAAAGAAACTTAATATTGGTAAGCCATTAGAGTTCGATAAATCTGAAAGTCACTCGTTTGCAGAATGGCTGAAAATTACAAGTTTCAAACCTATTGTTAGAGATAAAACTGAGATTGAGGCAAAAGAACAAATTCAAAATACATCCACTACTCCATTAGAAAGTAAACTAGCGATAATAGATAAGTTCATAAGTGAAAATCCTAAAATAAAACCGATCTCAGATGATGCTCCAAAACCTAAGCTAGTTAACAACGATGATGCTATTTCTGATAGCTTAATGACAGAAACTTTAGCGCGCATATATCTAGAGCAAAAAAACTTTGATAAAGCCATTCAATCTTACAAGATTTTAAGTTTGAAATATCCAGAAAAAAGTAGTTTCTTTGCAAACCAAATAAAATTGGTAAAAGAATTAAAAGACAATAACACAATATAAAATGGATACATCATTTATAGTATTTTTAGTATTAATCGTAGTCGTAGCATTTTTGCTAGTTGTAGTAATCATGGTACAGAATCCTAAAGGTGGAGGTTTATCATCATCATTTGGTGGTGGTGGTACTCAACAAATGGGTGGTGTTAAGAAAACAGGAGATTTTTTAGATAAAAGTACTTGGTTTTTGGCAACGGCATTAATTGTTTTAATCTTAGCTTCTAATTTAACTATTGGTACTGGCGGAAGTACAGAATCTAAAGCATTAGATACTGATGAAGCTACAGAAATGCCAATTTCTGCACCTTTAACAACTGAAGATCCTGCAACTACAGAAGATACTTCTGGACAATAAATAAAGTGCTATTATTCAAAAAAAAATATTGAGCCAGCTTTTTAAGTTGGCTTTTTTATTTCTTTAAAATGGTGCACTGAAACTTTGTCAGTCATCTATCATTGGCATAATTTTCGAACTACACTAACCTGCCTGTCGGCAGACAGGCGCGTAAATTATAAATTAAACAACTAAAAATATATAACAAAATGGCTTTAAACATTAAACCTTTAGCAGACCGTGTTCTTGTAGAACCAAAGGAAGCTGAAACAAAAACAGCTTCGGGTATTATTATTCCAGATAATGCAAAAGAAAAACCGCAAAAGGGAACTGTTGTTGCAATTGGTAACGGCACAAAAGATGAACCTTTAACAGTTAAAGTTGGTGATACTGTTCTTTACGGAAAGTATGGAGGAACTGAACTTAAATTAGAAGGAAAAGACTATTTAATGATGCGCGAGAGTGACATCTTAGCGATTATCTAAATCGCTATTTGCTATTGGCTGTTAGCCTTTAGCTTCTGATAAAGTAAAAACAAAATAAAAATCATTTTTTAGCTAATGGCCAAAGGCTAGCAGCTAAAAGCAAAAAATCAAACAATGGCAAAAGATATAAAATTCGATATTGATGCACGC
Source organism: Winogradskyella sp. R77965 (assembly GCF_044594915.1). Taxonomy (GTDB): domain Bacteria; phylum Bacteroidota; class Bacteroidia; order Flavobacteriales; family Flavobacteriaceae; genus Winogradskyella. The sequence goes on along the minus strand of NZ_CP138990.1, from coordinate 3,348,991 downwards.
GACGGACTAAAACGTGGAGTAGATGCATTAGCAAACGCAGTAAAAGTAACCTTAGGACCAAAAGGAAGAAATGTAATTATTGGTAAATCGTTTGGAGCACCACAAGTGACTAAAGATGGTGTTTCTGTAGCAAAAGAAATTGAGCTAGAGAACGAACTAGAAAATATGGGTGCGCAGATGGTAAAAGAAGTCGCTTCTAAAACAAATGATTTAGCTGGTGATGGTACAACAACTGCAACCGTATTAGCACAAGCAATTGTGAAAGAAGGTCTTAAGAACGTTGCTGCTGGTGCAAACCCAATGGATTTAAAACGTGGTATTGACAAAGCAGTTGAAGCAATTGTAAAAGATTTAGATAAGCAATCGAAAAAAGTAGGTAGTGATTCTGATAAGATCAAACAAGTTGCTGCAATCTCTGCAAACAATGATGATACAATTGGCGATTTAATTGCTAAGGCATTCGGAAAAGTTGGTAAAGAAGGAGTTATCACTGTAGAAGAAGCTAAAGGAATGGAAACTTATGTTGACGTTGTTGAAGGTATGCAGTTTGACAGAGGTTATTTATCACCTTACTTCGTAACAGATGCAGACAAAATGATTGCCGATTTAGAAAATCCATACATTTTATTGTTCGATAAGAAGATCTCTAACTTACAGGAGATCCTTCCTATATTAGAACCTGTTGCACAATCTGGCCGTCCTTTATTAATTATCGCAGAAGATGTTGAAGGACAAGCTTTAGCTACTTTAGTAGTTAATAAATTACGTGGTGGCTTAAAGATCGCTGCTGTAAAAGCACCAGGTTTTGGAGATAGACGTAAGGCAATGTTAGAAGACATTTCTATATTAACTGGCGGAGTTGTAATTTCTGAGGAAAGAGGTTTCTCTCTAGAAAATGCAGATTTAACTATGTTAGGTACAGCTGAAACTGTAACCATTGACAAGGATAACACAACCATTGTTAATGGTAGTGGCAAAGCTTCTGACATTAAAGCAAGAGTAAATCAGATTAAAACTCAGATAGAAACTACGACATCAGACTACGACAGAGAAAAGCTTCAGGAACGCTTAGCCAAATTAGCTGGTGGTGTTGCTGTACTATACGTTGGTGCTGCTTCTGAAGTAGAAATGAAAGAAAAGAAAGACCGTGTAGATGATGCCTTACATGCAACTAGAGCTGCAGTAGAAGAAGGTATCGTTGCAGGTGGTGGAGTTGCTTTTGTGAGATCTAAGAAAACTTTAGAAAAAATCACAACGGATAATTTAGACGAAACTACAGGTGTACAAATCGTAAATAAAGCAATTGAATCACCATTGCGTACGATTGTAGAAAATGCTGGTGGAGAAGGTTCTGTAGTTATCAATAAAGTATTAGAAGGTAAAAAAGATTTTGGTTATGATGCAAAATCTGAAAAGTATGTGGATATGCTAAAAGCTGGTATTATCGATCCTAAGAAAGTAACACGTATTGCCTTAGAAAATGCGGCTTCTGTTGCTGGTATGATCTTAACTACTGAGTGTGCTTTAGTTGACATTAAGGAAGATGCGCCTGCTATGCCACCAATGGGTGGTGGCGGAATGCCAGGAATGATGTAGTCCGTAGCACGGACAGGCAATGAACTCACTGTTGCGTTTTATATTGAGTTTAGTTGCTATAATAAAATTGAAAAGCCTTTGATGAAAATCAAGGGCTTTTGTTTTTACTTATTTTATTTTCTTAATTTAGAGGAAATCAACTGTTTAAAGCTAATATGAAAAAAAAACTCACCTATGCCTTTGGCGAAATTCTCATTGTTATTATTGGTATATCACTTGCTTTCGCAATGAATAAATGGGGTGAAGAGCGATCTAATAAAGCCCAAAAAGAACAGTATATCAATAATTTAAAGCAAGATATTGCTGCTGACAAAGAACAGCTATCAGCTAACCTTATTATTATCAAAGAAAAAATAATACAAGCTGATGATGTTATTTCAATTTTAGGAAAAGATGTTCCAAACAAAAATATGCGTCTTAGAGGAGTTTACAGCATTGCTCAACTCACCAACTTTACTCCCAAAGATTATACACACCAAACTTTGGTGAATTCTGGTGATTTAAAATTAATGAATGATTTTGAGCTTAAAACCACCATCCAAAAGCACTACTCAGATTATAAAACGATTTTAGATGCTTATGAGCGACAAGAAATTATTAATAAAGACTATATCGGCAAATATTTTATTTACAACACTGATTACGACTTAGTAAGAGAAGGTAAATTACCTTTTACAGATGAAAAACTATTAAAAAACATTATGCGTAGTGCTCGTGGTTCATTAGCTATAAAACGTGATGCTACTGCAAATGGCATTAAGAGTTGTGATAGTATTTTGGAAGTTTTGAGGTAGGTTTTGTTAACTTTAATGATATGAGTTTGTTTCAATGACATATATCCAATATTACTGAAACAAGTTGAGCACATGTAACGAAGTTCGTTGAAAATTTTGGTAAAGTCAAGTTAGCCTCTAAAAGATTCTTCGCTTTGCTCAGAACGATAAAAAAAGCCTGAATTAAAATTCAGGCTTCATATATTAATTATCGCTTTTAGATTTCTTCTCTCCCTCGTGGTCTTTAACCACATCTTTATCGCGATACTTACAACAAGGATGCACAGATTGATATTGCTCTTCTGTTGCTTTAATGGCTTTGGTATCGTGACCGACTGAAGCTATTTTCTTAGAGATTGTTTTTAAATCCGTTTTACGTTCGTCGTAGATGAGTTTTAGCTCATGTGTATCGACATTCCAAACCGCAGACTTCACTCCTTTAGTTCTAATAGCTGCTTTTTCTATGCGTTCTTTACACATACCACAAACGCCATCGACCTCCATGCTTGCTTTAGCATTTTTGTTTTGAGCGAATGTCGCAGTAGCTAGTAATACTGTGAAAATTAAAATTATTTTTCTCATGTTTTTTGTTTTTATCTGTCATTGCGAGACTTTGAAAAAGTCGTGGCAATCTGTTTAATTTTAGTTTCTATTTGAAAGATTGCCACGTCCTGCGTCCTCGCAATGACGTTTCAATCATTATTTTATTCTATATCGTAATCCTGCATAATACATACTTCCAAAAATTGGGCCATACACAAAGTTACTATCAAAATTTGAACCAAACGGATTATCAGCACTCACAATTGGATTTGACTGACGCACATTGGTCACATTTTCTCCACCTAAATATAATTCAAAACTCGGAGAAAACACTCTAGTAACCTGCAAATTTAATGTTCCGATAGTAGGTGAATAGGCATCTAATTGAAATTCTGGAGTGCTCAAATCTGTACTAGGAAAACGTTGTTCACTTAACCAATTGTAAGTTGCATCAAACTTCCATTGCGCACTATTTTCTTTTGTCTGTGTCTCGTATGACGCATTAGCAAATAAGCGATGCTTAGGCACTAATGGCTTTTCTAATCTGCCAGAATTATAATCAGTTTTTACATCATAAAACTTATATGCTGTACGCAAATCAAAACCTTCAAAAGCATTGTAGTTAAATTCAAACTGAAAACTGTTTGCGTAACTATCGCCTTCAAGATTATAGAAATTAACCTCAAATGGGTTTTCCCAATCGACCACAACTTGATTTTGAAAATTAGTTCTGTAAAAGTCTAGCGTAATATCAGCCTTTCTTTCAAATAAATTAAAGCCTTGCAGATAGCTTACACCATAATTCCATGCAATTTCTGGATCTAACCCATAAATCTTTCCACCAGAATTTAAAACGTTAATCTGCCTAGAACTTGAAAACATATTTTGATTTTCAGCAAAAATATTAGCACTTCGTTTTCCTCTACCGATAGATGCTCTAAAAGCGGATTTTTCCCAAGGTGAATACCTTAAGTGCAAACGCGGAGTTACAAAAAAGCCAAGTCTATTATGCTGATCTACTCTTATACCTGCTGTCATGGTGAGCTTATCTAAATCATCATAAGAATATTCAAAAAAGCCACCAAAAGAGTTTTCCGTTCGCTCATAAATATCAGTATTTACCAACTCGTCGTAATGGTCGTAAGTAAAACTTAATCCTGTTTTTACTTTATGACGCGAATCTGAAATAATAGAATTATAAACCAAGTTAGAATAGAAACTATTATGCTCAATATCATATAAATTCAACCCAAAATAAGAGTCTTGTTTATGATGACTATAAGCGGTTTGAAACCCTAAACTTTGGTATGGAATTTCAGGATTTACATAACCTAGTTTTGTGGTCACTTCAAAACGTTCAGTATTAATTTCACTTCCCCAAGCATTTGTAGTACCTCTATCTGCATCTGGATTAAAATTAATCTGACCGGCTTGGGTTTCATCATTTAAATATCTCAAATTGATAAAACTTACTACTCCTTTTTCTGGATTGGTATATTGCCAACGGTTCATCACATTAATCTGTTCTTTCAATGGAACATCTAGAAAAGAATCGTCATTTCTATCGAACTTTTTATCTCTAAGGTTTCCATGAAGATATATACCAGTACTCCATTTGTCTGAAACCTTCTGATTAATATGCGTATTTAACTCTAACCGTCCATTAACACCAGCGTAAGCATTAACAAATAGCCTGTCATCTGTGTTTGGTTTAACTAGTTCTGCATTGATTTGTCCTGCAATACTTTCAAAGCCATTAACCACGCTTCCTGTACCTTTAGTAATCTGAATACTTTCTACCCAAGTACCAGGAATAAAACTAAGTCCGTAAGCTTGTGACGCACCACGAATAGCAGGAATATTTTCTGTTGTAATAAGAATGTAAGGCGACTTTAAGCCTAACATCTTTATTTGTCGTGTACCCGAAACGGCATCTGCAAAATTCACATCTATTGAAGGGTTTGTTTCAAAACTTTCAGAGAGATTACAACAGGCTGCTTTTAACAACTCGTCACTACTTACAAAAAGTGTATTCGTCGCTTTTAGATACGATTTTGAAGTAGCTTGTTTTCGAGAAGTTACAGTTACCGCGTTTAATTCCTCAGAAGCCTGCAATACATGTCTGATATATTTGTTCTCTGTAACCGTTAAAGTATCCGTTTTAAAACCAACATAACTAATCACCAGCTTATTATATGAGAATTTATAAGGCAGTGAAAACGTACCATCTTCTCTAGTAATTGCTCCAACTGACGACCCTAACCAATAGACATTGGCTCCAGGCAATGGCATCTCTTTAGAACTACTAGTTTCTAAAACTATGCCTTCTAATTGTTCTTGCGCTGATAATATTAGCGACAAGAATATAAATTTTATACATAAATATTTTTTCATTTGTTTAGTTATAGATATTACTAAATATCAAATCAACTGCTATATTTTAGGTAGTTGAAATGCCTTATAAATAAAAGCTATATCTAAAATCAGATTAGGTAAGTCTCATCTAAAACTTGTATGTCTTTAGTGAGATTAGGAGGAGAATAATCTTTGTGAGGAATTATTGGCCTAGGTAAACTCTCAAATAAATTAGAATAAGAATATGCATAAGCTACTAAAGTAATTTGTAGTGTTTTATTTAAGTCTTCAAAATCTTGTGTATTTAATTCATCTTGACCTTCAAAAACATCTACAGTATCTTTACAACACGATTTTTTTACGTAAACCACATCTTCAGATGTCATTCCACCACACTTTTTTGCTTCAGAAAAAACTGCTACATCGACAAGGTTGTCTCCACAATAATGCTTTTCTACAGTAAAAGACAAGGTAGAAAACAACACTAGAAATGACAGCGTAATAGAAAAAACTTTATGTGTTATAGAAACATTCACAATGCAAAGCTACAAAATAATTAAAGAGAGGTTACTTAATTATAATACTCTTAACGGTTTAGTTTATAATAATAGAACGCTGGAAGTAATAAAATAAAAATAATAGGTTGAATTAAAAACCGTCTAATATTAAAAAACAAATAATAATCTTCTTGCCTAGGATTAATAACAAAATATAGAAATGGAATTAGCAGACCGACGTATGCAACAAAATATATAAGACTAGAAAACTTTATGATGCTCTTATCATTAAATACTAAATATAGAATTCCTAGTGAAATAAGAGTATTTAAAGCAAAACGAAATGTGGTGTTTAAAACAAGTTTAGCAATTTCTCGTCTTGGATGATCTATGTAGAGGTAGTCATTTTTGAAAAACGAGAGATATGGGTCGTAGAATAATACATCTTCAAAACCTCTAACAGCGACCAATAGTAAAAATAAAATAATTACAAATATGTATCTAGTGAGTTTAGGCATTAGTCTTTATGCTTTTAGAAAATCGATTGACCCAAAACATCCAAAGTAAAAAAACAACACCATAAATTAACATAGGAAAAATAACTGTGTGCAAAATTTCTTGTCGCCAAGGATAATGATACAAACCAATTGAAAGAATTACAATTCTAATAAGGTTAAAAGTGTAAATAATAATACTACCAGCCAATCCATACATCAAAGTAGTTTTGAACTTCCCTGAAAAAGCTACAATAAAAGACAAAAACAAAATGATAATACTTACCGCGTTACAACCTTCAATGACCCTGGCCACAAACTTGCCATTTATAATTACTTTCATTGATGGTTCATTAGGATGTGCAGCTATATTAGCGTCGTAACCAATACCATTTAGTAATGAATTTGTTTGTTTGGCAACAAGATTAGTTAAGTAATCTGGGTAAAATTTAGCACCATCCGAATAACTGAGGTATAGGTTATAAGCTATCGTTAAGACTGAATACGTCACTAAAAAGATGACTATAAAGCGAATGACAAGTTTATATTTGGTTAAAAGATCTTTCAATAAACGAGCAATATTTAGTTTGTTGTTAAATTTATAAAAACAGTACTTTAAAAACAGTGCTTTTTGAATACTTTTACCAAAAGTTTATAAACACATGAACCTACAAGAATTAAAACCTAAGATAAAATCAATAATAACAAAACACAAGCTTAGTATTGATGAGCGTTTATTTCATATTTGCGAAATATTAGAAGAAAATGTAGCACATTACAATTGGGTTGGTTTCTATTTTAAAAATGGAGACAAAAATGAACTAAAATTAGGGCCTTATGTAGGCGAACCTACTGACCATACTATAATTCCGTTTGGAAAAGGCATCTGTGGACAAGTAGCAGTTAGTAATGAAAATTTTGTGGTTCCTGATGTGGCAGCACAAGATAATTATATTGCTTGCAGTATTACTGTAAAGGCAGAAATAGTAATTCCAATTTTTGTGAACGGAGAAAACATTGGGCAAATAGATATTGATTCTAATACACCAGATCCGTTTAATGAAGCTGATGAGCGGTTTCTGGAGTTTGTATGTAAAGAGGTTGCCAAAATACTAGATTAATTAGTTTCAAAAAACTGAAACTAATATTTACATTCCAGCTCTAATCGCCTCAACAGGATCTAATTTTGAAGCTGAAATTGCAGGTATGACTCCAGATATCAAACCAATAAATGAAGACAAGCAAAACCCAATAAACATATTCCAAAAGGATAATACAAACTCAAAGTCCTCTACAATTCCATTCATTACCATAGCTATTACCCAAACTAAAAATAAACCTACCAAGCCACCAACAACTGCTAAAATCACCGCTTCAAACAAAAATTGAAATAATATAAATTTATTTTTAGCACCTAAAGACTTCTGTATACCTATAAGATTAGTGCGCTCTTTTACACTTACAAACATAATATTTGCTATACCAAAGCCACCAACCAAAAGTGAAAAGCCGCTGATAATCCAGCCGATAACATTTAATGCGCCTAGCATTTCATCTATAGCATTTTGTAAACCAGAAATAATATTAATAAAGAAAGTGTCTATTGTATCTGGTTTTAAGCCACGCTTGGTTCTCATTATCTGAGTAACTTCAGCTTTTAAACCATCAATATCTACATTCTTTTTGGGTTTTATGATAACAATGGGTAAATTATTTTTATTGTTATCACCAAATCTATTTCTGTAATAGTTAGCTGGCAGAAAAACAGAGACATCATTACTATCCCCTAATAAACTTGATCCCTCTTTTTTCACCACACCAATAACTGTAAATTTCTGACCATAAAGTCTAACTTTTTTCCCAATGGGTTCAAGATTACCAAAAAGTGCATTAGCTATTTCCAAGCCTATAACAACTACCGCCTTTCCAGAATTAGATTCAGATTCATTATAAAATCGTCCTTTTTCAAATTCTAAATATTGTATATCAGTAAATTCATTGGATACTACAACTGTATTTACACTACTAACTAATTCAGATTCATATCTTATATTTTCGCGTTTTACACCCAACTGAAAAGCAACATGCTCAGCATCATTTAATGAAGATTTTAAGCTTTTATATTCGTTATAGGATATTTGATCAAAATTCTCTCTTTGCCAACGTGGTACCGTCGTTGGACCAAAGGATCTATTTACAAGATACATCGTATTACTATCCAATGAACTTAACTGTGAAGTTATCTGCTTATCCAAAGAATCTACAGCCGCCAAAACAGCAATGATGGAAAAAATCCCAACGGTTACACCCAAAAGCGACAAGAAAGTGCGCAACTTATTATTACGTAGTGCGTTTATGGCAAAGGAAAAGCTCTCTTTAAATACTCTTAAATAAACTAGCATAAAATACTCTAGATTTGAACTAAAGATACTAGCTTTTTAAAGAAAATAAGACATATGAAGTGAGAAAAACCTGTTAGATTAAACTACATCCCAGTTCTTATCGCTTCAACAGGATCTAATTTAGAAGCAGAAATTGCAGGAATTACACCAGAAATCAGTCCGATAAGTGTGGACAGCATAAAACCTAAAAACATATTACCAAAGGACAGTACGAATTCAAAATCCTCCACGACTCCATTCATTATCATGGCAATTATCCAAACTAAGAACAGACCTACTAAACCACCAACAACTGCTAGCACAACAGCTTCGAATAAAAATTGAAAGAGTATAAATCTGTTTTTAGCACCTAGTGATTTTTGAATTCCTATAAGATTAGTACGTTCTTTTACACTAACAAACATAATATTGGCAATACCAAAACCACCTACCAAAAGTGAAAAACCACTAATAACCCAACCGATAACATTTAATGTAGAAATTATAGCATCTATAAAAGTTACTAATCCAGATAATTTATTAACAAAAAAGTCGTCGTCTTCATCTGCTTTTAGACCTCTGAAAGCTCTGAATTTTTGTTTTAAAACTTGCTCAAATGCACCAAGATCTGTTCCATTGGCTGGTTTAATAATAACTGCTCCAGGTAAACCATTTACACCTCCATTCATAAAACGTCTTACAAAATTTGCTGGCACATAAGCTCTATCATCAGGAGAATCACCTAAGCCTGCGCCTACTTTCTTGAGAACACCTATTACGGTTAGTTTTCTTCCATAAACACGGACTTGTTTACCTAAAGGATCCGACGTATCAAAAAGATTCTCGGCTAAATCTGCACCTAAGACTATAACTGGAGCTCCTGTATCTGATTCTAATTCTGAATAAAAACGACCATTTTCAACTTTAAAGTCTTCTATAGTGTATATTTCATTCGATACAGGTGTAATAGTAACATTACTAATAGTTTCTGCTTGGTATCTAACGGTCTCATTACTTCCAAAAATAACATATGCAGAAGCCGCGATATCTGGCACATTTCGTTTTATAAATTCGTAATCGTCATGGTCTGTTTGTGGGAAATTATCGCGTTGCCAACGAGGAACCTCTGTTGGTCCGAATGAAAATTTAGATAAATAAATAGTGTTTTTATCTAAACCAGCTAAATTATCTTTAATATTTTTATCTAAAGAGTCTACAGCAGCTAAAACAGCTATAATAGAAAAGATACCAACAGTAACGCCTAAGAGTGATAAAAATGTACGGAGTTTATTATTTCTAAGCGCGTTTAATGCAAATGAAAAACTCTCTTTAAATACTCTTAAATAGACAAGCATGATTGGTTTATTTTATCGCGATTTAAAGATAAGACGTTTTCAACAATTCATTGTTACAAAAAACTTAAACAAACTGCTTTTTCTATCAAGATTTTCCTATCTAATATGTTTATTTTTGCATCATTAAAATCACAACACAACATTATGAGCAACAAAACCATTTCATCAGCACTAATTTCTGTATTTAGTAAAGATGGATTAGCACCAATTGTAAAAAAACTAAATGACCTCAACGTTACCATCTATTCCACTGGAGGAACAGAAAAATTTATCAAAGATTTAGGCATAAATGTAGTACCTGTAGAAGATGTAACGTCTTATCCTTCTATACTTGGAGGTCGAGTAAAAACGCTACACCCAAAGGTATTTGGCGGAATTTTGAATCGTCAAAACCATGATGGTGATGTTGCTGAATTGGCAGAATTTGAAATTCCTCAAATAGATTTAGTTATCGTAGATTTATATCCATTTGAAAAAACCGTAGCTTCTGGAGCAAGCAACCAAGATATTATTGAAAAAATTGATATTGGTGGTATTTCTTTGATAAGAGCTGCTGCTAAAAACTACGCAGATGTAACTTGCGTATCTTCTGTAGATGATTATTCAGAATTTTTGGAGTTACTAGAAACTAAAAATGGTGAAACTTCTGATGAGGACAGAAAACGTTTTGCTGCAAAAGCATTTAATGTGTCTTCGCATTACGATTCAGCAATTTTTAACTACTTCAATAAAAACCATGAAATTGCGTCTTTAAAGATTTCAGAAACTGAAGGTAAAGTGTTGCGTTATGGTGAAAATCCACATCAAAGAGGGTTTTTCTTTGGGAATTTTGATGATATTTTCACGAAACTTCATGGAAAAGAGTTGAGCTACAATAACCTTTTAGATGTTGATGCTGCTGTAAATTTAATGTTAGAATTTAAAAACGACGCACCTACTTTTGCGGTTTTAAAACATAATAATGCTTGTGGTTTAGCGCAACGTGATACTATACATCAAGCTTATGTTGATGCTTTAGCTGGTGACCCTGTTTCAGCTTTTGGTGGTGTTTTAATCAGTAATTCTGAAATTGATAAAGCCACAGCAGAAGAAATTCATAAATTATTTTGCGAAGTTGTAATTGCGCCTTCTTTCTCAGATGAGGCTCTAGAAATTTTAAAAGGAAAAAAGAATAGAATACTATTAATCTTGAAAGATATTGAGATGCCACAAACTAATGTAAGAAGTTGTCTAAATGGTATCTTAGTTCAAGATAGAAATAATATTACTGACAAACTTGAAAATCTAAAATCAGTAACAAAAACTACTGCTACAGCAAATGAATTAGATGATTTAATATTTGCTTCAAAAATTTGTAAGCATACAAAATCCAACACTATTGTTTTAGCTAAAAATAAGCAATTGTGCGCCAGTGGAACGGGACAAACCAGTAGAGTTGATGCTTTAAACCAAGCCATACACAAAGCTACATCCTTCAATTTTGATTTAAAAGGAGCAGTTATGGCAAGTGATGCGTTTTTTCCTTTTCCTGATTGTGTAGAGATTGCTGATAATGCAGGAATTACTGCTGTGATTCAACCTGGAGGTTCAATAAAAGATGAGTTAAGTATTAATTATTGTAACGAAAATAACGTCGCAATGGTCTTTACAGGCACGCGTCATTTTAAACATTAAGTTCCTTTGATTTATGCTGAATTTATTTCAGTAAAAAGGAAATCTTATAAATCTCTTTTTTATGATGAAAAAACAACTTCATAAAAAAGCAATAAGAAAACGTCTATAATCGTTGAAATATCGTATAATTTATTACATTTACGGATAGTCGTAAAAAGTTGACTAGAATAACCCAAATAATTAAGAGTAGCGCATGGGATTTTTTGATTTCCTAACGGAAGAAATAGCCATTGATTTAGGAACCGCAAATACACTGATAATCCACAACGACAAAGTTGTTGTTGACAATCCATCGATAGTAGCCAGAGACCGCATCAGCGGAAAAATCATTGCAGTTGGTAAAGAAGCCAACATGATGCAAGGAAAAACGCACGAGAACATTAAAACAATACGTCCATTGAAAGATGGTGTAATTGCAGATTTTGATGCCTCTGAGCAAATGATAAGTTTGTTTATCAAAAACATTCCTGCATTGAAAAAGAAATTTTTCAATCCTGCATTGCGAATGGTGGTTTGTATACCATCAGGTATTACTGAAGTAGAAATGCGAGCAGTAAAGGAATCTTGTGAGCGTGTTAATGGTAAAGAAGTTTACTTAATACATGAACCAATGGCTGCAGCTATTGGTATTGGTGTAGATATAATGCAACCAAAAGGAAATATGATTGTAGATATTGGTGGTGGAACCACTGAAATTGCGGTCATAGCACTTGGTGGTATTGTTTGCGATAAGTCTGTAAAAGTTGCAGGTGATGTATTTACAAATGATATTATTTATTACATGCGTACGCAGCATAATTTATATGTTGGAGATAGAACTGCAGAAAAGATTAAGATTCAGATTGGTGCTGCAACTGAAGATTTAGATTTACCACCTGAAGACATGAGTGTTCAAGGTAGAGATTTATTAACAGGTAAGCCAAAGCAAGTCAATATATCATTCCGTGAAATTGCGAAAGCCTTAGACAAGTCTATTCTTCGTATTGAAGATTCTGTTATGGAGACCTTATCTCAAACACCTCCAGAATTAGCAGCAGATATTTACAATACAGGAATTTATTTAGCTGGTGGAGGCTCTATGTTAAGAGGATTAGACAAGCGTTTATCTCAAAAAACAGATCTACCTGTTTACATTGCTGAAGATCCATTAAGAGCCGTAGTTAGAGGTACAGGAATTGTACTTAAGAACTTACCTAAATACAAAAGCGTATTGATTAAATAAGCTATAAATAATGCAACAAATTTTCAATTTTGTTATAAGAAACAAAACCTTTCTGTTGTTTTTATTACTCTTTAGTATTGCGTTAACTTTAACTATTCAATCACATTCGTATCACAGAAGTAAATTCATAAATTCAGCAAATGGACTAACTGGAGGTGTTTATGGTACATTTAATTCCATAGATCAGTATTTTAATCTAAAGGATGAGAATGCTATTCTTTCAGAAGAAAATAAGCAATTAAGGGAGCGACTCTTTAATTCTGGTAATACTTTAGACTCTACTTATATTGATTCTACATATTCCACAGGAAAATTTAGAGTCATCATTGCCGATGTCTATAAAAACAGTTATTCACTTACCAATAATTATCTCACATTAAATAAAGGTAGAAACGATAGTATTAATGAAGACTTTGGTGTTATAACATCTAAGGGTATTATTGGTATCATTGATAATACATCTAGAAATTATTCAACTGCATTATCTATTTTAAATGAAAATAGTCAAATTAATGCTAAACTTAAATCAACAAATCATATAGGTTCTTTAACTTGGAATGGCAAATCACCAGAGTTCACTCAACTCGTTGATGTGTCAACCTTTGCGCCTGTAAAAGTTGGTGATACTATTGTAACAGGTGGGCAATCTGCAATTTTTCCCAAAGACATTGGTATTGGTATTATTGATAGTTTTGAAACTGACATTAGTGGAGATACCTACAATATTGAAGTTAAATTATTCAATGACATGACTAATATAGGCACCGTCTACATTATAGAAAATCTTGATAGAACTGAAATAAAAGCATTAGAGAATCGTGTAAATGAATAATATTGCCGTAAGAAATATCATTAGATTTATCACACTACTCTTAGTGCAAGTCGTTATATGCAATAACATTAATTTTCTCGGTTATATTAATCCATATATCTATATCGTTTTTATCTTTTTGTTTCCAATTAGAGAGAACAGACTTGTTTTTTTATTGGTAAGTTTTTTATTGGGTATGTTGATAGATATGTTTTCAGATTCTGGCGGAGTGCATGCTGCGGCTGCAGTTTCCTTAGCTTACACCAGACCAATACTTCTAAAAACTTCTTTTGGTATGCTTTATGAACATCAAAGTATAAAGTTTAGTAACACAGAAATTGGTAGTTTAATTACGTACATAACTTTTGGTACTCTACTGCATCATTTTATCTTATTTTCTCTAGAAATTTTTAACATTTCTAACATACTTTTAATCTTACAAAAGACGTTATTTTCTAGTATTTTCACTATAATACTGAGTGTATTAATTATAATTTTATTTAGTCGAAACCAAAAATGAGAAAACTGCTACTTTTAACAACTGTTGTTCTCGTAGGCCTTGTTTTTATTGCACGTTTGTTTTATCTACAAGTTTACAGTAGTTCTGGCTATGATCTTTTTGAAGACAGTGCAATTAAGAAAGAGTATAACTATCCAAAACGTGGCTACGTATATGATAGGAATGGACAACTTTTAGTTGCCAATCAGCCTTCTTACGATGTTATGGTAATACCTCGTGAAGTTGCTCCTATGGATCCTGTAACAATGCGAGAATTCTGTGAATTATTAAAAATTACACAAGAAGAGTACGACAAAAAGCTAAGAAGAGCCACAAATTACTCGCCAAGATTATCCTCACCTTTTGTACAACAGCTTTCAAAAAATGATTATGCTGTGCTACAAGAAAAAATGAGAAAGTTTGAAGGCTTTTACATTCAAAAACGATCACTACGATTATACCAAACAACCATTGGAGCTAATGTTTTAGGTGATATTGGAGAAGTAAATCGTAAAATTATTGCCGATCAACCTTATTATAGAATGGGTGACCTTATTGGTAAACAAGGTGTTGAGAAAACTTATGAGAAAACATTAAGAGGTGTAAAAGGTATAAAGTTTATACAAAAAGACCGTTTTAATAAAAATATTGGTCCATATAAAGAAGGTAAGTTCGATACTTTACCAAAACCTGGCAAAGATGTCACCCTAACCATTGACGCAGAGCTACAGGCTTATGGTGAATTGTTAATGAAACATAAGCGTGGAGGTATTATCGCTATTGAGCCAAGCACTGGTGAAATTCTGGCTATGGTTACTGGACCTTCATACAATCCCAATATGCTAGTTGGAAGAGATCGTTCAAAAAACTTTTCAAAACTGTATAGAGACACTATCGCTAAACCATTATTTGATAGGGGACTTAAAGCACAGTATCCTCCAGGTTCGCCTTTTAAAGTTATTAACGCACTTATTGGCTTACAAGAAGGAGTTGTTAATACTGATGAGAGATTCAGATGCAGAATGGGCTACTACTATGGTAGCAGACGACTTACTGGTTGTCATCATCATAGAAGTCCAGTAGCAATGAATAATGGTATAGCACAATCTTGTAACGCCTATTTTGTTAATGTCTATCGTCGAATCATAGATAAATATGAAGATCCAAGTAAAGGTATGAATACATGGGCTAATCATGCTAGAAGCTTTGGTTTGGGTAATTTTTTAAATAATGATTTGTCTGTTGGTTCCAAAGGTAGAATTCCAGATGGAGATTATTATGATAGAGCTTACGGAGATAATCGTTGGAGCTCAACCTATATTGTATCTAATGCCATTGGACAAGGTGAAGTTGAAGCTACACCAATTCAATTAGCAAATATGGCTGCAGCTATTGGTAATCGTGGTTATTATTTTACACCACATATAATTAAAAATATCGAAGGAGAAACCATAGATAGGAAATACACTACACCAAAATATACAACTATAGACAAACGTCATTTTGAACCCGTAGTGCAAGGTATGTTTGACGTGTACAATAAAGGAACTGCAAAATCCCTAAGAGTTTCTGGTATAGAAATATGTGGAAAAACAGGTACTGCAGAAAACTTTATGAAAATTGATAGTGTCAAAGCACAACTTACCGACCATTCTATCTTTGTAGCTTTTGCACCTAAAGACAATCCAAAAATCGCCATTGCTGTATTTGTAGAAAATGGTTATTGGGGAAGTCGCTTCGCTGGGCGTATGGCAAGTTTAATGATTGAAAAATATATTAAAGGCCACATCACCAGAACCGATTTAGAACGTTGGATTTTAACTCACAGTCTAGAAAACGAATATGCAAAGCCATACTCTGGTGAGCCTTTTAAAATTAATGGTGAAACTACACTTCAGGTGATTGATAACTATGCCAATGAAAACCCTTCTATTGAAAATTCTACAGGAAGCAACTTAAAACAATAAAGTAAATGCTGAGGGAAAATCAAAGACGTTTTAAATTCGATTGGATTATCATCATTCTATTTCTGCTGCTTGTTGGTTTTGGATATCTAAATATTCTATCTGCATCGCATATTGGAGAAGTAACTAGTTATTTTGACACAAGTCAATTATATGGTAAACAGTTAGTATTTCTTGGTTTAACCTTTGTTTTAATTATTCTCATTCTTTCTTTTGAAGCTAAGTTTTATGAACGGTTTTCAAGTATTATCTACTTAGTTGCCATATTAGCTTTAATAGGTTTATTTATATTTGGTAAAGACGTTAATGGTGCACGCTCATGGTATGGTATTGGTAGTATGACTATTCAGCCTAGTGAATTCGCTAAATTTGCTACAGCACTAGCTGTCGCAAAATATATAAGTGATTTGCAAACCAATATGCAAACCCTAAAGGATCAGTTAAGAGTTACTGCTATTATTTTTATTCCTGCACTACTCATTTTACTTCAAAATGATGCTGGTAGTACTATTGTTTATCTCTCTTTTTTCTTTGTGTTTTATAGAGAAGGTTTACAACAGGTGTATTTAATAATCGCTTTATCATTAATAATTCTTGCAGTGCTTGGACTTAAATTTGGAATTGTAATTACTGCTATTGTTGCGGCAATTGTTATTTCTTGTGTTTACTTTTTGAGAAAGAAGAAACGAGGATCAATACTGCAATATATCCTTGTGTTTTTAGTTTGTGTTGGCTTTTCTTACGGTGTTAAACTGTTCTATGAGCACGGTTTAAAAGTACATCAACAAAATAGAATTTCTATTTTTTTAAGGTTGGAAAAAGACCCTGTTAAGCTAGAACAAATGAGAAAAAGAGAAGCTTACAACCTTATTCAATCAGAACAAGCTATTAGCTCTGGTCATTGGACAGGTAAAGGATTTTTAGAAGGCACAAGAACCACTGGTAAATTTGTACCAGAACAAGAAACCGATTATATTTTTAGTACTGTAGGTGAAGAATGGGGATTTTTAGGTAGTAGTTTTGTGGTGATTGTATTCGTCCTCCTTATCATAAGAATACTGTATTTAGCTGAATCTCAAAAATCACAATTTAGTCGCGTGTATGGCTATGGAGTGGCCTCTATTCTGTTTATCCATTTCACCATTAATATTGGTATGGTCATGGGACTAATCCCAACTGTGGGTATTCCTCTACCCTTTTTTAGTTATGGTGGTTCCGGGCTTTGGGGCTTTACAATTTTGCTGTTTATTTTTGTGAAGCTAGATAGTAATAAAATTAATGAGTGGTAGCTAAAAATATTACTCATTTAGAAAAAAAGTGATAATAGAAACGTAACTGAAAAACCTACAATTGCCAAAATAGTTGTCATTACTGTCCAACTTTGAAAAGTTTGTTTTTCTGTAAGGCCTAAGTATTTTCCAACCAACCAAAACCCGCTATCATTAACATGAGACATTATGCTAGCACCAGCAGCAATTGCAATGACTAATAAAGCCTTTTCTGGTTCAGATGTATTAATAAGAACTAAAGGAGCCGTTAAACCTGCTGCGGTTATCATTGCTACAGTAGCAGAACCCTGTAATACTCGAACAATGGCTGCTGATAAAAATCCAAATAAAAGTAAGCTTATACCTTGCTCAGCAAAATAATTTGCCAACATTTCGCCAGTACCTGTGTTGACTAACATTTGTTTAAACACACCACCTGCTCCAGTAATTAGAATAATAATGCCCGCTGGAGCTAAAGATTTTGTACTTATATCTAATAACTGCTTTTTTGTAAAACCTTTTCTAATTCCTAGCAAATACCAAGCAATTAAATTTGCAATCAACAAGGCTGAAAATGGATGCCCTACCATTCCTATCCATTCCAATAGCTTTTTATGAATATTACAATCACCCATAAAAGGGCTATTTAGTAAGGTATTCAAAACAATCAAAATAATTGGTATAGCAATTATTATGATAATAGAACCTACAGGAGGTAACTTTTTTGAGATTTGATCATTTATTGTTAATTCTGGAGCAACAACATGAATTTTTTTTGAAATATATTTTCCAAATATTGGTCCACAGAAGATAGCTGTAGGAACTCCTACCAAAAAACCGAAGAGGATAACCCAACCTAAATCAGCCATCAATATATCTGCAACGGCTATTGGGCCTGGTGTTGGTGGTATAAAACTGTGTGTTATTGCCAAGCCAGCTAGTAGAGGAATACCATATAATAACAGAGATTTTCCCGTTTTACGTTGTAAAGCATAAATCATAGGAATCAGAATTATGAATGCCACATCAAAAAATACCGGAATTGCAACAATGAATCCTGTAATCATAAGTGCCCATGATGACTTCTTCTCACCAAACTTATTCAGCATAAAAACAGCTAATGCCTCTGCTCCACCAGAACGTTCTAATATAGCACCAAATATCGCTCCTAAGCCAACTACCACTGCAACAAAACCAAGGGTGCTACCCATTCCTTCTTGAATGGTATTAATTATCATCATAGGTGGCATTCCTGATAAAACACCAACCAAAATACTTGCTAACAATAAGGCAATAAATGCCTGAACCTTAAACCTAAGAATTAAGGTAATTAATAAAACTACTCCAGCTAAGACAGATAATAAAAGTGAAAAATCTATCATGATTAATTCAAAGTTTGTGTACGAAAACGCATTCAATCAAACATTATTTTTTTGACAGTCATAAGCTCTAAAGATTATATCATACAATTATGCTATATATCCAGACTCGCTAAGCTCCCTTTAATAGTCTCGATTTTAGCTAAAGCATCAGCTTCTTTTTTCTTTTCTGAGGCGACCACTTGTTCTGGTGCATTATTTACAAAACGCTCGTTTGAGAGTTTCTTCTGAACAGATTTTAGAAAACCCTGAGTGTAATTCAACTCTTCTGTAAGCTTTTTAATCTCTCCTTCTACATCAATACTTCCTTCCATAGGAATAAAGTACTCATTGGATTTTACACGATAAGTCAATGCACCTTCTACTGGTTCGTTTACGTATTCGAAGCTCTCAAGATTTCCTAATTTTGAAATAACGGCATCAAACGTAGCACCAATATTTTCGCTATTTACCACCGAAAAACCAATGGCTTCTTTAAAAGCAATGTTCTTTTGTTTTCTAATATTTCTTATACCTGAGATCACTTCTGAAGCAAAATCAAATTCAGAAATCAAGGACTCATTAATTGGTTTAGCTTCTGGCCATTTTGAAATTATGAGAGCTTCTTCAGGGGAACGTTCTTTTATATAATGCCAGATTTCTTCTGTTAAGAAAGGCATAAAAGGATGCAAAATCTTAAGAATATCTTCAAATATTGCATTAACGCTTTCTAACGTTTTAGGGTCTATTGGCTGTTGATACGCTGGCTTAATAATTTCTAATAACCACGAAGCAAAGTCATCCCAAATCAATTTATAAGTTGCCATAAGCGCATCACTTAATCTGTACTTGCTAAAATGGTCTTCAATTTCTAAAATTGTTTTTTGAAACTTAGACTCAAACCATTCAACAGCTATTTTACTAGAACTTGGTTGACTAATAGAATTATCAACTTCCCAACCTTTCACTAATCGAAACGCATTCCAAATCTTATTCGCAAATTGTTTTCCTTGCTGACATAAATCCTCATCAAACATTAAGTCATTTCCAGCAGCCGAACTTAATAACAATCCAACTCTTACTCCATCGGCACCGTATTCTTCAATTAATTTTAAAGCATCTGGAGAATTGCCGAGTTGCTTCGACATTTTTCGTCTTTGCTTATCTCTAACCAATCCTGTGAGATATACATTTTCAAAAGGTTTTTCACCTCTATATTCGTAACCAGCAATAATCATACGTGCGACCCAGAAAAATAAAATATCTGGACCGGTTACTAAATCGTTTGTCGGATAGTAATATTTAATCTCTTCATTTTCAGGATTACGAATACCATCAAATACACTCATTGGCCAAAGCCAAGAACTAAACCAAGTGTCTAATGCATCAGTATCTTGTTTTAAGTCAGAAGTTTGAAGCTCGGAGTTAGAAGTTCTAACTCTTACGAGTTCAACAGCCTTTTCAATATTTTCGGCAACCACAAAATCTTCTTTTCCTTCACCATAGAAATACGCAGGAATTTGTTGTCCCCAAAGTAGCTGACGCGAAATATTCCAATCGCGAATATTCTCCATCCAATGCCTATATGTGTTTTCAAATTTCTTTGGAAAGAGTTTTACATCGCCTCTTTTTAAAACAGCATCAATAGCTGGTTTTGCTAAATCTTCCATTTTAAGAAACCATTGATCACTTAATCTTGGTTCGATTACGGCTTTTGTACGTTCTGATGTTCCTACTTTATTAATATGGTTTTCAGTTTTTACTAAAATACCTGCTGTTTCAAGTTTTTTTACAATAGCCTTTCTAACTACAAAACGATCTTGTCCTTCGTAATGCATTCCGAAGCTATTCAAACTCGCGTCATCGTTAAAAATATCAACGACTTCTAAATTGTGCTTATCACCTAAAACTTTATCATTTTCATCGTGTGCAGGAGTTACTTTTAGACAACCTGTTCCGAATTCTATATCAACATAGTTATCTTCAATGATAGGAATCACTCTTCCGCATATTGGAACAATCGCTTTTTTTCCTTTTAAATGTGTGAAACGTTCATCATTAGGATTAATACATATTGCAGTATCTCCAAAAATGGTTTCTGGCCTTGTAGTGGCAATCGTTAATTTTTCATCGCTACCTTCAATTTTATATTCTAAATAATAAAGTGAGCCTTGCTTTTCAACATGGATTACCTCTTCATCAGATAAGGTTGTTTTAGCCTCTGGATCCCAATTAACCATTCTGTAACCTCTGTAAATGAGCCCTTTGTTGTATAAATCCACAAAAACCTTAATGACAGCTTCGGACATGTCGTCATCCATGGTAAACTTCGTCCTGTCCCAATCGCAAGAACAGCCGAGTTTTTTTAGCTGTTCTAAAATAACTCCGCCATACTCCTCAGTCCATTCCCAAGCATGCTTAAGAAATTCTTCACGTGATAAGTCATTTTTATCGATACCTTGTGCTTTTAATTTGGCTACAACTTTGGCTTCTGTTGCGATAGAAGCATGATCAGTACCAGGAACCCAACACGCATTTTTACCCAATAATCGTGCACGACGAATCAATACATCTTGAATCGTATTATTTAACATATGTCCCATATGCAGCACTCCTGTAACGTTTGGTGGAGGAATTACAATAGTGTAAGGCTCTCTATCGTCTGGTTTAGAGCTAAAGTAATTATGCTGCATCCAGTAGTCATACCACTTGGTTTCTACTGATAATGCATTATATTTTGATGGGATTTCCATGTTTTGGTATCGTTTTTGTAATGTAACTGACAAAAGTACTTATAATTCCTTTTTTGAAAAATTATTAGTGTAAGAATATGGGTTCAAATACCATAAATTCTGTTAAATGGAGTGCATTACGTCTA
The DNA here is from genome assembly GCF_044594915.1 of Winogradskyella sp. R77965. Classification (GTDB taxonomy): domain Bacteria; phylum Bacteroidota; class Bacteroidia; order Flavobacteriales; family Flavobacteriaceae; genus Winogradskyella. The sequence goes on along the minus strand of NZ_CP138990.1, from coordinate 3,327,323 downwards.
ATAAATTTTGTTTGGAGTGAAAAAGTAACTAAGTTTGAATAATCAATTTTAAAATTAAAATGATGAAAAATGTAATAGCAATTTTATTTGTAGGACTAATTAGCATCGGAGCTTATGCGCAAGAGAAGGTGGCTAAGATCGAATTTAAAACTGACGTTATAGATTATGGAACTGTTGAAAAAGGGTCTAACGGTCTTAGAACATTTGAGTTTACCAATACAGGTAATGCGCCTTTAATTATTTCTAGTGTTAAGTCGACTTGCGGTTGCACTGTACCTAAGAAACCAAAAGGTCCAATTATGCCAGGTGAAACAGGTCAAATAGAGGTAAAATATGATACTAATAGAGTAAATCCTATTAGAAAAACTATAACTGTTATCTCTAATGCAGATACACCAACGGTAGCACTTAAAATCAAAGGTTTAGTTATAGACCCAAATAAAACAAGTGTTTTAGAAAAGAAAGAAAAAAGTATGATTGAGCAATAATCCTCAATCTTAAGTAATTATTATATTGAGCTCTCAATTTGAGAGCTCATTTTTTTTGAATATGTCATCAAGTTTAAATTTAAATGTCATATTAACACCTCTTCGCTCTATTTTTAATCTAAGCGATTTTCCTGTCTTATCGTGAAGAATTTCATTGATTTCAGAGAAACTGTATTCATATGTAGGTTTCCCATTAATGCTTATTACAATATCCTCAACTCTTAAACCAGAAATATAGGCATTTGAAGATTTTCTTATTTCAACTATTTTATAAATTGGTTTCACCTTTATTCTATGGTTGATATAATAATTTACATGAACTGAATTATTACTAACATTATTTACTGAATTCTTACTAATTGTAGTAGGCACCCTTATTGCCTCCTCTACAAACATGGTTCCGTTATGCTCTAATACAATGCCACTATTATTATATGTAAATGGGTCTTTATAATGACTATTCTTTTTTAGATATAACTTCTCGTTTCTATAATCAAAAAAGAGATTAAATCGTTTTAAAATATCACCACCCAATAAACCATTTCTGTCTTTATGAACTTTAGTCATGTCAACCGATAAAGAATCTGGAAATGCAACATTTACACCTTTTAAACTAAAATCACTAAGTTTAAAACTAGAGACTTTAGAGCGTTTTCCGTAAATGGTCCCGCTTAAACCTTTGCCTAAATAATCATCAAAAGTTAAATCTTTGTTAGGTGTTAACCCTACTTCTTCATCTTCAAATAACCACAAGGCATCACTACTACCAGTATCAATGAGTAACTTCACATGTTCATCACTATTGTTAATTGCAACCTTGGCATCTAAATAAGGCTTTTTGCCCAAAATATTTATAGGTATGGTTTTCCATTTTTTTGAAGAACGAGGTTTAAAACCTTCATGATTATGTAATCTGATATATTTTGAATTGTAATTAACCTCTACTACAAAATCCTTAAATATATCATAGCCAATAATTCCATGCACAAAAACACCAAGTCTTGGTGCAAAATCTATTGTTTTGTCATAAACCACAAATAGATCTTGATTAACAACAACTGCATCCCCGATTTTTAATCTATTATGACTAGATCTTAATGCTTTTATTTTTCCCTCAGAACCTAAACCATGTAAATAGAATGTTTTGATATTTTTCAGGTCTACAGAATCACTTTCGGATAAATTGAAGAGAATTGGTTTACTAACTCCAGTATCTAAGATAAAAGATAAGGTAACATCATTAATTTCTAATGGTATTATTATGAGATTACTAACAAACTCGAAATTAATTTTTTTACTGACATTCTTCTTTAAAAAAAAGCTACCTTGAGCAGATAAGCTTAAGCCGGATAAAAACAAATAAACTAGGATAAAATACCTAGGTAATAGTTTCAATTTGTCTAACATATTGCAAGAAGTTACAAATCTTTATCTTACAACATATTTTAAGTGTTATTTTTTAAAGAAATTTTAAGAAATTTCAGAACTTAGCACTTTAAAAATTATAATATGCCAACGATATCAAAAAAAGGGATGAAAATGCCAGAATCACCAATAAGAAAATTGGTGCCTTATGCAGAAGAAGCTCATAAACAAGGAAAAACAGTTTTTTACCTTAATATTGGTCAGCCAGATATAAAAACTCCAAAAGTAGCATTAGATGCATTAAAAGAGCACTCTTTTGATATTTTAGCATATTCGCGCTCTGAAGGTTCAGAAAATTACAGAATTAAAATTGCAGAATATTACAAGCGTAATTCCATTGAAGTTACACATAATGATATTATCGTAACTACGGGAGGAAGTGAAGCACTGTTATTTGCATTTGGAAGTATTATGGATGAGGAAGATGAAATTATAATCCCTGAACCCTTTTATGCTAATTATAATGGGTTTTCTACAGCATCTAGTGTAAATGTAGTTCCGGTAATTTCAAAAATTGAAGACAATTTTGCTTTGCCACCAATTGAAGAATTTGAAAAGCTAATCACACCAAAAACGAAAGCTATTTTAATATGTAATCCAGGAAATCCAACAGGATATTTATATTCTAAAGATGAGATAAAGAAACTGGCTTCGATTGTGAAAAAACACGACTTATTTCTAATCGCTGACGAAGTTTACAGAGAGTTTGTTTATGATGGTATTTCACATTATTCGATTTTACAAGAACCAGGTTTGGAAGAACATGCTATTGTAATAGACTCAGTTTCTAAGCGCTACAGTATGTGTGGTGCACGTATTGGCTATTTAGTTTCAAAAAACAAAGGAGTTATAAAAACAGCTTTAAAATTTGCACAAGCAAGATTGAGTCCTCCTACTCTAGCTCAAATTGCTAGTGAAGCTGCACTAGATACACCACAAAGTTATTTTGATGATGTAAAAGAAGAATATGTAAAGCGCAGAAATACATTAATTACTGAATTAGAAAAAATTAAAGGTGTTAAAGTAGCTAAACCTAATGGAGCATTTTATTGCATTGCAGAATTACCAATTAAAAACTCTGATGATTTTGCAAGGTGGCTATTAGAATCTTTCGATTACGAAAATAATACGGTTATGGTGGCTCCTGCTGCCGGATTCTACTCGACGTCTGGAGTTGGTTTAAACCAAATTCGGATTGCATATGTTTTAAATGAAGAAAGTTTGAAAACATCTGTTAAAATATTAGCGGAAGCACTTAAGGTTTACAAAGATTAATGACGATAGTTAAAAACATTTCACTAAAATCTTTTAATACGTTTGGGATAGATGCCAAAGCAAAATCGTTTTGCGATATCACATCTATTGAAACACTTCGCGACGTTTTAAGTATACAATATAATAACCCACTATTTATTTTAGGAGGAGGAAGCAACATGTTGTTAACAAAAGATATTGATGCTTTAGTTTTACATATTAATTTAAAAGGTATTGAAGTTATCCGTGAAACAGAAGACACTGTAACCATAAAAGCAATGGCTGGTGAAAACTGGCATGAGTTTGTAATTTGGTGCCTAAAGCATAATTTTGGAGGAGTGGAAAACCTATCACTAATCCCAGGAAATATTGGTACAGCACCAATTCAAAATATTGGAGCTTATGGAGTAGAATTAAAAGATGTTTTTGTGAGTTGTGAAGCTGTTCGTATTAAAGACCAATCTACAAGAACATTTTCAAAAGCAGATTGTAATTTCGGTTATAGAGAATCTGTTTTTAAACAAGAATTAAAAGGAGATTATATTATTACTAGTGTAAATCTTCAATTGACTAAAAACAACCATAATTTACATATGGATTATGGTGCTATTAAAAATGAGTTAGAAGATTCTAAAATTAAAAACCCTACGATTCAAGACATTTCGAAAGCCGTAATTGCAATTAGACAAAGTAAATTACCAGATCCTAAAGAAATTGGTAATAGCGGTAGTTTTTTTAAAAACCCGATTATTTCGAGTAAACAATTCAATCAGCTACAAAAAAATTTCCCAGAAGTACCTTCTTATAAAATTTCAGAAGAGGAAGTAAAAGTACCAGCAGGTTGGCTAATTGAAAAAGCGGGTTTTAAAGGAAAACGTTTTAATGATTATGGAGTACACAATAAACAAGCTTTAGTACTTGTTAATTATGATAATGCAGATGGTGCAGCTATTTTTGAATTAGCACAACTCATTAGAAAAACCATCAAAAGAATTTTTGATATAACTATTGAAACCGAAGTTAATATTATATAAAACAAAAGTCACAATTTTTATTGCGACTTTTGAATTTAGAATAATTTTATTTGAAAATGCTATTAATCAACCTCTTAAGGAGTTAAAACCATTCTAATAATATATTGTAAGCACCACTATGTAGTGTATTTAATTATATTTACGTTTACAAATCCATTTTGGATGTTTTTAAAATAAAAAAATAATATTTTAACATTTTGAGTATAACTCCTACAGAACAAAAAATAATTGACTTTCTTAAAGAAGGAGATAAGCGTGCGCTAAATTTACTTTATGAAAACTACTCTAATAGTCTTTATGGTGTTATTTTAAAAATAACAATTAATGAAGAAATTGCTCAAGATGCGTTACAAGAAACTTTCATTAAAGTCTGGAAAAATGCTTCAAAGTATGACGCAAAAAAAGCTAAACTTTTTACTTGGTTATTCCGTATAGCTAGGAATACAGCCATTGATAAATTAAGAAGTTTTAATAATCGCTACCAAAAAGAAGTCCAAATTGATACTTCTAACGTATATATCTTACCAACAAGCAATATAAATCAAGATGTATTAGACATTAAAGAGCATGTTGGGAGATTAGATGAAAAGTATCAAATTGTGTTAGACGCCTTGTTTTTTCAAGGAATGACGCAGCAAGAAGCGAGTGACGAATTAGATATTCCACTAGGTACGATTAAGTCTAGATTAAAAATAGGATTACGCGAACTCAAAAAAGTTTACAATCCTTAAAAGTATTTGATTATGGAAAAAAAATTACATAACTTTTTAAAGTCTAACATACTCAATAAGTATTTGTTAGACGAAACTTCTATAGAAGAAACTAAAGACGTAGAGTATTTTATTTCTAACTATCCTGAAGCAGCAAAAGCATACGAAACACTTCAAGATAACTTAGAGATTATTGCAAAAGCTGGAGCTGTCGATGTACCTAATAACATTTTAAAGGATATTTTAGAGTCACTTGATGAAAAGAATGATACTAAAGTTATTCAGTTAGTGCAAAAGAGAAAGACTCCTTGGTATAGTATTGCTGCAAGTGCGGCAGCTGTATTATTTGCAGCCACTTCATTTATGTTGTATCAAAAGAATCAGAATTTAAACAACGAGAATAATATCGTTATCGATGAAATTTTTGATTTAAGAAGTGATATTGAGAATAACAATTCAAAATTAGATGAGCTTTCTAGAGAATTATTAAAATTGAATAATCCAGATTCTAAAAAGTACGTTTTCAATGGTAATGAACGTGCTAAGGATTTAAAAACAGTGGCCTATATCAATCCAGTGGAAAAAACATCTATGATCGATGTAATTACTTTACCTCAATTACCAAAAGAGCAACATTATGAAATCTGGGCTGAGCTTCAGGATAGAATGGTGAACTTAGGTATTTTAGACGAATCTGATCGTAAGTTGAAACAAATTCCTTACATGGAGGATGCTTTAGCATTAAGCATAAAGATTGGTACGAGTGGAGATGACACCAATGAAAATGACACCGAAGTTGCAGAAATATCTTTAAAGGATAAAGACTAAGTATTGTCAAACTATTATAAACCAAAAGAGACACATTTAAATAATGTGTCTCTTTTTTTTTGTGAAAACTTTAAAAACTTATTCTTTTTCAAATAATGTTTTATGGATTATTCCACCTATAATAGCACCAACGATTGGAGCTACCCAGAACACCCATACTTGTGCTAAATGTCCTCCATCTGAAAATAATGCCTGACTTAAAGATCTTGCAGGATTTACAGAAGTATTTGAAATAGGGATACTGATTAAGTGAATTAAAGTTAAAGCTAAACCAATAGCTATTGGAGCAAAACCTTTAGGTGCTCTAGCATTTGTGCTTCCCAAAATAACAATTAAGAAGAATGCCGTTAAGACAACCTCCGCTATTATTACAGCCATCATACTGTAACCGTCTGGCGATAAATCACCATACCCATTAGAAGCAAAGCCACCAACACTTTCAAAACCTGCTTTTCCAGAAATTATAAGATATAATACTCCTGCTGCTGCAATGGCACCAACTACTTGAGCAATAATATAGCCGATTAAATCTTTAGCTTCAAATTTTCCACCAGCCCAAAGACCAATTGATACAGCAGGATTAAAATGACCACCTGAAATGTGTCCAACAGCATAAGCCATAGTTAATACAGTAAGACCGAAAGCCAAAGCCACGCCCACAAATCCAATTCCTAATTCTGGGAATCCGGCAGCAAAAATAGCGCTACCACAACCACCAAATACAAGCCAAAATGTTCCGAAAAACTCTGCAAATAATTTTTTCATAATCGATAAATTAATTAGTTAGTAATAAATGTTTGAATATTCATATGACACAGCATTAATGAGTTAAGTCACAATAGAAATGGACAAGAAAATAACTGTAAAAGCATTATCTTTGCATAAAATTAGGGGATTTAAATGAAATTACTATTACTTACACTAGGATTATTAGCTTTAGCCATAGCCGGAATTGCAATAAAAATATGGGCTAAAAAAGATGGTAAATTTGCAGGGACTTGTGCAAGTCAAAACCCAATGCTTAATAAAGACGGAGAAGCTTGTGGATTTTGCGGAAAAACACCAGACCAGTACAAAGATTGCAACGAACCCCAACACTCATAAATCTTAATGACACTTCCCTCAATACTGTTCTATATATTAATAGGAGTTGTTAGTATTCAAGTTGCTTATTACCTTAGTTTTCTATTCTCATTTGCTATAAAACGTGCAGAGACAAGGTTAAAAAAGAATATCCCAATTTCTATAATTATCTGCGCAAAAAATGAAGCAGAAAACCTAAAAAATAATCTTCCTCTTATATTAAATCAAGAGTATTCAAATTTTGAAATTGTGTTAGTTAACGATAGTTCTTCTGATAACACGTTAAAAATCATGAAAGAATTTGAAGCCAAACATAATAACATAACAGTCGTAGATGTAAAAACAAACGAGACGTTCTGGGGAAATAAAAAATATGCTTTAACGCTTGGTATAAAAGCTTCAAAATATGACTTTTTAGTGTTTACAGATGCGGACTGTATACCAAATTCTAATAAATGGTTAGCGCATATTAGTGGTAATTTTTCTAATCAAAAGTCTATAGTTTTAGGTTATGGAGCTTATTCTAAAAAACGATTTTCTTTTTTAAATAAACTCATAAGATTTGAAACTGTATTAACAGCATTACAATACTTTTCTTATTCTAATTTAGGTATGCCTTACATGGGAGTTGGAAGAAATATGGCGTATAGAAAAGAATTATTTTTTAATAATTCTGGTTTTAATAATCATATGTCTATAAAATCTGGAGATGATGATTTATTTATAAATGAAGTTGCTAACAAAACAAATACGTCTATATGTTTTACCAGTGATAGTTTTACGGTTTCGGAACCCAAAGCTTCTTTTAAGGCATGGATTCTGCAAAAAAGAAGACATATAAGTACAGCAAAATATTATAAATTAAAGCATAAATTTTTCTTAGGATTATTTTACACCTCTCAATTGCTATTCTGGATTTTAGGTATAGTGTTAATATTGTTAGGCTATAATTGGCAATGGGTTTTGGCAGTGATATTACTGCGGTTTTTTGTTCAACTATTGTGTTTTGGTTTTACATCAAAAAAACTTGGTGAAGTTGACCTTATAATATTATCGCCAATTCTAGAATTATTTTTAATTACTACGCAATTAAGTATCTTTATTGCTAATCTTATATCTAAACCCAAACATTGGAAATAAAAGAAGCCATCATTAAAGCTAAAAAGAATGACCAAATTGCTTTCAATTTTTTGCTAGACACGTTTTGGAATGATGTATATGCCTTTCAACTAAAACGAACGGAAAACGAAAATGATAGCGAAGACATAACTATTCAAACATTTTCTAAGGCTTTTGATAAGATTAATACTTACAATGAAGATTACAAATTTCAGACATGGTTAATCACAATTTCTAAGAATATTCATATTGATTTGGTCAGAAAACAAAAAAAATCAATTAGAAATACATCTAAAGACGATGAAAATCACTATTTAGAAATTGTTGATGACTCACCTACTCCCGAAGACAAAATTATTACTGAACAAAATCTTGCTAAACTTCTTCGTGATATTAAAAAGCTAAAACCACATTATCAAGAAGTAATTAATTTAAGATATTTTCAAGAATTGAGTTACAAAGAGATTTCTGAGAAATTAAAAGAACCTATAAATAATGTAAAAGTAAAACTCCTTAGAGCTAAAAAACTACTTGCTGAAATCATTACTAAAGCATAATCTGAATGATTATAAAGGTCGTTATCTCACAATACTTTAATTCATTTTAATAATTTACTTCGTATCTTTGCTAACCGAAATTGAAACTGCATGGAAACCAAAGTTGCTTCTAATATTTTACCAGAGCGAAAACCTAAATGGCTTAGGGTAAAATTACCAACAGGAAAGAAATACACTGAATTGCGAAGTTTAGTAGATAAGTACAAGCTTAACACGATTTGTACTTCTGGAAGCTGCCCAAATATGGGAGAATGTTGGGGAGAAGGCACTGCAACTTTCATGATTTTAGGTAATGTATGTACACGTTCTTGCGGATTTTGTGGTGTAAAAACAGGACGACCAGAAACTGTAGATTGGGATGAGCCAGAAAAAGTAGCACGTTCTATTAAACTAATGCAAATCAAACATGCTGTTTTAACTAGTGTAGATAGAGATGACCTAAAAGATATGGGAAGCATTATGTGGTCAGAAACTGTAAAAGCAGTTAGACGTATGAATCCTGAAACTACACTTGAAACTCTTATTCCAGATTTTCAGGGTATAGAAAAACACATCGATCGCATTATAGATGTTGCACCAGAAGTCGTTTCTCATAATATTGAGACCGTTAGACGACTAACACGTGAGGTGAGAATACAGGCTAAGTACGAGCGCAGTATGGGAGTTCTAAAATATTTAAAACAACAAGGACAGCGAAGAACTAAATCTGGAATTATGCTAGGCTTAGGCGAAAAAAGAGAGGAAGTCATAGAAACCCTTCATGATTTGCGCGAAAATGATGTCGATGTTGTTACTATAGGCCAATATCTTCAACCTAGTAAAAAACATTTACCAGTAAAGCAATTTATCAATCCAGAGCAATTTGATGAATACAAAGCTATCGGTCTAGATTTAGGGTTTAGACATGTAGAAAGTAGTGCTTTGGTAAGATCGTCTTACAAAGCTCAAAAACACATTAACTAATGATTACTGTTGCCATAAATGGCTTTGGCAGAATAGGTCGTCGTGTTTTTAGACTAGCGCTTCAACATCCGCAAATACAAATTGTTGCTATTAATGATTTAGCAGATACCAAAACATTAAGTCATTTGTTAAAGTACGATAGTATTCATGGTGTCTTAAAGGAGACCGTTTCTTATGACAATAAGCATATTATTGTAAATAATATTTCAATTCCATTATACAATCAATCACATCCAAAATCTATTGATTGGTCAAAAGAAAAACCAGACTTTGTTATAGAATCCACTGGTAAATTCAAAACTAAGTCAGAACTTCAACATCATATAAAAAATGGAGGAAAACGCGTTATACTATCTGTACCAGCTTTAGAAGACGATATTAAAACAATTGTATTAGGCGTTAATGATGGATTATTAAATGGATCTGAGAGCATAATTTCCAATGCATCATGTACTACTAATAATGCAGCTCCAATGATTGCCTTAATTCATAAGTATTTAAGAATAAAGCAAGCCTATATTACCACAATTCATTCTTATACTACAGATCAAAGCCTTCACGATCAACCACATAGAGATTTAAGACGTGCCAGAGCCGCAGGACAATCTATAGTACCTACAACAACAGGAGCGGCAAAAGCATTAACTAAGATTTTTCCTGATTTAGCAGATGTAATTGGTGGTTGTGGGATAAGAGTTCCTGTCGCTAATGGCTCTTTAACAGACATTACCATTAATGTTGAAAAATTAACTTCAATAGAAGAAGTCAATTCAATTTTTAAAAATGCTGCATCATCAAGCTTAAAAGGTATTTTAGAATATACTGAAGACCCAATTGTATCTATTGATATAGTTGGCAATCCACACTCTTGTATTTTTGATTCGCAGATGACTTCCGTTATCGGTAACATGGTAAAAATAGTAGGTTGGTACGATAATGAAACAGGCTATAGCACAAGAATTTTAGATTTATTATGCAATTTATCGGACAAAAACGCACTTTTGTCGAATAAATAATTATATTTGTTCAAATTAAAGTGAGCTGAAATGTCCCAGGTCAAATATTACATATTTGTTTTTTTAGCATGTTTTTGTAGTCTGGCTTCTGCACAACTAGATAGTGTTGAAGACACAGAAAAACTTGCCATTAAGCTACAAGAGCATTTAGATCAGGCTAAATTAAGCAGTGACCGTGGTGATTATTATAATGCAAAAAATAGTTTGCAAAATGCACTAGATATCTCAAAAAAAATTGAAGATAAGTCTAGTGAAGGTAAAATCTATACCAAAATTGCAAAAGTTCAATTTCTTGTTAATGAACAAGATCAAGCTAATATTTCACTAACCAAAGCACTACAGATTCAGCGAAAAATAGATGATTATCCAAACTTAGCTATTACTTATAACATCAAGGGTGTAATTTATAGTACGAAAAAGGAATATGAGAATGCTTTAGAAGTATTTAATTCAGCAAAAAATTTATTTGAACAAGAAGATCTAGACGAATACATTTCTGAAGTTACACTAAACGAGGCCAAAGCATATATTGCATTGGAGAATTACGAAGAGGCTAAAGCCAAACTCGAAAAAACCATAATAATTGCTAAAAAATACGACCAAGAACGTCGACTTAGTAGCGCTTTAATACAAAGTGCAAAAGTATCTAATGCTTTAAATAATATAGAATTGGCATTATCCCAAGCCGATGAAGGTTTAGCAATAGCCAAGACTAAGAAAATTTTAGAAAATGTAAATGAAGCTTACTTAACCTTAAGTGATATTCACGAAAATAATAAAGACTATCAAAGTTCTCTAGACTATGTAAAAAAACATCTCGTATTATCAGACTCCATATTAAATATTAAAAGAGAGAACTTAGCACCCGGAATTAGCGGTCAATTTATTAGTAATTATAAAGATGCTGAAAATGCGCAGTTAAAGGCTCAGGTAGAAGAAGTTACCGCGGAGAGTGCTTTTACAAGAATAACGACTATATTAAGTATAGCCTTAATTACCATTTTATCGTTACTAACCCTATCATTATACAAAAACAATAATATAAGATTAAGAACCAACAATATGCTTCATATTAAGAATGACGAACTTATTGTTGCGAAAGAAAAAGCAGAATTAGCATCTAAGACAAAGGCTAATTTCTTGTCTACAGTAACTCACGAGTTACGTACTCCTCTATATGCAGTTACAGGACTTACAAACATGCTATTAGATGAAAAACCTAAAGAGCATCAAATACCACATTTAAAATCATTGAAATTTTCTGGAGATTATTTATTAACTTTTATTAATGACATTCTTCAGATCAATAAAATTGAAGCAAATAAAGTTGAATTAGACCCAGAACAATTCAACCTTAAACATAAACTTGAAAATGTAATTTCTGCGCTTAGCAATTCAGCTAAAGATAATGAAACCGAATTACATTTTGAATATGATGACGGTTTACCAGAAACATTCATTGGTGACCAATTAAAGATTTCCCAAATCTTAATAAACCTACTTGGAAATGCTATTAAATTCACAAAAGATGGAGACATCTGGGTTAGAGCGTACAAAATTGATCAAAAAGACAATATGTACAATCTTCGCTTTGAAATTGAGGATAATGGCATTGGTATTACAAAAGAAAAGCAAGACCACATGTTTGAGAGTTTCTCTCAAGGCTCTGTACAGATCAACAGAAAATATGGAGGTACTGGTCTAGGTTTATCTATTGTAAAAGGACTCATTGAAATTCTTAAAGGAAAAATTTACTTAAAGAGTGAATTAGGAAAAGGCACTACATTCTCTTTTGAAATTCCTTTAGAATACACTGAGATCGCCGAAAAACTTAAAGTAGAAGAAACTAAAAAATCTAATAAGATGGAAGATTTGGATTTAAGCAATGTTAAGATTCTAATTGTAGAAGACAACAAAATTAATCAGATGATTACCAAAAAGATTCTCAACAAAATGAATCTGTATTGTGATGTTGTAGATAATGGCGAAGACGCTGTAGAACAAGTAAAAAATACTACTTATGACGTGGTGCTAATGGATATTCATATGCCAGGCATTAGCGGATTAGAAGCAACAAAAATTATAAGAACTTTTGATAAAGAACTCACAATTTTTGCACTAACAGCTGTAACGTTAGAAGACAAAATGCAAGAATTTGGTGAAGCTGGTTTCGATGATATCATTTCAAAGCCTTTTAAACAAGAGGATTTTGAAAAGAAATTATACGCTGCACTTTCTGGTGAGAAAATAGTTTCTAGCTTTTTTTAAGTAATAAACGATTTAACAGTAGTATCAAAAACTTCTGATTTGTCTATTTTTACTTGAATCGGTAAGTAATACAATTTATCTTTTAAACTTCCATTAACTGATAAACGTACATAATCCTTTTCAGTAGTAATTATCAATGTTTTAGACGCTAAGTTTTTAATATCTGAAGCTTTAAAATTATAATGATCGTTGAACTCCAAATGATCAAACTTTAATCCTTTACTGATCAAAAAATCAACTAAAGGTTTAGCATTTGCGATTCCGGTAACTAGTGTAAATTTAGGAAGTTTAGACACTTCTATAGAATTAGTACTTGATATTACTTTTTCAGAATAATCAATATAACTAAAAAACGCTTTTTGATGGTTCTTTAATTTTAGTTTGGAGACTATTTCCGTCTTTTCAGCTTCACTAATATCCTTTTTACATTTCGTTACAACAATGATGTTAGCACGTTTAGTTCCGGCACGTGGTTCACGTAAATTCCCAGTTGGCAAGATTATGTCTCTATAATATAAATTATCATACGCGGTCAGTAGAATATTAAATCCTGCTTTGACTTTTCTATGCTGGTAAGCATCGTCTAGTAAAATAATTTCTGGCTTTGTTTCCAATTTCCTAAGTTGTTCTATTCCATTTTGTCTATCATCATCTACAGCGACTGCAATATCACTAAACTTACTAAAAAACTGGAAAGGTTCATCACCAATAGAATCTGCGGTTGCTTTTTCATCCGCTAAAACGAAACCTTCTGATTTTCTTTTGTAACCTCGACTTAAGGTAGCAAGAGGCTTCTTATCTTTCAATAATCGAATTAAATATTCAACCATTGGTGTTTTTCCAGTACCACCAGTGCTTAGGTTTCCAACACAAATAACAGGGAAATCATAAGATTTTGAAGACTTTACTCCTGTATCATAAAGTTTATTTCGCAACCATGTCACCACATAATAAATTGGTACAATTGGGAATAATATGACTCGAATGAATTTCACAACTACGAAATGAGTAACTAAAGATTAAATATGAAACAAATATATGAATGACGAATTACATCTGACCAAATTATTAAAATAAAGAATTACAGATGAAAATATACTATTTTTGATATAAATTCATACTTTATGATTGTCCAAGATGTTATAAACCATTTACACGACCTAGCTCCACTAACTTATGCAGAAGATTTTGATAATGTTGGCCTTTTAGTTGGAGATAAAAATCAATCAGTTTCTGGAATACTTGTAACACTAGATACGCTTGAAGCGGTTGTTGATGAAGCCATTGATAATAAGTGTAATCTCATCGTTAGCTTCCACCCAATTATTTTCAAAGGCTTAAAAAAAATTACTGGAAAAACCTATGTAGAACGTGTAGTCATTAAAGCTATTCAAAATAACATCGCAATTTTTTCAATTCATACAGCCTTAGATAATGCTATGGAAGGCGTAAATTCAATTATTTGTGATCAATTAGAATTAAAAAATAAGAACATCTTAATACCTCAATCTGGTACCATCAAAAAATTGCAAACCTATGTTCCTAAAGCAAACGCTGAAGAGCTTAGACAAGCACTTTTTAACGCAGGAGCAGGAATGTTAGGAAACTATGAGTCTTGCAGTTTTAATGTAGATGGTGAAGGTACCTATTTAGGTAATGAAGACTCAAACCCTACAATTGGAAAGAAAGGCCAACTTCATACTGAAAATGAAACGGCAATATCAGTCACCTATAAAAAACATTTAGAATCTAGAATATTAAAATCCCTTTTTGAAGCCCATCCATATGAAGAAGTGGCTTACGAAATTTTAACCTTAGAAAACCAAAACCAACACATTGGTATGGGAATGATTGGAGAGCTTGAAAATGAAATGAATGTAAAAGACTGCCTCTTATTCATAAAAGATAAGATGAATACCGAATGTGTAAGACATTCTAAACTCTTACATACCTCTATTAAAAAAATTGCTGTTTTAGGAGGTTCAGGAAGTTTTGCTATTAACGCTGCAAAAGCCTCAGGCGCTGACCTTTTAGTGACAGCTGATCTAAAATATCATGACTTTTTCAGTGCAGAACAAGACATTATTTTAGCAGATATAGGCCATTATGAAAGCGAACAGTTCACAAAATCGTTTTTAGTAGACTATCTCTCAAAAAAAATTACTAATTTTGCAATCATTTTATCAAAGACAAATACAAATCCGGTAAAGTATTTATAATTATGGCAAAAAAAGCTGAAGTTTCTGTTGAAGAGCGATTAAGAGCACTATATGATTTACAATTAATTGACTCTAGAGTAGATGAAATAAGAAATGTCAGAGGTGAGCTTCCTTTAGAAGTTAGAGATTTAGAAGACGAAGTTGAAGGGCTTAACACAAGAATGGAAAAGCTTAATGATAGCCTTGCTATTATTGACGATGAGATTAAAGGAAAAAAGAATTTAATTGAAGAGGCAAAAGCTTTAATCAAAAAATACAGTGAGCAACAAAAGAATGTCAGAAATAACAGAGAATATAACTCATTGACAAAGGAAATTGAATTTCAGGAATTAGAAATTCAATTAGCTGAAAAGCATATCAAAGAATTTAAAGTTCAGATTGATCAGAAAAAAGAAGTTATTTCTGAAACTAAAGACCGTTTAAAAGATCGTAATGCACATCTTAAGCACAAAAAAGGTGAACTTAACGCCATTTTAAAAGAAACAGAAAAAGAAGAAGAAGCGCTTTTAGGAAAGTCTGCAGAATTTCAAAAGAAAATTGAAGAGCGTTTAGTAAATGCTTACCATAGAATTAGAAAAAACGTTAAAAACGGTTTAGCCGTTGTACCAATTGAGCGTGGCGCGTCTGGTGGATCATTCTTTACAATTCCTCCGCAAGTACAAGTAGAGATTGCTTCTCGCAAAAAAGTTATTACAGATGAGCATAGTGGACGTATCCTTGTTGATGCTGCACTTGCTGAAGAAGAAAAAGTAAAAATGGGTAAATTATTTGCTAAACTAAGTAAGTGATTTTTCGACATAAACTATATTGAGCCTTCACAAACGTGAAGGCTTTTTTTATTTAATAAAATTTTAAAACAATTCGGTTTAAGGAATTGTAATTTTATACGTCTATTAGAAAAAGAAAAATATAATCATGAAGAAGTTACTTTACGTATTAAGTATTAGTTTATTTTTTAGTTGCCACAACCAAGCACAAGTCAATGAAAAACAACAAGCTGTAATTAATGCAGACCCTGTTGTTGTTCCTTTAGAAGATGGCAAAGCAAGAGCCTATTTTGCCAGCGGTTGTTTTTGGTGTGTCGAAGCCGTTTTTGAGAGCGTTAAAGGAGTTGAAGAATCTATTAGCGGTTATTCTGGTGGTCATACTACAGATATTAATTATGAAAAAAGCAATACAGGCACAACAGGCCATGCAGAAGCTGTAGAAATTATTTATGACCCAGAAGTAGTTAGTTTTGCCACTTTGGTAGACGTTTATTTTGGTTCTCAAAATCCAACACAAGTTAATGGGCAAGGACCAGATAAAGGCTCACAATATCGTTCCATCATATTTTATCAAGATGATGAACAAAAGAAAATCATAGAAGAGAAAAAAGCAGCTTTAGCGAAAGAATTAAATGCCACTATTGCCGCAGAAATTTATCCATTTCAAAAATTTTATGTTGGTGAAGCTTATCACCAAGACTTTGAAAAACGAAATCCTAATCAGAGTTATATTAGGGCAGTGTCTATTCCGAGATTAAATCGTTTTAAGGCCAAGTTCCCTGAGTTGCTGAAAGATAAAGAGAAACATTAAAAAATGTAATTTTGATACGTCTTAAGTATATACTGTCAATTGTCCTTTTAGTATTATTAAATAAAGGTTTCGCCCAAAAGTCAATTCCAAATACATCTGAAATGTGCGAAATAATTTCGGAAATGTTAATGAAGGATAAAGAAATACGTAACAAAATCCCTGATAGTTTCCATAAGAACGATGGCACCTATTCTACAAAAGAGATAGATTCTATGAAGTTAGTTCGAAGAAAAATCGACAAGTATAATACTGAAAAACTCATTGAACTAACTAAAGAATATGGATGGATTAGCGGAGAACGTATCGATTGTTCTGATCTAGACACATGGCTTATATTTAGACATTCTGATCCTAAGTATTTTGATGAAATATCGAAACTAATTAAGAAAGAGTATGATGCAAAACGAATAAGTGAATGGCATTATAAACTTATAAAAAATCATTTAGAGGGAAGGCCTCATTAACAAAGCCTCTATTAGCTAAAAGCCTTTTATTTAATTACTTCTTAGTCGCCTTTATCTCAAAGAGCATAGGGAACAACTGATCCTTCATCTTATACATACCATTATCTTGTTTTTCCAAATCAGGAAAAACATCATAAGGACTTTCATCATGTTCATTAAGATAGTCTATTTGTAATCCGGCTTCAATAAGTGCATTTACAACTTCGCTTAAACCATGGTTCCAACCATATTCTTTACTTACCATTTTTGAAGCTTGGTTGGCGTAAGTGCCTTCATATTCTTCATAAATCGCTTCTTTTCTATTATAATGGTATTTCATTATGGATTTACCATCAATATAATCATACATCCAGAGTATCGGATGAAACTCAACAATATAGAATGTTCCACCAACTTTTATACGTTCAGAAATCATTTGCGCCCAAGGTTTTAAATCTGGCAGCCAACCTATAACTCCGTAACTTGTATAAATGATATCAAACGTTTCTGAAACATGTTTAGACGTATCTAAAACATTACAGCAAACAAATTCAGCATTAAGTTTTAATTCGTCATTGAGTTGTTTTGCCAACTTTACAGCTTCATCACTTAAATCTACACCAACGGCTTTAGCTCCCATTCTACTCCAACTCAAGGTATCTTGCCCAAAATGACATTGTAAATGCAATAAAGATTTTCCTTTCACATCGCCCAGAGCTTTCAATTCATATGGCATCAAAGAAGATTCACCAGCTTTAAAAGCTTCCATCTTATACATTTCACTTTTTGCATGAATACCAACTTTCTTGTTCCAAGTGGCTTTATTTACATCAAAATAATTAGTGTGCTCTTCCATTGTTGGTTAATTTTGCATGTAATTTAAAACAACTTTTTAATATGAAACATCCTTGTCTAATATTTAATCAAATAAAGAAAGGACAATATGGATGTTCCATGTGACAATTAAAAACAATAAATACTTATACATGAAATCATTATATCTTGGTTTGATTTGTCTTTTATTAGTCTCATCATGTAAATCTGAAAAGTCAGAAACACCATTAAAAGAAGAAACTAAAGAATTAACCATTGCCGAAAAAATTGCAAATGCTCATGGCTATGAAAATTGGAAAAATGTCTCAGAAGTAAAATTTACGTTTAAAGTCGATAGAGATACCATTAAAGGAAAAGGCCGATCTTGGATTTGGAAACCAAAAGAAGATAGTGTAACAATGACAGCTGGGGAAACAACTGTGAGTTATATTAGAAGTAAAATGGACAGCACACATATTAGAGCAGATAGAGGCTTTATTAACGATAAATACTGGTTACTAGTGCCATTTCAATTGGTTTGGGATAGTTCTGCAGAAATATCAGTGCCTAAATTTTTAGAAGCGCCTATTTCCAAAACTAAAATGAATATGATAACATTAACGTATTCTGAAGAAGGAGGTTACACACCTGGAGATGCGTATGATATTTATTATGATAACAATTTTGAAATTAAAGAATGGGTATTTAGAAAAGGTAATTCTGAAAAACCATCTCTAACTACAACTTTCGAAAATTATGAAAATTTCAACGGTATTAAAATTGCCATAGACCATAAACAAGAAGGTGGTAACTGGAATTTAAACTTTGCTGATGTAAGTATAACATTAGAGTAATACTAAATTCAATTTTTGGCATTACTTTTGCAACCTATAATGTAAGTTTCACGTCTGTCATTTCGACTTAAAACGTATAGCTTACATTTTCCGCCTTTTGGCGCCTATATATATCCAAGCACTTTATCTTACGAGCTAAAGTGCTTTTTTTGTGAAACTCATTTTTTATGAACCTAAGGTGAAATAATAAATGTTTAGATGAACAAACCCCGTTGAAGAAGGAAATAATCTCTGCTTTATGCAACACCATTAACACTTAAATCTTCACATTTATTTTTGTCTAAATTTATATTTAATTGAAAATAACTATTTCCACCGTCTTCAACTATTAAAATTTGTTTTCTGTCAACTCCATCTAAGTTACCTGAATAAAAATTAGCCCAAACTTCTTTTTCGCCTTTTTTATTATAGTAGGCAATATATTGTCTACTATAGTTTATCAGGCTTAAATATTCAGAATCATCTTTAGAATAATTTCTCTCATCATTGTAGGCATTCACACAAGCTTCTACAATATTATGAATAGACTCAATCTCATCTTTATTCAGCTTAGCTGGTTTAAGTCCTTTAAACATGAATGAATTAGTAGAATCTATCTCTATAACTACAAAATCTTTAGCTCTGTTTTGGTTACTTATATTTTGTTCTTTTACAATTTTTTCAGCTTTATTGTTACCTGCACTATTACATGAATATATAATACAGAACAAAATCAAAACACTGGATATAATTTTTCCCATAGTTCACCCTCTGAAGTCAGTCTTTACATGCGCTCCATCACAATAAGGTTTATTTTGTGAAGCTCCACAACGACAAAATGCAGTTGTTCTGTTTTTAGTTTCTTCTTTGCCATTCTTGCGGGTTACTTTTAAAGTACCATAAACCAAAAGCGGTCCGTTTTCTATAACTTCAACTTTTGTTTCTAAAGATTCAGATGTTTTATCATCTGCATCATTCATATAAAAGCTCAACGCTCCTGAAGGACATTGCTTTACTGTATCAACAATTTCATCTGTTGCAGCTGCATCAATTTTAATCCAAGGTCTGTCGCTTGGCTGAAATACATTAGGTGAATTTTTAACACAAATTGCCGAATGAATACATTTTTCAGCTTCCCAGACTATAGTTACCTCTCCATTTGAATATTCTTTTGTTTTTCCCATAACGCTCTTATTTCTCTAAAGATAATTAAAATTTCAATGGCTTAAAAACACCTTTAATCCTACGCTTTAAATCCTTATTTTTGTTAGCAACCGAAAAATCAATTCACATTGTCCAACTATAAACTTGGTCTTGATTACGCCAAACAGCAAGACGCTTTAGACGAATTATCTAACTACAGAGCACAGTTTCATATTCCAAAAGATAAAGATGGAAACGAATTAATTTACCTCTGTGGAAATTCATTGGGTTTACAACCTAAGTCTACAAAAGCTTATATTAATCAAGAATTAGAAGATTGGGCAAATCTCGGTGTAGAAGGTCATACACATGCTAAAAATCCTTGGTTACCTTACCATGAGTTTCTGACAGAAAGTACCGCGAAGTTAGTTGGTGCGAAACCAATTGAGGTCGTGACAATGAATTCATTGACTGCGAACCTTCATTTTATGATGGCTTCATTTTATCAGCCCACTAAAGAACGTTATAAAATTTTGATCGAAAGTGACGCCTTTCCATCAGATAAATATGCTGTAGAATCACAACTACGTCATCATGGTTATGATGATAAGGAAGGTATAATTCTTTGGAAACCTAGAAAAGACGAAGAATTACTAAATTATGAAGATTTAGAAACAATTTTAGAGCGTCAAGGTAATGAGATTGGTCTCATTATGATTGGTGGAGTAAATTATTACACAGGACAGTTTTTTGACCTTAAACGTATTACAGAACTTGGACATAAACATGGTTGTACGGTTGGTTTTGATTGTGCACATGGTGCAGGAAACGTAGATTTAGATTTACACAACTCAGGAGCAGATTTTGCGGTTTGGTGTACTTATAAGTATATGAATTCAGGTCCTGGAAGTTTGTCAGGTTGCTTTGTACACGAAAGACATGCTTACAGCAAAAACTTAAATCGTTTTACAGGTTGGTGGAGTCATAATAAAGAAACACGCTTTAATATGCGACATGAGTTTGATGTATTGCCAGGTGCTGAAGGCTGGCAATTAAGTAATCCACCTATTTTATCTATGGCAGCAATTAAAGCGTCATTAGACATGTTTAATGAGGTTGGTTTGACCAAATTGCTTAAAAAATCTAAAAAACTAACAGGTTACTTTGAGTTTCTACTAAAAGCACTTGGTGAAGATGTTATTAGAATCATAACTCCAGAAAATCCTAATGAACGTGGCTGTCAGCTATCAATTCAAGTATTAAACGCAGATAAATCATTACACGATAAATTAACAGAAGCAGGAGTCATAAGTGATTGGAGAGAACCGGATGTCATTAGATGTGCGCCTGTACCATTATATAATTCATTTGAAGATGTTTATCTTATGGTTCAGAAAATGAAAGACATATTAAAAACCCCTTCCTAACCTTCCCAAGGGAAGGAACTGTTATGGGTGAAAAAAGAAAAAAACTTTGGGTTTTGATACATTCAAAAAATAGTCAAGTCCCAAATCAATTCGTAGAATTGAATATCAATCTGCAGAAATAAAGAGCGAAGAAGCAGAACTGCGAAGCGTAGCTTCAAGCATGTAGCTTCGAAAGCGAATGTTCCGCAGGAATTTCCTCAGATTGATCGTGATTTTTGGTTCGTTTGCATCAAGGCAAATGAACATAATAAATTTAAAATTAGATTCCTGCCTTCGCAGGAATGACAGATATATGAGTAACAAACAACAAAACATACTAATCATAGGAGCAGGTCTCTGCGGAAGTTTACTCGCCTTAAGACTAGGACAACGTAATTATAATGTAACCGTTTACGAAATGCGACCAGACTTACGTAAAACAGATATTTCTGCTGGTCGTTCTATCAACTTAGCATTCTCTGATCGTGGTAATAAAGCCATGAAATTAGTTGGTATGGAAGACAAAGTGAAAGATCTATGTATTCCTATGAATGGTCGTATGCTTCACGATAAAGAAGGCAATACGTTTTTATCTAATTACAGCGGAAGAGATCACGAATTTATTAACTCTATTTCTAGAGGAGAACTTAACAGTTTACTATTAACTGAAGCCGAAAAGCATGAAAATGTAAAAATACATTTTAACAAAAGATGTCAATCTGTTGACTTTGAAAACACAACGGCAACATTTCAAGATTATACGACTAAAGATATTTTTATAGAAGATGCTGATTGCATCATCGCAACAGATGGAGCAGGTTCTGCTCTGCGTAAAAGTTATTATTTAGAACGCAAATTCTTGTTTAGTTTCTCTCAAGACTATCTAACTCATGGCTATAAAGAGCTAAGCATACTTCCTACTGAAGATGGTGGTTATAAAACTTATAAAAACGCTTTACATATTTGGCCAAGAGGTGATTTTATGGTGATTGCTTTACCAAACTTAGACGGTAGTTTTACAGTAACACTTTTTTTAAGTTATGCTGAAGGCGAATACAATTTCAATAACCTAACGACTCCAGAAATTGTTACTGAATTCTTCCAAAAAGAATTTCCGGATGCTTTAGAATTAATGCCGAATCTGGTCGAAGACTTTTTTGAAAACCCAACAGCACCACTGGGTACTGTAAAATGCTCACCATGGCATTATAAAGGCAATACGTTGCTAATGGGAGATTCTGCACATGCCATTGTTCCGTTTTATGGACAAGGTATGAATGCGTCTTTTGAAGACGTTGTAGAATTTGACAAAGTATTAGACCAAAATTTAGAGAGTTGGGAAGCAACTTTTAAAGCCTACGAGAAAAACAGGAAGAAAGATACAGATGCGATTGCCGATTTAGCCGTCGATAACTTTCATGAAATGAAAAGCCATGTTGGGCAAGCCATATTTCAAGAAAAGCGAAAAATAGAAATGGCTTTAGAGAAAGCGTTTCCTGAAGACTATTCTTCAAAATATAGTTTGGTTACTTTTAATGAAGATATTGGTTATAGAGAAGCCATGTTAAGAGGAAGAGCACAAGACAAAGCCATATTAAACATGTTATCTGATGGAGTTATTTCAACCTCAGATGACATCAAAGATATTTTAGATAAAGTAAAAACCGAAACCAGCGCCATTTTAGAAGATGATAGAGTTGCTGGATTGAGGTAAAAAAAAGCCCATCCTAAACTTCCCAGAGGGAAGGAACTAGTAGTGCTTAAATAAAAACTAATAATTTTAACTCAAATTCCCACGTTGAGTTTTTCCCCTCTGGGGAAATTAAAAGGGGCTTTTTTTAGTATGAAAGATGTAACACCAAGAGGAGCATATCCACACGTAAAACAAGTTGGAGACTTTATATTCGTTTCTGGCACTAGCTCACGAAGACCAGACAACACCATCGCTGGAGTTGATATTATTGACGAGATGGGCACCAAAAAACTAAACGCTTATACCCAAACCCAAGAAGTTTTAAAAAACATAGAAAGTAATCTTGCTAAAGTTGGAGCATCATTAAAAGATGTGGTAGACGTCACTTCATTCTTAGTAAATATGAATGATTTTGCGGATTACAATAAAGCTTATGCAGAATTCTTTGATAAAGAAACAGGACCAACACGAACAACTGTTGCTGTGCACCAATTACCACATCCAGATTTAGTGATTGAAATAAAGGTGATGGCATACAGGAAAAAAACTAATTAAAACTTACTGTCACCTTGACCACAGTCGAGAGGTCTTATTGAGGTCTCGACTGCGCTCGACCAGACATTTTGTAACATTTCACTATATTCATACACAAATAGTTAACCAACCTCAACTACAACCATCAACCTAATTTACTTTCAATCAAGAAAGTGAATGATAAAATTTTTTAGGCGTGTACGTCAACGTCTGCTTACTGAAAACAAATTCAGTAAGTACCTGCTCTATGCGATTGGCGAAATTGTTCTTGTCATCATCGGTATACTAATAGCACTTGGCATTAACGACCAGAATGATCAGAGGAAAAACAATGCGTCAGAAGCTACTTACTATTGCAAGCTCTTAGCAGATTTTGAAGCAGATAAAATACTTCGAGAAGAACTCAATTTAAAGGCAGACGAAAGGGTGAGACTTAGCAAGGAACTTATGTTAGAATTAGCATCAGGTGAAAAAGACAAGAGCTTTTTGGTTAACAAATTTTTGAAAGCGTACAGAACAGTTACTTACCTTCCCATAAATATCACCTATCAGGATTTAGTCTCTTCAGGAAATATTAAACTATTAAGAGATGAGCGCATTAGGAATAGCCTGCTTGAGTTTAATAGTCAATTAGACGACAAGCTCATCATTCTTAGGGAAAATAGAGAAGAACTAGTTAATGAGGTTTTTAAGCTAATAAACACATCCATTGATTTTGGTATTTACGAATTTGATTATGTCAATGAGTTAATAGGTTCTGAGGTCGAGGCTACCCTACCAAAAAATGATTGGCATAAAGACCCAAGTAGTGACTACTACAAAAATTTTCAAAAGGTGTTGATTTTTAGTGTTGCCATTGCCGATAGAGAAAAACAGCATTTTGAAATTATAAATACTTTAATGGAAAAGCCATACATGCAATTAAGTAATAAATGCAAAGCAGAATAAAATAGATTATGATTAAATTCTTCCGTCATATTCGCAAATCACTAATCCAAGAAAACAAAATGGGAAAGTACTTTAAATATGCTCTTGGTGAAATACTACTTGTAGTCATTGGCATTATGATTGCACTACAAGCCAACAATTGGAATGAAAAACGGAAAACTAACAATACCATTGAAACTCTTATTGATAAAATTGAAGATGATGTTATTGCTGATGTCAAACATGTAAATAATGAAATTGCATTTTATGAGGAGCGCGAACTCATGATGCAACGTATTTTAAAAAAGGAGGTAACGAAAGACGATTATCGCCAGTTTAAATATTACGAGATACTCTTTAACTATTCAGATTTTAATCCAAACACTGAAAATTTAGATAAATTATTGGTGCTAGAAGAAACTGTCAAACCAGAGTATTTGCCTATTATTAAAGCTATTAAAAGTCTTAAAGGTCGTAAACAATACAAAGATTTAGCTTGGAATGATTTACAAAAAGCATTTACTGACAATGTAGATTACTATACCTTAAGTGGTAAGGATTTTACTTTTAAAAGAGACTCTAGTAGTATTGAAAAAACAATCAATTTTTATCTCACAGATAGTAACCATATGAATAGAGTATTTAATTATAGTATCAAAAATCACAATGTTTTATTTGAAACGAGGATAGCAAGAGCCGGTTTAATTAAAATATTAGCCCAAATAAAACAAGTAAAGCATCAATTTAATAAAGATGAGTTAGTAAACTTGCTAACTTCATTAAACCTTAATCATTATAAAGAAGTTACTTGTAGTAGTACCGCAAAAGATTATCCAGACCTCAAGGGGACAAGACAAAGACTATTAATTTTCAACACCACTAAAGACACCTTATCTGTAAAAGTTACAGATAAATACGACACTAATCTCTACAACTTTAAATTAAAACCAGGAGCAAGTGAAAACCATGAAACTTGGCGTGGAGGTTTGCTAAATGGTGGTGATTATTCAAAGGTAATTAGTGTTTATAGAGATAGTATATGCCTTGCCAAGTTTACAGAAGAACCTCATGGTTATCTTATAATTGATAATACTATAGTTAATGATTAACGCATTCAGAAAAATAAGAAAAGACATGTTTAAGAAAAAAAGCTTTTTAAGCTATATACTTTATGCTATTGGTGAAATCGCCTTAATTGTTGTTGGTATTATGCTGGCACTTTATCTTCAGAATAGAAATGAAGAAGAGAAAGTTAAAGAAACCGTTACTAACACAGTTAATATGCTAAAAGACGAAATCGATTCGAACAAGAATAAAATTGAGCGTGTAAAAGACTATCATATCTCAGTAAAAGACTCAATATTTAAAATGAGTATGCCTAAGTCTGAAAAGGAAATTGAAGGGAAATTAGCATTTTGGAAGGGTATGCAAACACCAAGATTACAAAATGCAGCTTTTCAAACCAGTATACAATCTGGGATTGGCAAAGAATTTAAACCCGAATTATTGAAAGCTTTAAATAGCCTCTATACCTATCAAGACAGCTATAATGAGTATTCATCTCAGTCTACTCAAATTTTCTTTGGTACAGATTTAACGGACTTTAAGAGTTTTGGAAAAGTAATGCGATCTATACAAATGTCCATGAACGATCTCTATTGGTACGAAAAAGAACTTACCGAAATGTTTGATTATAACTTAAGACAAATCGATTCTTTATATCCTGTTATCAATGATTAAATTCTTTCGAAAAATAAGATACAACCTCATGGAAACAGGAAAAACAGGCAAATACTTTAAATACGCCCTTGGCGAAATTATCTTAGTCGTTATTGGGATTCTTATTGCGCTACAAGTAAATAATTGGAACACAAAACGTAATGAGAGCAAAGCCTCAGAAAATCTAATGAATAGATTGCTTCTTGAAAGCCATAAAAACCAGGAAGCTCTTGATGCCAATATAAAACGTATCGAATCATTAATTACAGATTCAGAAAGACTGCTTCAATTTATGGGCAATGATTTTACTAATACAAATGAAAAAACAATCGACACCTTAATTTATTCTGTTTTAGAGTCCCCTAATTTAAACTATAAATCTTCTACACTTGATGAGGCATTAAGTTCTGGTGCTATTTCTTTAATAGCCTCAGATAGTCTGCGAGATTTCTTATATCAAATCCCAAGTATTTACGCAGTAATAAAAATGCGCGAAAAACGTGAAGATGAAGATAGTACAAACAATCTCATACCCTATTTCTATGATAATATTTCGTTAAGACAAGTAGATTATAGATTTGCACCAATTAAAGATAGAATAGGTAAAAGTGAACTCGAATACTCAGATAACAGAATCATTTTAAAAGATAGAAAATTTGAGAGTATTATTGATAATAAAATGTTTTTACTTAACACTTCGCTAAATAAAAATATTGAATATAAAAAGTTTAATAGTAAAACTATAAAGTTATTAGAACAAGAAATAAAAAAACTGAACTAAATGATTAAATTTTTCAGAAAAATCAGTCAAAACCTACTTATGGAAAACAAAACATCCAAATATTTTAAATATGCCATTGGTGAGATTATTCTTGTTGTGATTGGGATTCTAATAGCCTTACAAATCAACAATTGGAATGATGAAAGAAAAAATAGAACCTACGAAAAAGAAATCTTAACACTCATCAATGAAAATTTAAAAAACGACTCTATTAACCTATCCATTGAATTAAATAAATCTAAAGTATCTAACCAGTTAACAGATCGACTCTTAAAACAGATAAATTCTGGAATACAGAGTGATAGCCTAAATAATTGGTTAGGAAAAATAATTTCTTTTGAACGTTTTAAATCGCAATCCAGTGCCTTTGAAGTATTAAAATCAAAAGGCATAGACATTATTTCAGACACCAAATTACAATTAGAATTAATAAGTTATTATGACCAAAGCGTACATGATGTTTATGTAGCCCATAAGGATGTTGAAGAATCTTTTAAAAAAGTTTGGGAACCCATAATTCAAGAAGAATTTTTAGATTTTAGATGGCGAGAATATGCTATTCCAAATGATGCCAAAGCATTGCTCGAAAAACCATCAATCATTAGTTTTTTAAGGTTTTATAAGGAGAATAGGTCTAGTGGTGAACCTTATTCGGAAATTGCATTAGAACAAATATCAAAAATTAGAAAGCTATCTAAAAAATATATTAATGATTAAATTCTTTAGAAAAATCAGACAATCTCTACTTTCTGAAAACAAATTCAGTAAATACTTAATCTATGCCATTGGTGAGATTATTTTAGTATTTATTGGTATTGCCATGGCATTACAGTTTAATAATTGGAATGAAGGCAAAAAAGCCAAAGAAAAAGAAAGACAAGTACTAACTGAGATTATTTCAGATTTAGAGTTTACACTTATAGACATAGATAGAGTTCTTAATACAAGAACTAATAATCTAAAAAGAACTATTAGTTCTACTGAAACTATAATTAAAGTTCTAAAAACAGATCAACCTTATCATGATTCTTTAGCCCAAGATTTTAGAGCCACAAACGCTTACGATCAAATTAATTTTAAAACAAGTGGGTATCAATCTTTAGTATCCATAGGAACCGATCTAGTAGAAGAACCAGAACTTCGCTCTGCAATAGGACAATTCCATACCTCATCAATAAACTCAGTAAAAGGTGGTTTTCAAGAAATACATTTAGATTTTTATAGCTATATGATAGATTATTATAGAAAAAAGTTTACCACAGAATTTAATAAGAATGGTATAGAAAAATTAATTCCTAATGATTTTGAAGCCCTAAAAAAAGACAAAGAATACCAACAATCGCTAAATGCTTTTTTGGGTGTTAATCTATCTTATTTAGACATCTTAAATAATACACAAGATGAAGGTGAACAATTAAAAAAAGATATTGAAACCTATCTAAATGATTAAATTTTTCCGTCATATTCGCAAATCACTACTCATGGAAAACAAAACAGGCAAATATTTCAAATATGCCATTGGTGAAATTATCCTTGTGGTTATTGGAATTCTTATAGCTCTTCAGATTAATACTTGGAATGAAAACAGAAAGGAAAGCTTAGAAGAAAGTTCTATACTACAGAACTTATATGATGAGTTTTCTGAAAACAAAAAAATGTTTGACGAAAATATAATCGAAACAGAAAATGCAAAGCAAACAGGATATACCCTAATGAAGTTTATGGGAAAACCTGAGGAACTCTTAAAAAAACAAAATGTAGATAGTCTTTTATTTATAGTCTTAGAACCTGGTGAATATCGACCAAGCGAGAATACCATCAATGACCTTATACAGTCAGGTAGACTAAGATTGTTGAGAAATAAAAAACTTAAAACATTACTTTATAATTGGCAAAGCCAACTCAAAGACGTAAAAGTAGCTATTGAGCGAGCAGAACTAAAAATTGACAATGAATTGATACCATACTTATCAAAACATTATGCATTAAAAGATATAGACAAATACGGAGCCTTAAATTGGAAAGAAAACACAACTCTTAAAGTAGATAAGTATGCGATTTTTAATGATATTGAGTTTGAAAACATTACTGACGATTATCTTTATAGAATAGCTGCAGCTGAAAGGAGTTTAAAACGACTCGGAACCATTTTAGACGCTATTTTAGCAGAAACGAATAAATAAATATTAGATTTAGACCTATTTAATGAATATCCAAAACTACATAAACGGCAAATTTGTAAATCCCATTGAAAATAATTGGATAGACAACTACAATCCAGCCAGTGGAAAGGTTTATGGACAAATACCAAACTCATCAAAAGAAGATGTAGAGAATGCCTATATAGCAGCAAAATCTGCTTTTCCAAGTTGGTCGCAAACCACATTAGAAGAACGCAGTCGTATACTTATAAAAATTTCAGAATTACTAGAAGCCAACTTACAACAGTTTGCAGAAGCCGAAAGCTTAGATAATGGTAAACCTATTTCCTTAGCTAAAGCGATTGACATACCAAGAGCAGCAAGTAATTTTAGGTTTTTTGGTAATGCTATTACGCAGTTTGCAAGTGAAAGCCATGAATCTGTTGGACAAAATGCTATAAATTATACCTTGCGACAGCCTATAGGAGTTGTGGGTTGTATTAGTCCATGGAACCTTCCACTCTATCTCTTCACGTGGAAAATTGCACCAGCATTAGCAGCAGGAAACTGTGTGGTTGCGAAACCTAGTGAAGTCACACCAATGACTGCTTTCCTTTTAGGTGAGCTCTGTATTGAAGCAGGTCTACCAAAGGGAGTGCTCAATATTGTTCATGGTTTAGGTACAACAACAGGTCAAGCCATTGTAGAGGATCCAGGCATTAAAGCGATTAGTTTTACGGGAGGAACAGCTACAGGTGCACATATTGCTAAAGTCGCTGCACCAATGTTCAAAAAGTTATCCTTAGAATTAGGTGGCAAAAACCCAAACATCATTTTTGCAGATTGTGATTATGATGATATGTTAGATACAACAGTGCGTTCGTCTTTTGCCAATCAAGGTCAGATTTGTTTGTGCGGAAGTCGCATTTTTATAGAAGCATCTATTTATGAAAAGTTTAAAACGGACTTTGTAACTAAAGTAAAAGCCCTTAAAGTTGGCCATCCTTCAGAAAAAGATACTAATATTGGAGCACTAGTTTCAAAACCACATTTAGAGAAAGTAAAAGACTATATCACAATTGCAAAAGAAGAAAACGGCACTGTTTTATGTGGTGGAAATGAAGTTTCGGTTCAAGGCTATGAAAATGGTTATTATTTAGAACCAACAGTTATTGAAGTACCTAATGACGAATGCAGAGTGAACCAAGAAGAAATTTTTGGACCAGTAGTTACCATAATGCCATTTAGTACAGAAGATGAAGTTTTAGAAATGGCAAACAAAGTAAAATACGGTTTGTCCGCCACGCTATGGACGAATGATTTAAAATGTACCATGCGTATGAGCAACCAACTACAAGCTGGTATCGTTTGGGTAAATACTTGGATGATGCGCGATTTACGTACGCCATTTGGTGGTGTAAAAGCCTCTGGTGTTGGTCGAGAAGGTGGTTTTGAAGCCTTACGCTTTTTTACGGAAGCTAAAAACGTTTGTATAAAATATTAATTGAAATAAAGAACCATGAACAAATTTAGAACAGTATTAGCAACTATTATTTTATTGATAATTGTTTCTTGTGGAGAAAGTGACATGCAGAAAACTTTTTCAAACGACAATTATTCTATTGAATATCCTGAATCTTGGGACTTTGATGATTCCGGAAAATTTAATACAAAATTTTTAATTTATTCAAATACTGAAATATTAGATGGATTTAGAGAAAATGTGAATTTCACTATTCAGAATCTTCCTGAAGATACTACACTTAAACAATTTGTGGAAGGAACAAAACAACAACTTTCTCAAATTCCAAAATCAAAAATTATAAAAAGTAACATCATAAAATTAAATAACAAAGATGTATTTGAAATTGTTTGGCAAGGTTACGTAACAAATAACGATTTAAAGTTCAAACAACATTGTTATTTAGAGGATAACAAAGCACATATTGTGACTTTTACTGCAAAACAAGATACTTATGAAAAATATGAAGAAAAAGCCTCTAAAATATTAAATAGCTTCATTTTAAAATAAAAATTCTGTCTATTAAAATATGGATTTACAACTCAATAATAAACACGCACTCGTCTGCGGAAGTACAGCAGGCATTGGAAAAGCTACAGCTTTAGCATTAGCAGAAGAAGGAGCCATAATTACTTTAATTGCTCGCAATGAAGACAAGCTAAAAGCTACTTTAGCAGAATTACCACAACATCGTAATCACAATTACATTGTTGCAGATTTTTCTAATCCATCTCAATTAAAAGAAAAAGTTGAGAACTATATTAGTGAGAATCATGGCTTTCATATTCTGATTAATAACACAGGTGGACCAGCTGGTGGGCCAGTTTTCTCAGCTAAAGTTGAAGAATTTGAAAATGCATTTACTCAGCATCTAAAATGTAATCATGTCTTAGCACAAGCTTTAGTTCATTTTATGAAAAGTGAAAACTACGGAAGAATTATCAATGTAATTTCAACTTCAGTTAAACAACCTTTAGATGGACTTGGTGTAAGTAATACTATAAGAGGTGCTGTTGCCAATTGGAGCAAAACTTTAGCTAATGAATTAGGACAGTTTGGTATTACAGTAAATAATGTACTTCCTGGTGCTACTGGAACAGAACGCTTAACACAAATCATTAAAAACAAATCTGCAAAAACTGGCAAGTCTGAAGAAGAAGCATCAAATGCAATGAAAAATGCGGTGCCAGCAAAACGTTTTGCAAAACCAGAAGAAACAGCAGATGCCATTACATTTTTGGCAAGTGAACGTGCAGCATATATAAACGGAATTAATCTTCCTGTTGATGGAGGAAGGACTAAGAGTCTGTAAAAAAAGCCCATCCTAACCTTCCCAGAGGGAAGGAACTATTGCGCAAAAAAATGCTATATTTATATCTGTATAAATCTATAATTAAACTCAAATTCCCGTAATGAGTTTTTCCCCTCTGGGGAAATTAAAAAGGGCTTCCTATATCATGAGTAAATTATTCCCACCCGTAAATTTTAAAGAATGGATAGAAGAAAATCGTCACTTATTAAAACCACCTGTTGGTAATAAAGTGGTATGGAAAGATGGAGACTTTATTGTAATGGTTGTTGGTGGTCCTAATAGCAGAAAAGATTATCATTATAACGAAACTCCGGAGTTTTTCTATCAGGTAGAAGGTGATATTATTTTAAAAGTCATAGACAAAGGCACGCCAAAAGACATTCATATTAGAGAAGGAGAGATATTTTTATTGCCACCTAAAGTACCGCATTCACCTCAACGTGGAGCGAACACAGTTGGATTGGTTATAGAATATCCAAGAGAAAAAGGTGTACAAGATGCTTTGCTTTGGTTCTGTGAAAATTGCACAACAAAATTATACGAAGAAGACTTTACTCTAGATAATATTGAAACTGATATGCCTGCCATATTTGATAAATATTATGGAGATAAAGATAAACGTAGCTGTCCTAATTGCAGTGAAGTAATGCAACCACCTAAAAAGGTTCAACTAGATGACTAAACGCAAACTAAGAATAAACGGTCATTCTCACCTCCTTCCCTATCCTGAAGAGATTCCTCAGTTTATGAAAGACAAAGGCATCTTTTGGGTAGATAAGGATCGAAAATTTATGCTCCAGAAAGATTGGAATCGCCCAATCACAGATTCTAGTTTTTTCTTAAATGAAAAATTAGCATGGATGGAACGCTTTAAAATTGACCATGCCGTAGTTCTAAATCTTTCTCAACTTTATGGTAACGGTTTACGTGTAGAGGAAATGAAACAGGCTTTGCGTTTTCAGAATGATTTTAATGCTAAAATTCAACATGAAAATCCGAGTAAATTTACTTGTGGCTTTGTTGTTCATCCAGGTTTTGTTAGAGGAGCTTGTTGGGAAATAGAGCGTTGTGTTGAAGAATTAGGTTTACAACTCTTATGCTTACCAACGCATTACATGGATACTATAGGAACTTGGCGTTGTATCTTTGATGAGGAAAATGAACCTATCTTTGAACTAGCAAACAAATACAACCTCGCTGTTGAAATTCATCCCTATGATGGTGAAAAGTTCATAAAACTAGAAAATACATCTTGGCGTTTTCATTTAATATGGATGTTGGCACAATGTGCAGATGCTTATCATTTTTTAACCTTACAAGGTTATCAAGATAAATATCCCAATATGAGAACTTGCTTTGCTCATGGTGGACAATTAGCACAGATTAACTTGGGTAGACGTATTCAAGGTTTTGATGGACGACCAGATTTATTTGAAGGTAAAAGCCATCCAAGAAAAGCTGTAGGTCATAAAAACATATTTTTTGATACACTAGTACACGATACAGGTGGTTTAGAATTGTTAATCAAAAACCAAGGCTCTAAACAGGTACTTATGGGATTAGATGATCCTTATCCTTTAGGTGAAATGGAAAGTGAAAAACAGTCCTCTTATCCTGGGAAAATTTTAGATCTTGCTATAGAGCAAGACATTATTACAGAATCGCAACGCGATGCTATATGGGAAGATAATGTTGTACAATGGTTGTGTGGTGATAATGAAGTTGCAAAACAAAAATTAGTAAATAGAATTCTAGGATAAAAATGTCTCCTCGAGCGCAGTCGAGAAGTTTTAGACACACTACGAATAAAATAGGTCTCGACTGCGCTCGACCAGACAGAATAATGCATTTTTTACCTGAGAACTTAGACAATTATGTTGTAGAACACTCTGAGCAAGAACCTGAGTTGTTACAACAATTAACCCGAGAAACGTATCAAAAAATATTACAGCCCATTATGCTTAGCGGACCCTACCAAGGGCGAGTACTGAGTATGATATCTAAATTAATAAATCCTAAAACCATATTAGAATTAGGAACTTTTACTGGATATTCTACTTTGTGCTTGGCAGAAGGTTTGCACAAAGACGGAAAACTTCATACAATAGATATTAATGAAGAGCTGGTTGATTTTCAACGTAAATATTTTGATAGGTCTAATTTTGGGCATCAAATTATACAGCATACTGGAAGTGCAATTGATATCATTCCGAGTTTGGATCTGACTTTTGATTTGGTATTTATTGATGCAGACAAACCCAATTACAGTAATTACTTTCATTTAATTATAGATAAGTTAAATCCTGGTGGTATTATACTTTCTGATAATGTCTTGTGGCATGGTAAAGTAGTTGAACCGTTAGACACTAAAGACAAATCTACAAAGGCTGTTTTAGATTATAATACACTTCTTAGAAATGATGAACGCATTGAAACTGTTTTATTACCTATACGTGATGGGTTGACAATTAGCAGGAAAAAATAAACTTAATAAAAAAGCCTCTTCAAATATTGAAGAGGCTTTTATTTAATATAATACTATTTACTGTACAGCTTGTAAAGCATCAATATTTCCATAACCGAAACTACTATTCTTATATGGATAGAATTCTGCAGATTGTTTTAATTTATTTAATACCTGTGTTCTACTCCAAGAAGGATGTCTAGCCCAGACCAAAGCAGCAATACCAGCAGTGGTTGCAGTTGCTACTGAAGAACCTCCTGTATAACGTCGTTGCCCATTATAAAACCCTAAAACTGGAGGCGCTTTACTTGTATTATTATTACCTTCCATAATTATTGTGAAATCAATTTTACTTCCGCTATGACAAGTATTACATCGATCATAATTTGGACCATCATCTACACCTGTAACTGCAACTGTTTCACTCATAGTCGCAGGAAAAATAACACCAAACCCATTAGTAAAACTTGTTGATGTACCACCTGCTGCAAAAATCAATTTTCCTTTGCTGTAAGCATATCTAACAGCATCTTTGATATTACCAATAGACCAAACATAACCAATAGACATAGAAATGATTTTAACATCACTTCTGTTTCCTAATTGGGTCAATGCTTTAGAAACACCTTTACGCTCATGATAGTCATTTAATAACACATCTTCTGTTGCTCTGTAAGCAACCAAATTAGAATTGTAAGCCACACCAACTGGCATTCCGTTGTCATTTCTTGGAGACGCCATTGCAGAAGCCATAGCTGTACCGTGACCACACTTATCCTGTGGACCATCATAATTACTAGACCACCACCATCGAGAATCTATGAACGTACCATACTTTTGCACAAAGCGTCCGTTAGAATAACCATCATTAATCCCGCCAGAATTGAGTAAGCTTTGTGAAACAGATACTCCTGTATCTATTAGACCAATAGTAACTCCAGCACCTGTACTGTAACTCCAAGCTTGTTGAATATTATGCTCATTAAAGTGCCAAGATACTTGTGCATTATTTGGCGCTATTGTTGTGTAGTGTGATGAGCTGATAGTATCTGGATTTTTGTCGCATCCAGAGCTACTTTTAGCACTATTGGGTATATAACTATTGTAACCATTAGGTTCTAAATAACGAATGCCGTGAGCATTTCTTAGTGCTATTATCGTTTCAATATTTTTTACTTCTATATCTATTACGTTAATTATTTCATGCTCAACTCTAATAAGTTTCTCATCAGGGACTTTTTCATTTTCAATAACTATGTTTAGAATGTTATTCTTTTTTTCTTCAAGTAAAGGATCATAACTTTCACTAAAACTTTGACCTTCATCTCCATA
This sequence comes from Winogradskyella sp. R77965, assembly GCF_044594915.1. Classification (GTDB taxonomy): domain Bacteria; phylum Bacteroidota; class Bacteroidia; order Flavobacteriales; family Flavobacteriaceae; genus Winogradskyella. The sequence continues at coordinate 3,291,718 of NZ_CP138990.1, read as the reverse complement.
TCCAATTGACAAAATATTCTGTCCATTTACAACTGCACTCCATAAAAAATGTGCATCGACTTCGTTCCAATCAAAGTCTCCAGTATTATCTATAGTTTCAGAGATTTTAGAATTAATTTGTTCCGTGGTAAGTGGGTCTTTTGGAAATTGAATATCTTCGGATTGTGACTCAATAAAAGTGTCTTCTTTAGTACAAGATAAAATTGTAATTGCTAATAAAAACAGCAGTTTAAAATGTAGTTTCTTCATTTAATATAATTTAGATTGGTTAATGATTCCCTAAATATATTAAATAATTGATATTTTAGATGACTATTATTTGTGTTTTCAATAAAATTAATGGTGTAATTTTACAAATTCAGTAATTACATTTTTCTCTTAACTGAACCTGTAAAATCTTCGAGGTCGTCTTTAATTGTATTGATTTCTTTTTGAATATCCTTTGCAGCGTCTGTATCTATAATATTACTCTCTTTAGCACTCTTAGTAACCTCGTGCTTAATATCGTTAGTTGCATCTTTTAATTGACGCATTCCTTTTCCAAGGCCTCTTGCGATTTCTGGTAATTTATCTGCACCAAAAACTAATACTACAATAAATAGTATAAAAATAATTTCCGTTCCTCCGATAAATAATAATGTAGTTAATTGAATCACTTTGCAAATATAGAGTGACTTTGTCAATTATACCACTACTATACTAAAAATAAACAAGCCGACTTTACTAAAGTCGGCTTGTTTAAAAAGTGAATTTTATAAAACTTAATCTTTTACTTTATTTTTAAACTTATCGAAATCACTTTCTTTTACTTCCATTGGCCAAGAATTATTAGACGTATCAATATCTGCCGTTTCTAATTCTGGATCCACTATAATAGAAACAATCTCTTTATCACTTGCTACTGTTCGACTTACTTCTTTATCATTAAATCTCCAGATTTGAGCAGGATAAGTTACTTTTTCTTTGGTGCCATCAGCATATTTATATTCTACGATTAATGGCATTACCAAACCACCTGGCTTATCAAACGTAACTTGATAGAAATATTTAGGTGATTTTTTCATTGCCTTTTGTTCTTCTGGAGTAAAATTATCCATAATGTATTCTTTTACAGTAGGTAAATTTTCAATAGATGTGCCTGCTTTCATTGCGTCATCATAACCTTCAGCTCCTTCTTCAATAAAATAGACCAAGCTGCTAGGATCTCTATTGTATCGTTCAGCCAACTTTTTACCATTTTCATTTGGTGTACCAGTAACGGCAAATTTCTTTACTTCTTTAATTCCAATATCGGTATAATCAGTAGTATAGAACCAACCTCTCCAGAACCAATCTAAATCAATAGCTGAGGCATCTTCCATGGTACGGAAAAAATCTTCTGGTGTTGGGTGTTTAAACATCCAACGATTAGCATATTCTCTAAATGAATAATCGAATAAATCACGACCCATAATAGTTTCTCTCAAAATATTAAGACCTGTTGCTGGTTTACTATAAGCATTACTACCAAATTGATATGTGTTCAATCCTTTAGTCATAATTGGTGCAATAAAATCTTGATTTCCTCCCATATACCTTACGATATTTTTAGCAGGCCCTCTTCGTGATGGATATTTATCATGTCCAGGTGATAGCGCTGTAGGATTCCATTCTCCAAAATCTTGCTCAGCAACATACTGAACAAATGTATTTAAACCTTCATCCATCCAAGTCCATTGGCGTTCATCACTATTCACAATCATAGGAAAGAAATTATGCCCAACCTCATGAATAATTACGCTTATCATTCCGTATTTGGTTCTATCAGAATAATTTCCCTCTTTATCAGGACGACCAAAATTGTAACAGATCATTGGATATTCCATTCCCATGGGTGCATGTACAGAAATTGCCTTGTGATAAGGATAATCAAATGTCATACGAGAGTAAGACTTTAAAGTCGCTGCAACAGCTCTAGTTGACCATTGCTCCCACAATGGGTTGCCTTCTTTAGAATACATTGACACAGCCATAACATCTTTATCACCAATTTTTACAGCCATCATATCCCAAAGGAATTTCCGAGATGTCGCAAAACCAAAATCACGTACCATCTGAGCAGAAAGCTTCCAAATTTTTTTGTCCTTGCTCTTCGTTTTCTCTGTTTTCTCAGCTTCAGCTTGTGTTACAATCATAACTGGCTTATCATAAGACTTCTTAGCTTGCTTGTAACGTTTCATCATATCTTTAGAAAACACCTCTTCTCTATTAACTAAGTATCCTGTACCATCTAAAATATGATCTGCTGGTACTGTAATATTTACATCAAAATCTCCGAATGGTAAAGCAAACTCATCTCTTCCCCAGAATTGTGAATTTTGCCATCCTTCTACATCATTATAGACAGCCATACGAGGATAAAATTGCGCCATTACGTAAATTCTATTGTCGTTTTCTTCAAAATACTCATAACCAGAACGACCTCCATCTCTTACATGATCATTAATATTATACCACCATTTTATGTTGAATGAAAACTTATCACCTTTTTTCATTGCTTTTGGTAATTCTACTCGCATCATAGTGCGATTAATCATGTGTGGTAAATCTTTACCATTAATGTCTTTTACATGCTCAATGTTGAAGCCACCATCAAAACGTTCCTTTAAATAGGTACTTACTGCTCTTGATGAAGACGTTGCAGGACCAATTCCTGATCCACTTATCAATGGAGTCTTAGAATCCCTAGCACGCATATTTTGATCTAATTGTACCCAAAGATATTTTAATTCGTCCGGAGAATTATTTGTATAAGTAATGATTTCGTTACCATACAACTTTGCGTTTACATCATCGATTTCGATATCCATTTTGTAATCTGCCTGTTGCTGGTAGTAAGCTGGACCAGGAGCACCAGAACCTGTTCTAAACATATTTGGTGTTGCAAATTCATCATATAATTGTTTGAATTTGTTTTGGTTAGTGTGACCAGGTTTACGCTCTGGTTTTATTTCGTTTTGAGCAAATGTACTCGCAGAAACAAAAAGAAAAGCGCACAAGAAGTACTTTAAAATTTTCATAGTGATTTTTGTTATTAAAAAATGATGCCTAAAATAATAATTTAAGATGGCTTTAACAGATTTTTAGTTAAAGTTTAACACGCATTTATCATTGTCTGGCTGTAGTAAAAAGCTCTTATTTTTATTAAGAAGTTTAAGCCTTACAATATTTTGTTGTTCTGGTAAAATATCAAATAGAATTTTATTTGTAACCTCAAGAGATTTTATTTCAGATACATTTTCAATTTCTAGATAACAATAGGTAATATCATCTTTGTATTCTTTCCCTATAAATTTAAATTTTAGGTCTCCATCATTAACCTTAATTTTCAACTTATCCGCCAAATAGCGCTGCATATACTTTTCTATAAGCTTAGAATCATTATCTGGTGCGAGTTTTATGTTTTCGTCATAACGCTCTTGCAATAACTTTTCAAAATCGTTTATAAAGACTTGGCTTATAATCTGAAGTGATTGTTGTTCTTCAACATATTTAACTTCCGTAACACTTACATAGTATTCATGGTTTTCACTATCCAAATTGAATAATGGAGCGATAAGTAATGTAAATATTATATATAGTGATTTCATGCTTTGTTCAGTGTAATTTGTCTTATAAACCCAAAAAGTATTCCAAAGTTAATCTTTAGTTACGGATTCTCTATTTTTCTTGTAAGCTTTTAATTTTGTTTGCAGAAATTCAATAGCTTTTAAGTCATTGTTTTCTTCACATAAAGATTTAAAACCTTCATCTTCTTGGCAAAAATAAAAATATTCATTCTTCAAATTATCAGCTAGAGTATCAGTTTTAAATATGGCGTCTTCATATTCTCTCCGCAATCTTTCAATACACTTATCTTCATTATCTAATGCAACGATTTCTTTTAATTTTTTAGTTCTTCCAGAGATTCTATTAAGTAATTTATGAACATTGACACCTAATCCTGTATAAATTGGCCCACCTCCATCTGCATCATGAAGTTTACGTTCGTTTTGCGTTAATGGCTTACCCTTATAACCCGGAATACCCAAATCGTAAAAATTAATCTCTGTTTTGGCATCAGAATTTTCGAGATCAGACTCTAAGCTTCCTGTTAGAATTTTGCCAACAATAACCTCATCTAATTCATTTATCTTTTCAATTAATTGCACACTAAAACTTCCTACATCTACTGTAGATTGTGTAATTACAAGTTCTTGATTTTTGTACTTTAAACCCGAAATAAACAAGGTATCCAAAGCTTTTGCAGGAATAGTGAAACTACCGTCTTCATTAGATATCGCATATTTAGCTGACGTCTTATTGAGAATATGAAGTCCTTCAACTTCATCATCTGATATGAGCTGACCATTTAAGTCTTTAGTTTGGGCATTTGAAGTTAATGCCATAATAAAAACGACAAAAAAGAAAAATAAATTAGTCTTTTTCACTTTGCAATTTTAAGAAAGATTCGCTGAGTTGAGTAATTCGCTCCAAAAACTGCATTTCCTTATCTTCTTTTAATAGTTCGTCCTCCACTCCTTGAACTTCAACATAATCAATAAATTTTGCTACTTGGTCCAATGGTATATTAAAATTTGAATGGATATAATTAATACTGTACTTATCTAAAGCTTCTTTAAAAGGGGTTTTCTTTATTTCTTTTTCTATTTTTGTAATAGATTTTTCTTTATCAATGTCAGCAACTTGACTTACTAAAAACCCAGCGAGATTTATAATATTTAGCATATTATCTACTCTTGGAGTATAATCATCAAAAGAGGGATTATCTATCTTAGATTTATAATCTGTAGTAAACTCAAAATCTTCAATATGGTCTAAACCAAAATAAACATAGTCTAGACTCACATTATAAGTCCTTACATTTTCTAAATCTGAATTAAGATTACCCGTGAGCCCAAATGGTAATAATACCACCTCATCCAATTTATTGACTTCTTCCACTAAAATTACAGTTAACTGTTTCGATTTAATAACATCTTCTGTAACAGTAACACTAAAATCCTGAAACTGCAGCGCACTAAATTCTATGATATCATTAACAGTAACTTTTATTTTAAAATTTCCCTCTGCATCTGTTGTTGTACCTTTATTTGAAGATGTATTATAAACCGCTACGCCTTCTTTATCATTAGTGGATACTATAATTCTACCATTAACAGAAATTCTGGTAATCTCTTGGCTAAAAGAGATTAAAGTAAAAAGACTAAATAATGCGAGTACTATTTTTTTCATATTTTTAATTCTTGAAATAAAGTTCGGATATATTCTTTAATTGACATAGAGATTGGCTTGTAAATCTTTGTTAAATGATAAATCTATACGTTGAAAAAGTATAACTTTAATCGGAGTAAAATCACTAAATAAATAAAAAATTGAAATCTATACTAATTGCAAGTACCTCTACTGTTCATGGAAGCGGTTATTTAGAATATTTATTGGATGAGCTTAAGCTTCATTTCGAAGCTGCACAGGAAATTTTATTTGTTCCTTATGCAAGACCAGGAGGGATTTCTCATGATGAATACACCAAAATTGTATCAAAAGCATTCTTTAAAATAGGAAAAACGGTAAAAGGCATACACGAATTTGAAAATGCTGAAAATGCCATAAAAAATGCTCAAGGGATTTTTGTTGGTGGAGGTAACACCTTTGTTTTGGTCAATCAGTTATATAAAAACGATGTTTTAACAGCTATTAAAACTACAGTTAATAATGGTACACCATATTTAGGTACAAGTGCTGGTAGTAATATTTGTGGTTTAACTATGAATACTACCAATGATATGCCAATTGTATATCCTCCTAGTTTTAAAACTTTAGGCTTGGTGCCGTTCAATATCAATCCGCATTATTTAGATCCAAATCCAGATAGCACTCATATGGGTGAAACAAGAGAAACACGTATCAAGGAATTTCATGCATATAATACCCAACCAGTCATTGGGCTGCGTGAAGGAAGTTGGATAGAAGTAAAAGATGATACATTAAAATTAAAAGGAACTTTAGATGCTAGAATTTTTGAATACGGAAAGGCTCCTTATGAAATGGAAACCAATACTGATTTAGAGTTTTTGAAATAAACTATAGCTTCTTTAGGAAGTGATACCCAAGAATTTCAAAACCTTCGTTATAATAAAATTTGTGGGAGGGATAATTTTGAACATAGGTATTTAACTCTACCGAATTACAACCTTTCCCTTTAACATAATTATAAATCCATTCCATAAATTGTTTTCCCAAACCATTTCCTCTGTGTTCTGGTTTAATATAAACATGATCTAACTCTACAGATTTACCAATATAATGTCTTGTACAAAACCATAAGCCAGTAACACCAATTAGTTCTTTTCCGTTAAAAATAGTAGCACATTCATAGTTTTGATGTTGCATTTCATTAAAACGCGATTGAAGCAATTCCAAACTTACTTTAGCATCGTTTAGCTCGTAAACCAAAGGAATAATTTGATCTAAAGCATCATTCGGAATAATTTTAAATTGATAAGCCATGATTTTTTTATTGATATAAAAATAAATCTTTTTAGCTATTCTTCACAATTAAAAAATATTGGAAAATCAGAATCCTTATAATTAAACATATGACTTTTAGATAAAAATTGTGTCAAACTTTTGTAAATTTAACGCACTAACACAATAAATTATGAGAAGAGGTAGTTTCAAAATCCGAATATTAATATTTGTAGCCGTTGCTGCATTTGCACTTTTAAGAAAATGCAGTCAAGAAGAAATAAATCCTTATACAGGTAAAAAACAAGCTATTTCCTTATCGCCAGATCAAGAAATTGCTATTGGTTTACAAAGTGCACCTGGCATGGCTCAACAACACGGTGGATTGCATCCAAATAATGAATATCAAGCATTAGTAGATAACGTAGGTAATAAACTTGTAAATAGTAGTGTAGCAAGAGAAACTCCTTATAAATACGAATTTCACTTGTTAGCAGACCCAAATACCATTAATGCATTTGCATTACCTGGTGGTCAAATATTTATCACGCAAGCATTATTTGCTCAATTAGAAAATGAAGACCAACTTGCTGGTGTTTTAGGTCATGAAATTGGTCATGTACTAGGAAAACACTCTAATGAGCGTATTACAAATTCCAAATTCTGGCAAACTCTTGCAATGGGTGGAGCAGCTATAGATATAGGTGGTGTGGCTCAACAAATAGGTCAAGGACAACTCCTGAAAAATGGACGAGGTGATGAATTAGAAAGTGATGAACTTGGGGTACAATTTATGATAGAAGCTGGTTATAACCCAGAAGAATTGATTGGTGTAATGGAAATTTTAAAAGCTGCTGCAGGACCAAACCGTGTTCCTGAGTTTCAAAGTTCTCATCCAGATCCTGAAAACAGAATTGAAAAGATAAAAGAAGCTATTAGAAATTATAGAAACAGAAATGCGTCTTAGAATAAGACGCATTTACTAACTAACTAACTCAAATAATTGCCTACTCCCAGGCAGTCTTCTTTTTAAAACGCTTTAAAAAAAGTTCAGCGTCTTTAGCTTTTGATTTTTTTGCATGTCCTAAAGCTGTATAGCCCAAATCACATGGCTTATGAATTTCAGAACCTGCAGTAATTAACGCTTTGATGATTTCTACGCGATTGAATTTAGCCGCATAATGAATTGGCATCATCCCGTTAGATTTTTTATTGACATCTGCACCAGCCTTTATAAGCTTATTTACTTCTTCTAAATTGCCAGTTGCAACCGCCTTACATAAAGGACTTACTTCTACTGTTTTTACAGCGACTTCATTTACATCTGAAGTTAAAATTTCGTTTGATGCATTTAAATTACAAATTGAAAAGCCCAATGCTAAGGCCAAAACTACTACCGATTTTTTCATGATGAAAGATTTTAAATTTAATTGATTTGTTTTTTGATTATATTAAAGAGACGATAAAGAATTCAATCTGTTACACAAAAAAAAGTTATATAACATTTTTTTAACGCTTTGAAAACAAATGTGTTAATGTCATCACAAAACACAAATTCAACTTTACAATACGATTATTAAAACTTAAAAGAGACTTAACACTACATTTTTATTAACTCATTAATTTGTTATAGAATTGTATATGTTATCTTTGAAATCACTAAAAAATTAGAAATGAATAAAAAAGTTATTTTAATGATTTTAGACGGTTGGGGAAAATCACCCGACCCTAAAGTTTCTGCAATAGACAATGCTGATACACCTTATATAGATTCTCTTTACAACAAATATCCAAGTGCAAGTTTAAGAACTGATGGTCTCCATGTTGGTTTACCTGAGGGACAAATGGGAAATAGTGAAGTAGGACACATGAATCTGGGTGCTGGACGAATTGTGTATCAAGATTTGGTTAAAATTAACTTAGCTGTAAAAAATAAAACACTTCGAGAAGAATCAGTTTTAAAAACAGCTTTTGAATATGCCAAAACCAACAACAAAAATGTTCATTTGTTAGGTTTAGTGAGTGATGGTGGAGTGCACTCTCATATTAATCATCTTTTTGGCTTACTCAATGCCACCAATGACTATGGCTTAGATAAAGTTTTTGTTCATGCCTTTACAGATGGTAGAGATGTTGACCCAAAATCTGGTTATGGATTTATTTCTGATTTAGAGGAGCATCTCAATAAAACATCAGGAAAATTGGCAACCGTAACTGGGAGATATTATGCTATGGATAGAGACAAGCGTTGGGAACGTGTAAAATTAGCTTACGACGCTTTGGTAAATGGTGAAGGAGAAAAAACTCAAAATGTTTTAAAATCTATTGAAACTAATTACAAAAATGATATTACAGACGAATTTATAAAACCTATAATCGCAGTTGACACCGAAAATAAACCAGTAACGACAATTAAAGACGATGACGTTTTAATATTCTTCAACTTTAGAACAGATCGCGGACGTCAATTAACCGAAGTATTGTCTCAAAAAGATTTTCATGAGTATAATATGCACAAGTTGAACCTTTATTATGTTACATTAACTAACTATGATGATAGCTATAAGGGTATCAACGTAGTATTTAATAAAGATAATCTCTTCTGAAACCTTAGGAGAGGTATTAGAGAAGCATCAGAAAAAACAAATTAGAATAGCTGAGACAGAGAAATATCCTCATGTAACATTCTTCTTTTCAGGAGGACAAGAAGAGCCTTTTGAAGGGGAAACACGCATATTAAGAAATTCGCCAAAAGTAGCTACTTACGATTTAAAACCCGAAATGAGTGCTTATGAATTACGAGATGCCTTAATTCCAGAATTACAAAAAGGAGACATAGATTTTGTATGCTTAAATTTTGCAAATGGCGATATGGTAGGGCATACAGGAGTAATGGAAGCAGCCATAAAAGCTTGTGAAGCTGTAGACGAATGTGTAAAAGATGTTGTAAATACTGCCTTAGAAAATGACTACACAACCCTATTAATTGCGGATCATGGTAATTGTGAAACTATGATAAATCCCGATGGTTCTCCACATACGGCACACACTACAAACCCTGTTCCGATTATTTTAATTGATAAGGATTTAAAACATATTGAAGACGGAATTTTAGGAGATATTGCTCCTACAATTTTAAAACTAATTGGCATACCGCAACCAAAGACAATGACTCAACATAGCCTTGTATAAAACCCTTAATATTGTACCTTTGCCCTACAATTGATGAACAGTATGAATTTTCAAGATAGATTAATAATAGCAGTAGATTTTGATGGCACCATTGTGGAAGATGCCTATCCTAAAATTGGTAAAACACGCATCTTTGCTTTTGAAACTTTAAAGCGATTACAGCAAGACAATCACAGATTGATTCTTTGGACTTATAGAAGTGGAAATAAACTACAAGAAGCTGTGGATTTTTGTAAGGAAAACGGTATTGAATTTTATGCTGTAAATGCTAGCTTTCCAGAAGAAAAATTTGATTATACTAGAAGTCGAAAAATACATGCAGATCTCTTTATAGACGATAGAAATATTGGAGGCATTTTAGGTTGGGGAGAAATTTATCAAATGATCACAAATGAAATTCCAGATATAAAAGGTGTGCAAAAAAAATGGTGGCAATTCTAGTTATCATATTTACTTAAACCATTTCAAAATAAGATTTATCTATAGATTCTCTATGATCAGGATGTGCAATATTAACTAATGCTTTTACACGCTCTTTTATGGTTTTTCCATATAAATTTGCGACTCCATACTCCGTAACTAAATAGTGAACATGAGCTCTAGTTGTTACAACACCTGCGCCAGTCTTAAGTGATGGCACTATTCTACTTACTCCATGTCTTGTAACAGATGGTAGAGCAATAATTGCTTTACCTCCTTCGCTTAAAGAAGCACCTCTAATAAAGTCCATTTGACCTCCAACACCAGAGTACATTTTAGAACCAATAGAGTCTGCACAAACTTGTCCGGTAACATCTACTTCTACTGCAGAGTTAATTGCAACCATTCTCGGATTTTGTTTAATAATTGACACATCATTTACGTAATCTGAAGAACGCATCTCAACATAAGGATTATCATTTACATAATCGTACAAACGTTGCGATCCCATTAAAAATGTAGCCAAAGCACGACCCGGATTTACTCCCTTATAATTGCCATTAATTACATCTTTGAGAATTAAATCAATAACACCATCAGAAAACATTTCTGTATGCAACCCTAAATCCTTGTGATTGTGTAACCTTGACAAAACGGCATTAGGAATATTTCCTATTCCCATTTGCAGAGTACTTCGATCTTCAATTAAGTTTGCAACATAGTCACCAATCTTGGTTTCTATTTCTGTTGGTTCTATTACAGGATGTGTCGGTAATGGTTCATCACATTCTACAAAGGCGTCAATCTCAGTAACATGGATAATTCCATCTCCAAACGTTCTAGGCATTTGCTTATTAACCTGTGCGATAACATAATCTGCATTATCAATAGCTGCTAAAGTTGCTTCTACTGAAACACCCAACGAGCAATAGCCATGTTTATCTGGAACAGAAACATGAATTAAAGCGACTTGTAAATCCACAATATTTCTTTTAAATAATAAAGGAACTTCACTCAAAAAAACTGGAGTGTAAGAACCATTTCCTGCATGCAAAGTGTGCCGTACATTTTTACCAATAAAAAATGAATTTACATGAAAACTATCAGCTAACTCTGGATTGGCATATGGAGCCGAGCCCTCTGTGTGTAATTGACAAATCTCAACATTTCTCAATTCTTCATGTCTATTAGTAAGAGCGTCAATCAGCACGTTTGGGACTGCTGCTGCTGCATGAACATATATTTTATCGTTAGATTTTACAATTTTTAGGGCTTCTGCTGCACTTACTACTTTGTACATATTATTGTTATTTTAAGGTTATAAAATTACATCAGAAAACGTTCAGAAAAACTGTCTTTTATCATGTTTTAGAAACATTTTAAAATTGTTATAATTACCTATCTTTGTTGCCTCAACATCAGAAACATGATTATAGTAAAAACTGCAGAGGAAATTGAATTAATGCGTCAAAGTGCTTTAATAGTATCTAAAACCTTGGGTATGCTTGCAAAAGAAACAAAAGAAGGTGTTACGACTAACCACTTAGATGCGATTGCAGAAGAGTTTATTAGAGACCATGGTGCTTTACCTGGTTTTAAAGGACTTTATGACTGCCCATCTACACTTTTATGCAGTGTTAATGAAGCTGTGGTACATGGATTACCTACAGATACTCCATTAAAAGATGGAGATATAGTATCTATAGATTGTGGTGCACTGATGAATGATTTTTATGGTGACCACGCTTACACTTTTGAAATCGGTGAGGTCGCTGAAGAGACCAAAAAGCTAATTAGAATTACCAAAGAATCTCTTTATGTTGGCATAGAACAATTGAAAATTGGAAATCGAGTTGGTGATGTTGGTTACGCGATTCAACAGTATTGCGAAGCGGAAGGTTATGGTGTGGTAAGAGAATTGGTTGGTCATGGTTTAGGACGAAAAATGCATGAAGACCCAGAAATGCCAAATTATGGAAGACGTGGCAGAGGCAAAAAATTTATCGAAGGTATGGTGGTCGCTATAGAACCTATGATAAATATGGGTACTCATAAAGTAAAACAACTTAAAGATGGTTGGACGATAGTAACTCAAGACGGAAAACCAAGTGTACATTTTGAGCACGATGTTGCTATAGTTGATGGACAACCAGAAATACTTTCAACATTTGCTTATGTTCATGAAGCACTAGGAATTAGTTCTAATGAAGAAGATGCATTTCGTAAAAAGGCTTTAGTTTTATAATTTTCGACACGAATTTCACAAATTTGCACTAATCTCACTAGACCATAATTTTAACCAATCAATGAATCAAAATTTAATCTATAAAGAAGAGGCCTATAAAATTATTGGTATCTGTATGGAAGTACACAACCAATTGGGAAAAGGTTTTAATGAAGTGGTTTATGCTGATGCTTTAGAAATCGAATTTATTGATAATGGTATTGAATATTCTAGAGAAAAAAAATACTCTATTAGCTACAAAGGAAATATTCTACCTCATAAATACAAAGCAGATTTCATCATCGATGATATAATTGTATTAGAAATTAAAGCTATTGATACTTTAGTCTCTGCTCATGTTAAACAAACATTAAATTATTTAGCAGTTTCAAAATTAAAATTAGGTCTTCTCATTAACTTTGGAGAAGACAGCTTAAAATACAAAAGAATCGTTCTGTAATGTATTCGTGAAAATTAGTGAAATTCGTGTCAAAAAATATGTTCAAAATAATCCTAAATGTCATACCAAGACCTCTTTTAATAAGGCTCAGTTATTTGGTTCGCCCGATTCTTGCTTTTTTCTTAAAAGGAGAGACCTACACCGACCCAATTGATAATAAAAGTTTTACAAAGTTCTTACCCTATGGGTATGGACAGCAACGTAACAATGTATTATCGCCTTCTACACTTAGCTTAGAAAGGCACAGACTGTTATGGCTGTACTTAAAAAACGAAACAGATTTTTTTACCGCTAAAAAAAGGGTATTGCATTTTGCGCCTGAGCAATGTTTTCTTAATCGTTTTAGAGAATTAAATAATTTAGATTATACAACCACAGATTTACTATCACCGATTGCAGATGTCAAAGCTGATATTTGTAATCTTCCTTTTGAAGATAATAGCTATGACGTAATTCTCTGTAATCATGTTTTAGAGCATATACCTGACGATACAAAGGCCATGCAAGAATTATACAGAGTGATGAAACCCGGTGGTTATGGTATATTCCAAATTCCGCAAGATTTGAATCGGGATATTACTTTTGAAGATGATTCTATAACAGACAAAGCTGAACGTGCTAAGATATTTGGGCAATACGATCATGTACGTATCTATGGTAGAGATTATTTTGATAAGCTTCGTAGTATCGGTTTTAAGGTTGAAGAGATTCATTATACGTCTCAACTTCCTGATTCTGAAATTGATAAATATCGCTTAGCCAAAGGTGAGATCATTCCTGTGGTTTACAAATAAAAAAAGCTGCACCAAACGAACAAGGAGCAACTTTTTTTTATATAATGATTAATAGCAATTATAAGACCCAAAACATAAATATAGGTCACATAAAAAGCTTCTATTCTGGGAAATTATTTAGAGCCAATGTTCTAAGCTCTTTATTTTCAGACTCATATATAAAATAAACTTTTAACTCAGGATGTGAGTTTAAGAACGAAGTTACTTTTTCGATTCCCATAGCTTGGAATGCCGTTGCATAACCATCTGCCGTCATACAATCTGGCGCAATGACGGATACACTTAAGATATTAGTTTTACTTGGATAACCTGTTTTTGTGTTAATTATATGCGCATAACGATTCCCATTATCATCAATTCTAAATTTTCTATATGTACCTGATGTAGCCATAGCTTCATCTTTCAAGATTATAACTTTAGAATACGATTGCGTACCATCAAAATTTGGATCGTCTATACCAACAGTCCACCCCTTTTTGCTTTCAATATTGATTCCAGATGTTCTTAAATCACCGCCAATATCGACCAGATAGTTTTTTATTCCTTTAGATTCTAAAAAGTTAGCTATAACATCTATACCATAACCTTTAGCAATGGCATTAAATTCTAAATAGGTTTCTTTTGGTTTTTTAATATGATTATCTATGAGTCCAACTCTGCTGAAACCTACAAATTGTATAAGACTATCTACAGTTGCACTATCCGTTAAAAACTTGTTCTTTTCCGCACCAAAATTCCAAGCATTAACTACATTACCAATAGTTGGGTCAAAAATACCTTCGGTTAGTCTGTAGATAATTTTTGAAGCTTTAAATACATTTTCAAAATGATTATCAACTTTAGTAGTTTCATTTCTATTGAGTTGAGATATATCTGAATTTGGAATGTAAGTTGATAACGATTGATTAACGACACTAAATAAACTATCAAACTGCTTTTCGTAATTAATATGATCTTCAGAATAGTATTGAATATTAAAAGCTGTGCCGAAAACTGGACCTGAAAGTTTAATATTTTTTGGTTCTTCCTCAGAGCAGGAAAAACATAAGATAAGAGCTAAAACACTAATTATTTTTTTCATATCAGTTCAAATTCATTTCAATAACTTGAATACCATTATATTCAATAAGATATTCTTCATCTAAATAAATAGGTAAATCTTCTCCTTCTGGATTTCCCAAACCAACTCCTGCATATAAAACTTTAGCGTCCTTTTCATAAGCATGCTTTTTGAAGGTTTCCATCCAAACGACATCGTAGTTATTAGGATTTTCTGGAAGAATTACAGCTCTAACTACAACAAAAAAGTATTGGCTATTTTTATCTATACATACAAATTGTGGATGGCGCTTTAACGTACTGTTAATAGCTACAAACTCAAAACCACGTGCTTCTAAATCCTTACCAACATGATTCATGGCAAGATTATGTATTTCTTGAGGTGTGAGAGGTTTGCTCATTGTGCAAAGATAAGAAGTTGCTATTTAAACCTCACAAATTTTGAGCTACTAAATGTATAATTTGAAACAGGAATAACAGCTTCATCTTTCAATTGATACCATGGAGAAATAGAAACGTCTTCTAAATTTTTAACCAAATGTACACTTTGGGCTGGAGTATTTCCTTGAAATAATAAAAATAGCTGGTCACCTTTTTCGTTAATGACCTCATCACAAATTATAACAATATGGCCAGGTGAACCACCTTTAATGAGCATATCTCCTATTTTCAGATCTTTGGCCTTAACGGATTCAAGCTCATTATAAAGTGAAAGCGTACCTGAATATATATAGATAAGATTCAAGAATTTATAGAAATTTTCTTTAGATCGATTAGCTGAAGCGGTTTTATGGAATGTTACTTTATTACCTTGAATTTTTGGCCGATAGCCTTCAGCATATTTAGTCCAAGAACAATAATGACCAGACGTAAATTTAAAACCTATTTCGTCTTTTCTATTCTTGTCCCAGAGGTATTCACTTCTAACTCTAATTAATGCATCTGCACATTGTTGCAAGCCATTTTTAGGTACTGGAATATCTAAAATTCCGATATGGCCTCCTTGCCAGTAATATTCAGAGTCATCATAGTTTATTATTTTACTTCCGAAAAGTTTTAGTTTATAGTTTCTAAGATAGTCTTCAAAACTTCCTTTAACATAATCTACACGTTTGTAACCAATAGGAACATTAACTCTAGTTTGTATCGTTAAGCTATCCTTATTAATTAAACTTGGTGTTTCAATTGCAGCTGCAATAACATTCGCTGTTTTTTTTATTGGCAAAAATCGAAATGCTAAAAACACAACTGAAGAAAGCAATAGTAAAGCGAGTATTATTTTTCTCATAATTAATCAAACGCTAATAATTATGGATTTCGTATTAAATTTCTATTTTTACTTCACATGAAAAATCCATCACTTTCAAAACGTTTAGGTTTAATTTTAGGCCCTCTTTTATTTATTCTACTTCAGTTGTTACCTATTGAATTCGTTTCAGGCAAAGCCGATATCGTTATTGCTGTGGCATTATGGATGGTGATTTGGTGGATTACAGAAGCAGTTTCTATTTCTGTAACTTCACTACTCCCGCTATTATTATTTCCATTGTTTAAAGTAATGCCGATAGGAGATGTAGGTGCTAATTATGGAAGTCCAATTGTCTTTTTATTCTTTGGTGGCTTTGTATTAGCATTAGCTCTAGAAAAAGTAAATCTACATAAGCGTATTGCTTTGAATATTATTAAGAAAACAGGAACGACGCCAAATAAAGTTATCTTAGGGTTTATGATAGCCACAGCATTTATGAGCATGTGGATTAGTAATACGGCAAGTACTGTTGTAATGCTACCAATCGCTATGTCTGTAATTCAATTATTGATAGATGATGAAGATGGCTTTACCAAAAAGGATAAGAATTTTGCACTCGCTGTAATGTTAGGTATCGCCTTTTCAGCTAATGCTGGAGGCATCGCTACAGTTATTGGTACTCCACCAAATTCAGTATTAATTGGCTTACTCGAAAATGAATATAATATAGAAATTTCATTTTTTAAATGGATGTTATTAGGCTTACCTTTTTCAATAGTATTGATTACTATTATTTATTTCGTTTTAGTAAAATGGATGTTTCCTAATCATGGTTTGCTGTTTAATACTTCAAAACATATAATAGATGAAGAATTGCAAAAATTAGGAAAAACTTCGGCTAAAGAAAAACAGGTGCTTATTACGTTTGTAGTTATTGTATCACTCTGGATTTTCAGAAGCCCTATCAATACTTTAATTCCGGGATTAGGGTTGTCTGATACAATGATTAGTATACTTGGTGCTATTGCCTTATTTGCTATTCCGCATAATTATAGACGTGGTGATTTTATCCTCGAATGGAAAGACACTCAAAAATTAGCTTGGGGTATTTTAATATTATTTGGTGGTGGTCTAGCCCTAGCAAAAGGCATGTCTGCAAGTGGTATTGTAGATGTTGTTGCTAATAGTATTTCTAATAGTAATATTAGTATTTTATTAACGGCGTCTTTACTTATTATCCTAATGCTTTTTATGACTGAATTAATGAGCAATGTGGCGTTAACAGCGGTTTTAGCGCCAGTGGTTGCTGGTATTGCTATTGGTTTAGAAATCCCTATCCTTTACCTATTAATCCCGGTGACTATTGCTAGTAGTTGTGCTTTTATGCTACCAATGGCAACACCACCAAATGCTATTGTTTTTGCAAGTGGTTATATTAAAGTTAAGGAAATGGCAAGAGTGGGAATACAGCTCAATCTTATAGCCGTTGCATTATTAATCCTTATGTTTAAATTCTTTGTTCCTCTTGTGTTTTAAATCTTTATAACAATGATTAATCAATATCATAATTACGCAATACGATTAACTATTATTTTGTTTTACAGTATAATAATTGTTAGTTGTAAAGACAAAAACACATTGCCAGACCCTTTAGAAGCTGGTTGGAACGGTGAAGCTGTTTGCGAAGTTTTGCAAGACAACAACGAGCTAAGAGTACTTAAATGTATTTTTGAGCCTGGTGTAGGGCACGAAAAGCACTATCACAATCCGCATTTTGGATATACACTAGCTGGCGGAAAATTTAGAATCACAGATACTTCTGGAACACGAGAAGTTGACGTACCATCTGGTTATAGCTTTAGTAATGAAGAAATCACTTCTCATGAGGTTTTAAATATTGGAAAAACTACCGCAGTATTTTTGATTATGGAATACAAATAATTTTTTCTTATCTTTTATCTTGAAAAAAAAATTATTCTGTTATGACAACTTCCATTCGTTTTAATAATGCTATAAATAAGCTTTATAACGCTTTTCATAATAAGACTTTAAATCCTGAAGATTGTAAACAATGCGCAGTAGGCAATATTTTGGACAATAAAGATCAATGGAGACATCTAACTGACATCCATGGTTCAACAAGGTTGAATTATGTGGGATTGGTGCATCAAAATCTTGGTCGCAAATTTAACGGCTATTCACCTATTGATTTATTAAAAATTGAAAGGGCTTTTCTAGAAGGGTGCGGTTATTATTTTACAAACCAAAATCGGTTGTATAAACCAGATAGTATTACAGATCATAATTTATTTAATGGTTTATGTGAAGTAGTTTCAGAACTTTGCCTTATGGATAGCGTTGCTAATGTAATGGATTGTTCCGTACTGTTTGAGTTTGATTCCACTTCTGTTGAATATGAAGTAGCCTAATAACCCAAAATAAAAAAGCCAATACCTTTGTAAGGTATTGGCTTTTTCTATGTTTAGAGATTCTCGATTAAGAGATTCCTGTTTTCACAGGAATGTTAGCCTCCGAAGTCATCAAATCTAATATGCTCATCTGGGATTCCATAATCCTCACCCATTTTCTGAACCGCTTGGTTCATCAGTGGTGGACCACAGAAGTATAATTCTATATCCTCTGGTGCTTCATGCTTTGATAAGTATTGGTCTATTACTACTTGGTGAATGAACCCAACAAAACCGTCACCAACTTCATCATTAATATCAGTTTTCACCTTCCAATTGTCTTGCTCTAATGGTTCTGACAATGCCAAATAGAATTTAAAGTTCGGGAAATCTTTTTCTAAATCTCTAAAGTAATGTATGTAGAATAATTCTGCCTTAGAACGTCCACCATACCAATAAGTTACTTTACGACCCGTTTTTAAAGTTCTAAACAATTCATATAAATGTGAACGCATTGGAGCCATACCAGCACCACCACCAACATATAACATCTCAGAGTCAGACTCATTAATAAAGAACTCTCCGTAAGGTCCAGAGATTGTTACTTTATCACCCGCTTTCTGATTAAATATATAAGAGGATGCTATACCAGGATTTACGTCCATCCATCCACCTTTTGCACGATCAAAAGGAGGTGTAGCGATACGAACATTAAGCATAATTTCACGTCCTTCAGCTGGGTAAGAAGCCATCGAATAAGCACGCTCTACAGTTTCGCTATTCTTCATGACTAAAGGCCATAATCCAAATTTCTCCCAATCTGGTTTAAATTTATCTGGCTCTCCTGGATGGTCTGTAGGATGTGCTGTAACGTCCATTTCAGAATATTTAATCTCGCATTCTGGAATTTCAATCTGAATGTAACCACCAGCCTTGTAACCCATATCTTCTGGGATTTCTACAATAAACTCTTTAATAAATGTTGCTACATTGTAATTAGATACAACAGTTGCTTCCCATTTCTTAATTCCGAATATTTCTTCAGGAATGGTAATCTCCATATCCTGTTTTACCTTCACTTGGCAAGACAGACGAGCACCATGTGCTAATTCTTTTCTTGAAAAGTGAGGAGTTTCTGTTGGTAATGCTTCACCTCCACCAGATAAAACATGACATTCACATTGAATACAAGTTCCACCTCCACCACATGCAGATGGTAAGAATATTTTATTTCCACCTAAAGTAGATAGTAATGTACTTCCTGACGCTACTTCAATTTCTCGTTCACCATTAATCGTAATCTTTACTGGACCTGATGGTGATAATTTTTGTTTTACAAATAACAATAAACTAACTAGCACTAATGTAATTAGTAAAAACGCTACTACAGTTGCTATTACTGTTCCTGTTGTTCCTGCTGCTAAAATCATACTACTATTCTGTTATTTTAGTGTTATTAGCTAATTCTTTTTCATCTTCAGTTTCAGCTTTAATTACCTCTACTGTTTTATCTTCTTTAGCTTCCTCTTCTCCTCCAGTTAACATGCCTCCGAAACTTAAGAAACCAATTCCCATTAAACCAGTAATGA
Source organism: Winogradskyella sp. R77965 (assembly GCF_044594915.1). Classification (GTDB taxonomy): domain Bacteria; phylum Bacteroidota; class Bacteroidia; order Flavobacteriales; family Flavobacteriaceae; genus Winogradskyella. Next base: position 3,271,816 of record NZ_CP138990.1, on the reverse strand, counting down.
TGAACGTAATTCCTAATCCTCTTAAAGGTGCTGGCACGTTAGAATATCTAATTTTCTCACGAATAGCAGCAATAGCTAAAATGGCTAAAAACCATCCAATACCTGAAGAAATTCCATAGTTAAGAGCTAACCCTAAAGTTTCTATTTCACGTGATTGCATGAACAATGAACCACCTAATATGGCACAGTTAACAGCAATAAGTGGTAAAAAGATACCTAGTGAATTGTATAATGATGGTGAAAATTTCTCTACCACAATTTCTACTAATTGTACCATTGTTGCAATGGTTGCAATAAACATAATAAATGATAAGAAACTTAAATCGTAATCTGCATATTCAGCTCCTAACCAAGATAATGCTCCTGGCTGTAATAAGTACTGATCTAATAACCAGTTTAATGGTACTGTAATAGCTAATACAAATATTACTGCCGCACCAAGACCTACTGCTGTTGCTACTTTTTTAGATACTGCTAAGTATGAACACATACCTAAGAATACCGAAAACACCATATTATCAACAAAAATTGACTTGAAAAATAATTCTAAATGTTCCATATATTTTGAGTTTGATATCCTGAAATAAATTCAGAATGACAATTCGTTTTAATCTTCTATTAATGCTTTATTTCTACTACGTTGTACCCAAATTATTAATCCCACAACAATTAATGCCATTGGTGGCATTAACATAAATCCGTTGTTTTCATATCCTATTGAGTACACTCCTGTTTTTTCAATGGCATCTCCAAGTACAGGATAACCAAATAAAGTACCTGAACCTAAAAGCTCTCTAAAGAATCCAACAATTAAAAGGATTACTGCATAACCTAATGCGTTACCAATACCATCGAGGAAAGATTTCCAAGGTCCATTTCCTAGAGCAAATGCTTCAAAACGTCCCATGATAATACAGTTAGTAATAATTAATCCTACAAATACTGCTAATGTTTTACTTAACTCGTATTGATAAGCCTTTAAGACTTGATCTACTATAATTACTAAAGTAGCAACAACGATTAATTGTACAATAATTCTAATTTTTGAAGGAATAATGTTTCGCATTAAAGAAATAACAACATTACCTACGCCTAATACAAATAATACAGCAACTCCCATTACCAAAGAAGCTTTAAGCTCAGCAGTAATTGCTAAAGCTGAACAAATACCTAATACTTGAATCGTAATTGGGTTGTTATCTGCTAACGGATCTGTGATTAACTGTGTGTCTTTTTTTGAAAGTAATCCCATATTATTTTAAGTTTTTAAAGTAAGGTAAATACAATTTTAAATCAGCTTTAATCATTGCTGTAACACCATCACCAGTAATTGTTGAACCTGCTATAGCATCTACCTCGTGGTCATCTTTAATTAAGTTTTTAGGATCGTTGTTTCCTTTAGTAACAGCAATACCTTTAAAGTTACCATTATCATCTAAAAGACGTTCTCCAGTAAAATCATCCATAAAGAAACGTTGGTTAATATTTGCTCCTAAACCTGGTGTTTCTCCTGCATGATCAAAAAACGCACCTTGAACCACCATATTCTTATCTAAAGCAACGTAAGCCCATATCGCATCCCATAGTCCTTTTCCTCTTATTGGTGCGATATAAAATGTTTTACCATCTTTCTCACCAACAAACAAAGGCAAACGTCTTGTTTCACCACTTTTAGCTTTTGCTTGTTCTTTCTTAACATCAATTAAATAAGCTTCGCTATCTTCTGTTGAACCACCATTGGCGTCAATAACTAATTGTTTTTTAATGTATTTTGAAAACTCTCCTGCTACTACATCCGTAGAAACAAATTCTCTACTGGTTCCCTCATTTTCATTTACACCCATAGCATACAGAATATTCTGTTGCTTTTCCATACGTTGATTTTCCGTAATTGCAGGCTTTAAAGATGATGCTGTAAAGGCTAATAATGAGCCTACAACTAATACCATTCCTATTGCGAATAATATTGTATATGAATTTTTATCTGTATTAACTGCCATAATTATGCTGTTTTTACTTTTACACGTTTTAATCTACGCTTCACATTTCCTTGAACCACATAATGGTCAATCGTTGGTGCAAATACATTCATTAATAATATTGCTAAGAATACACCTTCTGGATAAGCCGGATTGAATACACGTATCATAATAGAAATAAATCCTATTAAGAAACCATAGATCCATTTTCCTTTATTGGTTTGTGATGCGGTTACAGGATCTGTTGCCATATAAACTGCTCCAAATAAAATACTACCAATGATTAAATGCTGCCAGAATGGTACATTCATTAATCCATAGAATTTACTTGATTCCCCAATCCATTCTGCAGAAACAACACCATTAAATATTAAGCCCATAACTAAGGCACCAATTAATGTTGAAACTATAATTCTCCAGCTTCCTATCTTGGTAAAGATTAAGAATAATGCACCAATAATGATTAAAAACTTTGACGTCTCACCAACTGAACCAGGAATAATTCCCCAGAACATATCCCACATACTATAATCTACAGGATTGTTCGCAGCATAAGTTCCTAATATTGTTTCACCTGAATAAGCATCTGGTGTGCCTGCAGCCGCTGTAGCGCCATGAACCCAAACCTTATCACCAGACATCCAAGTAGGATATGCGAAGAATAAGAATGCACGTATGGTTAAGGCTGGATTAAGAATATTCATTCCTGTTCCACCAAAAACCTCTTTACCAATAACAACACCAAAAATTACTGCTACTGATAACATCCACAAAGGAATATCAACAGGAACAATTAATGGTACTAACATACCTGTTACTAAATACCCTTCTTCTACTTCGTGTCCTTTTATAATAGCGAATACAAATTCAACAGCTAAACCAACACCATAAGAGACAACTACCAACGGTAATACTTTCCAAAGCCCAATAACAAAGTTATCCCATGTCCAAAATGATGCTCCCAAGAATCCGTCAGCTGATTCTATTAAACCTTGTGCTAAATAATGCTGATAACCTGCATTAAACATACCGAATATTAAACATGGCACTAATGCCATGATTACTGTATTCATCGTACGCTTTAAATCATCCGCTGCCTTTATGTGAGTTCCATTGTGAGTTGTCTCATTTGGCATGTATAAAAACGTAAAGAGCGCGTTAAATCCAGGCAACCACTTTTTGTCTTTATTCTTCTCCTTGAAATTATGTAAATTTTGTTTTAAACCCATTATCCTATCTCTTTTAGCATTAAGTCTAATCCTTCTCTTATAATTTTTTGATGTGGTTGCTTAGAAACACACACAAATTCTGTTAATGCAAAATCTTCAGGTGCAACTTCATACATTCCTAAAGCTTCCATCTCATCTAAATCTTTATACATGCAAGCTTTTAAAATCTGCATTGGATAAATATCTAGAGGAAATACTTCTTCGTACGTTCCCGTAGTTACAAATGCACGATGCTCGCCGTTTGTATTGGTATTTAGAGCAAACTTCTTTTTTGGAGTTAACCAAGAAAACGTTAAAGCTCTTGAAGTAGAAATTTTATTAAAAACTGGCTTATTCCAACCAAAGAATTCATAATCATCACCCTCAGGAATTACTGTAATCACATTACTATAATAATCTAAGAAGCCATCAGGTTGTACTTGCTTTCCAGATAATACATTACCAGAAATGATACGGTCGTTACCATCTTGTTCAACACCATTGTCATAAACCATAGTTGAAATTTCAGAACCTATCTTAGTTCTGAAATATCTTGGCTTCTTAACCGATGAACCAGCCAAAGCAACAACACGCTCTGCATTAAATTTTCCTGTTAATAAAAGTTCCCCAATAATAACCAAGTCTTGCGCATTAACTGTCCAAACGACTTCACCTTTGTTTACAGGACTTACTTTATTGATTAAAGTACCAACGTTACCCGATGGATGTGGTCCTGAAACTTTGTAAATTGCAGTGTTATCTAAATTAGCTAATGGAGAATTAGAAGTCCCAACAGAAATATGAACTCCACCATAAGTTAATTTTGATAATGCAGTAACAGCTGCTTGTAATTCTGCTTCTTTACCTGATAAAGTATAATCTAGATTAGCGGCTAGAGGTGCAGTTGCATAACCAGATATAAAAATTGCTTTTGGTGTACTATCCGCTTTTGCAACGACATCATAAGGACGTTGTTTTATAAAAGCCCAACAACCAGAAGCCAGCAAATGTGATTTTACTTTCTCCGCATCAGATGATAAATCAAATTTATCATGATCTACATATGCTTGCTCTTTATCAGCAGTGATTTTAATGGCGTCGATTCGACGTCTTGGTCCACGTTGTACCTCAGTTACTTCACCAGAAACTGGAGAAACAAACTTCATGGATTCGTTATCTTTATTGTAAAACAAAGTCTCACCTGCTTTAACACGCGTTCCCTCTTTTGCAACAAGTTTTGGAATAATACTGTGGAAATCCTCGGGTCTTATAGAATAGAAATTGCTAATGATAGCATTTTCGGTAGTTTGCTCGGCCTCACCGACTAACTTTATATCTAAACCCTTTTTAATTCTGATGTCTTTTGACATATACTTTAAAGATTAGTTATCTAAAAATCCGTGCAAATTTACGAATTAATGCTTAAATAATTTTCATATTAAAACATCTTTTTTATTTATAGTCATTATAAATAACTTAAATACTTTAGGGCACAGATTTTGATTATATTTATGCACTACAGAATTTTTATAATGAAAAAGAACGTTTATAGCCTCTTATTATTTCTAATTATACCGTCATTTTTGCTTTCGCAAGTTGAAGAAGTAAGTCCTCCAGACTTTATAAAGACTATTACATTTAAAAGTAATACTACTCAAGGTCAGCTTCCAGTTTTAAAACTAGGAGAAGCATTAAATTTAGAGTTTGATGCCTTAAACGGTAATGAAGAAGACTTTTACTACGTCATAGAACACTTTAATTTTGATTGGACACCATCAAATTTAGTTAAAGGCGAATATCTTAAAGGGTTGGATAATCAACGAATTTTGACTTACGAAAATTCATTTAATGCTTTTCAAATATATTCTCATTACGATTTAACAATACCCAATTCGCAAACACGTGCTTTATTAAAAAGTGGTAATTATATGATTTCCATTTACGATGACTATGATGAACTGATGTTCAGTAGAAAATTTATGGTTTATGAAGATTTAGTCAGTGTTGGTGTTAAAGTAAAACGATCCAGAGATGTAGAAGTTATTGCAGAAAAGCAATCTGTGGACATAGTAATCAATACCAATAGTATTAATTTCAACAACCCTTTGGAAACCGTTAAGACACTTATCATACAGAATAACAACCTTAACACAGCTATTTCAGATTTAAAACCACAATATACATTGGGTAACGAACTTATTTACAGGTATGATACTGAATCAGCATTTTGGGGAGGCAATGAATATATCTATTTTGAAACCAAAGATATAAGATCTGCCAGTATTGGTGTGCAGTTTATTGATTTAAAAGAGATTTATCATAACTATTTGTTTACTAATATCTCTCGAAAAGATAGACCTTATACTTACAATCCAGATATTAACGGGAATTTTCAGATTACTGCTATTGATAGAACAAATGTAGATTTTGAAGCGGATTACTCCATGATTCACTTTTCTTTACTACATGAAGAATTAAAAGATAAAGACATACATGTCTATGGCAATTTTAATGCTTTTGCAATTGAGCCACTCACTAAGATGGAATTTAATCCTGAAAGTGGTAAATATGAAAACATGATGCGCCTTAAACAAGGCTTCTACAATTACAAATTTGTTGCAGTTGATAAAGAGACTCAAGAACTAGATGAAGGTGCTATTAGCGGCAACTTTTGGCAAACCGAAAATAACTACAAAGTACTTGTATATTACAGAGATCTTGGAGCAAGATTCGACAGACTGATTGGCTATGGCGAAGCTACTTCTGTTGATATTTCTAATTAAAGCTGTAAGGTTTTTAACCTACTGAGACTAAATTTCTTTTTATCTTTCACGTCATAAAACCTTTTGTAAGATGCAAAATGACATTGCCCTATTTTCAGAATTATGTGATATTCTTTTTGAAGCCGAAAAACATCAGTCAGTAGCAAAACCTATTCCTACTTCTCAATTGTATAATCAACTGAACTTGTCGTTGAATGCTGAAGGTTCATTAGATAATGATTTAAAAATAACACTAAAAGAGATTATTAAAAGCACTCCAAAAACAGCTTCAAAATCATTTTTTAATCAATTATTTGGTGGGCGAATAGGTAAAGCTGCACTTGGTGATTTGTTGGCTGTGATGTTAAATAACAGTATGTACACATACAAAGTAGCTGGCCCACAAGTAGGTGTTGAAAAGCAGGTACTGAAAAACATATGCAAATTAGCTGGTTATAAAAGCGATAGTGATGGCACTTTTGCGCCTGGTGGTTCTATGAGCAATATGATGGCATTGATTATGGCTAGAGATCATAAAAATGAAGACATTAGAGCTGAAGGGCTTAAAAAACAAATGACGCTTTACACCTCTGCAGCATCGCACTACTCCATTTCAAAAAATGCGGCATTGACTGGTATAGGCAGAAATCAAGTAAGGCTTGTAAACACCAATGGTAATGGTGAGATGCTTGCGGATCATTTAGATGAATTAGTTCAGAAAGATCTCAATGATGGTTTTGAACCTTTCTTTGTGAACGCTACAGCAGGAACAACCGTATTAGGAGCTTTTGATGATATTGAATTGATTAGTAAGGTTTGTAAAAAATATCAATTATGGTTACATGTCGATGGAGCGTATTGTGGTGGAGTTATTTTTAGTTCAAAATATAAGCATTTAGTAAAAGGTTTAGAGCATTCGGATTCATTTAGTGTTAATGCGCATAAAATGTTAGGTACTCCTTTAAGTTGTTCAATCATTGTAACACAAAATAAAGCACAATTGCACCATTCCTTTTCTAACGAAGCGGATTATTTATACCAAACAGATGGTGACGATTTTAACTTAGGAAAAACCTCTCTGCAATGTGGACGACGAAACGATGGTTTAAAAATATGGACACTTTGGAAATCAGTTGGTACAAATGGACTAGAACAAATTGTTGATAAGCAGTTTGAAATGGCAAATATTGCCAGACAATATGTAAAAAACAACAAAGATTATACACTATACAGTTTTGAAAATTCTATCTCTGTATGTTTTAATTATAAAGATATTCCTGCTAAAGAATTATGCACTGCATTATATGAAAACTCAGAACTAATGGTTGGTTTCGGAAAGTTCAATAATCAAGAATTTGTTAGAATGGTCACCATAAATAGTGTTTTAGAGAAAGAAGATGTTTTAGCCTTTTTTAGGACATTAGAAGCCTTTGTTGCCAAGCATATGTTAAAAATTTCATCCACTTAACCTAAAAAGTAGTGTTGCATTCAAAATTTATACTATTTTAGCGCATACAATTATTAGTATTAATGGTACAACAAGTTACAAGCGGCATTAAAATTTCTGTCGAAACCAATTTTGAAGGTACATTTTATAAAAATTATAAAGTGCACTTTGCCTTTGGTTATAAGGTAACTATTGAAAACCAGAGTAAAGACTCTGTTCAACTTAATACAAGACACTGGAAAATCCTTGATGCTCTCAATAATGAAGAGATTATTGAAGGAGAAGGTGTCATAGGCAAAAAACCTGTTTTAAAGCCTGGTGAATCTCATACCTATAATTCTGGTTGTTTATTAACTTCTCCTTTTGGAGCTATGCAAGGTCATTATAACATGGTGAACTTCACAAAAGCAAGTAAATTTAAAGTTTATATCCCTTCTTTTAAATTGAGTGCTCCTTTTGCACTTAACTAAGTATCAAAATGCTTTAAAAATTCGAATCTAAATTGTTTGGATTGTTGTTCTATATGAAAGAATAAGCAGTTAGAATAGTGTACGAATTGATATTCTAAAGAAACATCAAAACCTTCTTGATTAGCTACATATATACCATCAGCATCAATATTACCATAAGGCGAAATTCGTCTGAATCTAAATTCAAAAGTTTCTTCTAAATCATAAATCTCAAACCACGCTCCAGCTGCAATACCACTTAACCATTGGGCATGGTCAACTATAACTTCGGTATGCTTAGGCTCTAAAGTTCCGGCTAAACTAGGATTGTAACCTTTTAAGGTATCTAAAAATAATCTCCTATTTTCTTTACTTACTGAGGATTTAAACTCTCTTATCTCTCCCTGTTCAGACACTACAAAAACATCATTTTCGGTATCAGCAATGACCACATTTCCTATTGTACTAGGTGTAAACCATTTAGAATTTTGTAGTTTCTTTTTTATTTTTGAGTTAGTTAACGAGGCAATTAATGTATCTGTTACGAAGCGTGCACAATTACAAGCATCTTTTATAAAAGCTGCATACCGGATGAAATGTTTATTTTGCATTTTGGTGATATGCGTTCTTGCCAAATCATAATTAACAGCATTGCAAACTGAAGCATACAGATTCCCATCACCATGCGTTAGTTTGGGATGAGTTGCTAAAAATTTTAAAATCTCATTTAGATTAGTGATTCGGTCATTATCAATTTTTGCAATGAGTGGAAAATTCAATTCAAAGTCAGTTTCTCGTCCTCGAACTCTACCATTTGGAGCAGAAGTAATATATCTTCCAAAATCATGGTATTCTAAAACACCTGTTTCTTTGTCAATCAACACCAAGGCTGCATGACCTGCTCTAACATGTTTTTTACTTCCAACAAATAAGAATCTTAAAAATGGCGAATACCATTCTTCAGCATGTGAGACTATTGTTTCAGGATAAGCAAGCGTTAAAATAAAAGCATCATTTTTCAACATAATTAAGCTCAGAAAATTCAGATGGCAACTTACAAAAATTATCTAATAATCTTCACATAACAATAACGTTTCAAACAAACGATATATCATAAATATTGTACCTTTGCACTTTCAAATTTCAAATCAAAAAAACAAAATATATTATGGGAAAAGGATTCTTTAATGTACCTGTAGCAGTCAATGAACCTGTAAAGTCTTATGCACCTGGTTCACCAGAACGCAAAGCCGTAGCTGAAACTTATAAAGCTATGTTTAACAGTAAAGTTGAAGTCCCAATGTACATCAATGGAAAGGACGTAAAAACTGGAAACACCAGAACTATGTCTCCTCCGCACGATCACCAACATGTTGTAGGTGAATATCATTTTGCAGAACAAAAGCATATAGAAGATGCTATTGCAACTGCTTTAGAAGCTCGTAAAGAATGGTCACAAATGCCATGGGAACAACGGGCTGGTATTTTCTTAAAAGCAGCTGAATTAATCGCTGGTCCATACAGAGCAAAAATTAATGCTGCAACGATGATTGCACAGTCTAAAACGATACACCAAGCTGAAATTGATGCAGCTTGTGAATTTATTGATTTCTTGCGTTTTAATGTTCAGTTTATGACTGATATTTACATGGAACAACCAGAAAGTACAAGTGATGCATGGAACAGAGTTGAGTACAGACCTCTTGAAGGTTTCACCTATGCAGTAACTCCTTTTAACTTTACGGCTATTGCAGGTAATTTACCAGCATGTATGGCTTTGATGGGAAATGTTGTAGTTTGGAAACCAAGTGACAGCCAAGTTTATTCTGCGAAGGTAATTATGGATGTTTTTAAAGAAGCAGGTGTACCAGCTGGTGTTATTAACGTTGTATTTGGCGACCCAGTGATGATTACAAATACTGTAATGGCCAGTCCAGATTTTTCTGGTTTACATTTTACAGGTTCAACATTCATTTTTAAAGAGTTGTGGAAACAAATAGGAAATAATATCCATAACTACAAAACCTACCCAAGAATCGTTGGTGAGACAGGTGGAAAAGATTTTATTGTGGCACATAAAACAGCAAATGCAAAACAAGTTGCGACTGCTATTTCTCGTGGTGCTTTTGAATTTCAAGGTCAAAAATGTAGCGCTGCATCTAGAGCGTATATTCCTAAAGGTATTTGGGCTGATGTGAAAAAATATCTTGTTGAAGATATTAAATCATTCAAAATGGGATCTCCAGAAGATATGAGTAATTTCATAACTGCAGTAATCCATGAAGGTTCTTTTGATAAATTAGCTAAGTATATTGATGGTGCAAAAGCAGATAGCGATGCCGAAATTATTGCTGGTGGGAATTACGATAAATCTAAAGGATATTTTATAGAACCTACAGTTATCGTAACCACAAACCCAAAATATACAACTATGTGTACGGAGTTATTTGGTCCAGTAATAACAATATATATTTATGAAGATGAAGCGTTCTCTGAAACTTTAAAATTAGTTGATGAAACAAGTGAGTATGCTTTGACTGGAGCTATTTTATCTACAGATCGATATGCTGTGGAAGAAGCTACCAAAGCACTTCAGAATTCTGCTGGTAACTTTTATATTAATGACAAACCAACAGGTGCCGTTGTTGGACAACAACCTTTTGGTGGAGCGAGAGCTTCAGGCACAAATGACAAAGCAGGAAGTGCTCAAAACTTATTGCGTTGGGTATCTCCAAGATTAATTAAAGAAACCTTTGTTACTCCAACAGATTATAGATATCCTTTTTTAGGATAAATACTTTTAACTAAACGAAACCCTTAAATCTATACTTTTAAGGGTTTTGTTTTTAAATGAAATGTCAAAAAATTAAGTTCATAGCGTAAACATTGAACCTTAAAATGGAGTAGTTTCTATTTGTTGATAATAAAAAGTATTGCATTTACATTGTAAGCTATGACTAGAACAAAGATTCTGGTGTTAAATTATCAATGTAAAGATTTAACTTGTTAATATATTTAACCGAAGAACCACGCTCTAAATCCTCCTCAGCAAAAAACACAATCTTATCGTTATGATCTACCATAGTAACGGACAGTTTACCATTTTCTTTCTTCAAAATAACGTAAGCGACACGTTTATCATAAGTATCGCGTGAGGTAATAAAAACCACACCAGATTCTAACTTATTGTTTTTAAACATGGCCTTATTTTGCACCTTACCGCTTTTATCATATCGTATTACTTCTCCATCAATATAATAATTATGAACAGTATAGCTCAATCTCTTATTGTCTGAATCTTTGTGAAAAGCAATGGTTTGCGCTTCCTTTCCATCTTTAAACTGTGTTATACGTTTACCACTTTCGTCGTGAGATATACGCTGAGTTAAAACCCCATTATTGTAGGTTTCTTCAGTTGGCTTTTTGTTGTAACCAGATGCTTTTATTTTTGTTCCATCAAAAGGGTTCCCTTCTTTATAAACTAAGCTGGCAATTGGTTTCTCATCTTCACCATAATAAGTCGCCTCGCCGTTTAATATATCATTTTTAAACTTCTCAATCGAATCTAGTTTACCATTGTAAGAGTATTTCTTTACTAAGCCTTCTCTTTTATCATTTATAAACTGACCTTCTTCTGAAATTCTCTCTTGACTGTAATCATAAACTTGATACAAACCATTTCGTTTACCATCTTTTATAGTGTACAGAGTTTTTGTTTTAGAATCATAGACTGTACCTTCCCAAGGTTGACCATTTTTGTAACTAGCCTCTGCAAATATGTCTCCATTTCTAGTATAAGATTTTGAGCAACATGTAACGTCTATTTCTTCTTTTAGTATACGATCTATATCTCCGTATTGTTTGTAAGGCCCATAGTCGTATCGCTTTAAACTGGTGATGATCCCTTCTTTCTCTGTCTTAATTAAGCTTACAATATTAGACTCTGGGAAAAACTCGTATAAAGTACCATCCTTTTTCGCGTAATCATAGATTCCGATAAGCTCCTCTTTTTTATTATAGAATTTACCGCTTATTTTATCGTAACCTTTATATTCAATATCACTTTGTATTGAGCCATTGCTGTAATATACTATCTCTCTTATTTTATTGTAACCATTATCTTCATAGTACTCAGTTTTTTTGAACTCAACTATGCTGTCTTTTCTCATCAATTTCCCATATATAGCAGTGCGAGATTTCATATTACCATCTTCATAAGATTCAATACTAGAAATGTCAGTATTATAACCTGTATAAAAACGCTTACCACTAATTGGCTTGGCATATTTATTCTGGTAATTAATGTCTAAAACACCCAATACTTCACCTTTTTTATCATAGTAGATTTCCTTTTCTTGAGTCTTTTCGTTAAAAATTATTTTGGTCTTTGGGTAGTAATTTATTTCTTTTACAAGCTCTCCGTCTGTATAGGTAGCTTCCTTATTTCCTGTGATTTCTGTGCCATTGAACGGGTAATAATTTTGGTAAGTCATGCGCGCTATTTTCTCACCCTTTTCATTATAACTTATTTGAAGTTGTTTCGCATTTTCCTTGTATGTGGTTATTGTTTTTAATGCTCCCTTGTTATAATGAATTTCTTCTTTTGTTAATTCTCCATTTTCATAGGTGCGCATTGAAGTAATGTCATCTGCATCTTCTTCTTTATAACTGTAGGAGAAGAATATTTCGGTGCCATCATATGGTTTTAAATAGTTATTACTTAATTCGTAGGTCACGCTAGCTAATTCAGTACCATTGAGTGCATAAAACGTCTTTTTATACTCAGGCTCCATATCGAATTTAGTTCTTAATTGCCCATTAGGATAGTACACCGTTTCACCTAAAAAACGATCGTAAGGATAATATCTAATTTGCCTCACACGCATCGGATTGTAGTAATAAAACACCTCAACACCTTCAAAATAACCATTATCTAATTCTTTCTTCGTTCCAATGAGCTCGCCTTTTTCGTCGTAGTATTTAGATAAAATGTTTGCTCCTTTAACCTTTCTGTAATTCTCGTACCGAATGCCATTAATGTCTTCTCCATAAATAATTTCTTTTATGGTATCGTTTTTAATTTCTGTATAATAGTTGTTAGCATTCTGACCTCTATTCATCTCACCACTTATAAAATAATTGCTTTCATAAATAGCTACGAGTTTCTTATCGGCTAGAAATGTAATAAACTTACCATTGAGTTTATTATTCTCGTATTGACCTTGCTGATATAATTTACCATCCTCATTGTACCAACTTACTTCTCCTTGCCATACAGATTTGTCTCTACTTTTAGATAGACCACTCATTTGAAGCTGACCTGAGGCATAATAATCCTCTATACGAAATAGTTCTCCTTCCTTTTTAACTGGTGGTCGAAAAAAAGCGGCACTGTCTTTTACAGTCTCTTTCCAATCTAACTTATAATAAATTGTGTCTTGTTGTGATTGTGCTTTTATGGAAATAAAGGAAATCGAAAAAAATAATATTTTTACAAAACGTCTCATTTTCTTAGGATATAACATCTCTTTTAATTTAAATCTTAATAGGTCTATTTTATTAATGAGTCTTTAAAAATTAATTAAAGCTCATCCAATAGTTGTTGTTTTTTTAATTGATATTCTTCTTCCGATATCAAGTCATCTTCAAAAAGACTTTTTAAATCTTTTAGTTTTGTTCTAATATCATTGCTGTGTGATGTGCTTTTATCTACAGAGTCATTAGCATTCATAGCATTACCCATATTCATACCTGCAAACATACCCATACTTGCACCTGCAACCCCTTCATTTTTCGCCATATCTCTCATAGCTTTTAACTTCTGTAACTCAGCAAAATCAACACCTGCAATATTTGCAGCTTTAACTTCTGCTTGCATATCACTAATCTCGTTAATTCGATCTGTTGTTGTTTTATCAAATGAAGTACCTTCAATTCTAAAATCAAGAAGTTTGAATCCTAAATCTTCAAAAATTTGATCTGTTTTTTGTTGAACTTCTGAAGCAATTGTTTCAATATGACTATCAATTTCTGCATAAGAAAATTTGGCATTAGCTAAATAATTTGAAATTGGTTGAGAAATGCGACTCAAAAATATTTCTTGAAGCTCATCAACAAAATAATCAGATTGGCCAGCCATAACGTTAATAAAGAAATTTTTAGGCTCTGTGATTTTTAAGGAATAATTACCATAACCTCTCAAATGAACTGGAAATGCGTAAACAGGATCGTTATAAGTTATCGGAATACGAGTTCCCCAGCGCACATTTAGCATATCTGCTTTCCTGTAGAACCATATACCTGTTTTATGCTCACTTACAAAAGCATTCATAATCTTCTTAAGTGTAGTAATAAATGGTTTATTATCTGTTTTTAAATCGTAAATACCCGCTTCATCAAAAACACCCTCTATTTTACCTTCATAAGTAAAAATACAGCCTTGACCTTCTTGTAATATGAGTTTTGAAGCATTTTTAAGCTCATCTCCCTTATCCGTGAATTTATAAAACAGTTGGTATTGCTTAGGGCTTTCCCACTGAATTACTGAACGCATTTGATTTATAATACCCATAACTTTTATTTTTTAAGTTTAAAAATCTATATCTCCACCTAAATCAACTCCATCTGCTTTAAAATTTTCTTTCCAGTAGTTTTGCCATTTATCTGAGATAGCAGACGTTTCTCTGTAGTTTTTTTCATAGTCGGCGCTTCCATGTTTAACATAAGAATGAAACCAATCACTGTAATGCATGCTTAAATTACTCCAATCGTGCAAATTAAAACCGTACTGCTGTAAAATAGCAGAAGCATCCATACCTTGCTCTGAGGCTAGAGATTGGTGCCAAAATATTTTTTGATATGCATCGTAATCTGGTACTTGCTCAAGTAATTTATCTAGTTTGTTCTCACCAGATACACCTGCAAACTTCCCTACTTTTGGATTTGTAAAATAACCACTATATGTAGTTGCAACAGCCATATCTTCTGCCATTAAATCTCCCAATTTTCCAGCCCAAGCTTCATTTGTTTGTTGCCAAATTGGCAATTCAATCCCTAATATCTTACAAACTTCATCTTCACCCATACCTTGTGCTATGTTACCGCAAGCAGCTCCCCAATCTTCAAATGACACTCCGTTTATTTTTTCCATGGTCTATAGTTTTCAAATTAATTTATGTGGTTTGTATTTTTTTATAATTTTCAAATTCTTTATGCTTACGCTCCATATCATCTTCATAGCGTTTTTCTAATTCAGAATTTAAGGCAATGCGTTCTTTAAAAAAAGCTTCCCAATATGCAGTATGTGCTTTTTGATAAGTCTGCCAATATGATTCTGGAGCTTGTCCTCTGTGTACTCTAATTGCTTCTATTGCACTTTCCATGACATCAAATTGAGACTGCGTTTTCACCTTAGATATATTATCAATAATTCCCCAACCAACTTTTAAGAATTGAGTTTCAGGAGCGATTGTATTTACCGTATTACAATAGTTACATGTAATATATTGAGCTCTAAATAAATCGTTTAGTATTTGAATTTCTGAATTACATTGGGTACAATTATGAACTTTATCCGCAATTTTAATTGCATGATCATAAAATAATTGAGATAACTCACCTTCCAACTCACGCTCAAATGCAGTTAAATCTTCTTCTAATTTATCTCCTAAATCCGATCCTTTTGTATATTCATCTGAAGCAAAATCTCCGACAGCTTCCATTTCTGGTGCAACTTTTTCGTCCCAAACAGTATCAATTTTTTTAGACAACTGTCTTATCTGTGCTTTCATTCCTTGCCAAGATCGCATTACAGTTTCGTAATCATAATCTGTTTCTATTAATTGATCTACACAAGCATCTTTAGCATGCGTTAATGACTCTCTAAATCGATTTTCAATTTTCGATAAAAAGCTATCCCATTTTTCAATTAATATTTCTTTAGTTGCCATATTAGTTATCTGACTTTACATTAATTCCTATATCCATAAAAGTAGTTTTACAATAACTACACACCACTAAATTTGATTTTTTTGGTCTAGGCGCACCACAGGTATCACAATCTCTTGTTTTTACTACAGCTTCTTCACGAATTTTCTGATTATACATCGTGTTTTTACTCTTTGCAGCATTATCACTTATCTTTTTAAATGGATTGGACATAACCGTTGTTTTTCATATTGTAAAATTCTATAATATCTAAATCTAAAAACACCCTGTTTTCAGGGTTTTTCTTATCACTACATTATCACTTATGCTTTAGAGGAAGATAAATAACCTTTTTAGTTTCAAAAAAATCGTCTTCAAAATAATCTGAAAGTAGAAATGCTTTTACATTAGTGTATTGCTTCAACTCTTCAGTTAAATCACCACCTTTAAGGTATAAAACACCGTTTTTTAGTTCGTTTTGCTGCTTTTTAGCAATCTTTCCCTTAACCCACTTTGTAAACTCTGGCATAGCAGTTACAGCTCTACTTACAATAAAGTCGAATGTTTCATTAATGGCTTCTACTCTACTATGTGTCGTTTTTACGTTAGTTAATTCAATAGCTTCGCAAACCGCATTAATAACCTTCAGCTTCTTATTAATGCTATCGACCAAATGGAATTGACAATTTGGAAACATAATAGCCAATGGCACGCCAGGAAAACCGCCACCTGTACCAACATCTAAAATCGAAGAATTATCAGTAAACTCTATCACTTTAGCAATTCCTAAAGAATGAAGGATATGTCTCATATATAATTCGTCAATATCTTTACGAGAAACCACATTTATTTTAGCATTCCAATCTTTATATAAAGCTTCTAAAGCTCCAAATTGGTTGATTTGAGTTTCGGTTAAATTTGGGAAATATTTCAGGATTAACTCCATTACTTTATTTTTTTCCAAAAATACTTAAATTTAACATGCATAAATTATCGGATTCTCATATGCTTGATTTTAATTATTAACTATATTTGACGCATTACATATTGTATTTAAATCCCTAACGTTATATCATAAAATAAAAATTAATATGACACAACAAACCTTAAGATTCTCTAGAACGGACTCCGCAAAATTCTTCAAGACTCTAAATAAACGTGTTAACAATTATTTCAAAGAAAATAATATTAAGAAAACAGGTAATTGGAAGCTATATATAAAAGCCATAATAATGTTTACATTATTACTTGGACCATTAGTTTTATTATTAACGGTTGATTTGCCTACTTGGTTACAAATTATTTCTATGATGGTAATTGGTATTGGGATGGCTGGTGTTGGAATGAATGTAATGCACGATGCAAACCATGGTTCTTTTTCTAGCAAAAAATGGGTAAATAAACTTATGGGAAGTAGCATACACATATTAGCTGGTAATGATTACAACTGGAAAGTGCAACACAATGTACTGCATCACACCTATACTAATATTCAAGGACACGATGAAGATATTGATGCAGGAAGAATAATTCGGTTTTCCAAACATTCTAAATGGTTAAAAATCCATCAATATCAAAAGTATTATGCCTTTTTATTATACGGACTGTTAACGGTTAATTGGGCTATTACAACAGATTTTAAACAGACTTACCAATACCTGAAAAGAAAATTATCCTATGGTGAATTCCCTAATCCTGCGACACAATGGACAAAGTTAATTATTGGTAAAATAATATACTATTCCATTTGGGTCGTTTTACCTTTGACTTTGGGTTACGCGTGGTGGCAAGTTTTAATTGGATTTTTAATTATGCATTACACTGCTGGTATGATTTTGAGTGTCATTTTTCAGTTAGCACACGTCATGCCAAATACCGATATGCCTTTACCAGATGAAGATGGAAATATGAAAAACACCTGGGCAATTCACCAACTATTTACAACGTCTAATTTTTCTCCTAAAAGTTGGATTGTTGAATTTTATACAGGTGGCTTAAACAGACAAGTAGAACATCATTTATTCTCAAATATAAGTCATGTACATTATAAAAATATAGCAAAAATAGTAAGAGAAACTGCTCACGAATTTAGTTTACCTTATAATGAATATAACTCTATTTGGACTGCTATTGCAGAACATTATCATCAACTAAAAGAATTAGGTAAAAAGCCAAGTATGGCATAATGTAATTCTCAGATTAACAATAACTAACTACAATGAACCAACTATCAGATAGAATTAACAATCTATCCACATCGGCTACGCTCGCTATGGCCGCTAAAGCCAGAGAATTAAGAGCAGAAGGAAAAGACATAATCGGATTAAGTTTAGGGGAACCAGACTTTGATACACCAGATTTTATCAAAGAAGCAGCTATAGAAGCTGTAAACCAAAACTACAATAGCTACACTCCTGTTGATGGATATGTAGACCTAAAAGAAGCTATTATTACTAAGTTTAAACGCGATAATAATCTTAGCTATACTTTACCTCAAATTGTTGTATCTACAGGTGCAAAACAAGCTTTATACAATATTGCTTCAGTAATGCTTAATAAAGGGGATGAAGTTATTTTACCATGTCCTTATTGGGTAAGCTATGGTGATATTGTTCAATTAAATGATGGAGTTCCTGTTGAAGTAAAGACCTCTATTGATAACGATTTTAAAATGACAGCTGCGCAACTTGAAGCTGCCATTACCCCAAAAACTAAGATGATTTGGTACAGTTCTCCTTGTAATCCAAGTGGATCAGTTTACAGTAAAAAAGAACTCAGAGCATTAGCAGATGTTTTGCAGAAGCACCCAAACATATATGTTGTATCTGATGAAATCTATGAGCATATCAATTTTAAAGGTGGTCATTTTAGTATGGCTGAATTTGAAGACATGTACGAGAGAACGGTTACTGTAAATGGCGTCTCAAAAGCTTTTGCTATGACAGGTTGGAGAATTGGATATATTGGAGCACCAGATTGGATAGCTAGAGCTTGCAATAAGATACAAGGACAAATAACAAGTGGTGCAAACTGTATAGCACAACGTGCTGTAATTACAGCTTTAGAAGCTCCTGCATCTAGCGTGCAATATATGGTAGACGAATTTAAAGTACGTCGTAAACTTATTTTAGATTTGTTAGGTGAAATTGATGGATTTAAGTCTAATGAGCCAGAAGGAGCGTTTTACGTTTTCCCAGATGTATCTGCTTATTTTGGAAAAACCATAAAAGGAAAAACTATTAATAATGCTACTGATATGTCATTATTTCTATTAGAAGAAGCATTGGTAGCAACGGTAACTGGTGAAGCTTTTGGTAATCCAAATTGCATTAGAATATCTTATGCGGCATCACAAGAAAATATTAAAGAGGCAATTAAACGTATTAAAACAGCGTTGAGCTAGTGTACTTGCATCAATCGCCTTTTTTTAAGAAAAGCTATAACGTGATTTTTGCGTTATAGCTTTTTTATTATGATGTAAAAAATAGCCAAACCAAAGCTATACTTATTACAATCGTTAACCCAATGATTTTCACCCAAAGGATTTGATTTTCTTTTTTTAGTTTTTGTCTTATATCTCTTAATTGCTTTGGGGTAGCAGTAGGGAAATCATATTCAAGTTTTTTGTTTTTCCCATAACCTCCTAGCGTCTTTTTAAATCGTTTAGATTTATCAAGCATAATGCTTTTATTACTTTTCATTGTACTTATCATTGATTCTCCTAGTGACATAAATTCTAAGTTTTAAAAGTTAAGTAATGGCAATAGTAACTGCATCGACATATAATGAAACATGTCATTAAATTGTAAAAGACACTTAATAAAAAGTGTCAGTTAGAAGATCAAAAAAAATAGTCTATTCTATTTAGAATAAAGCGACTAACGCTATGGCAAAAACTGATAGTTTTAAGATTACAGCAGTATGGTTTACCATATTGAATTGTGAAGATTTTAGCCGTTGTCTAATTCCAAATACTGATTTCGTAGTAGACTTACTGAAGTTTTGCTTTACAACTGATTTGTAATTAGAATTTAATAATCCGTTGGTTGTAAAATGAGATACCTCAATGGGTTCTGGTGTAAATTCTAATTCTTGTTTTAATACTAATTCCATGATTGATATTTTTAATTGGTTATACAAGTAAGACGCACAACAATTAAAAATGTTACAGCTTGTATTGCAACTATAGCGAGAGATTGACCATGTGAATTCAAAAAAATACCAGTAGAAATATAGGCTAGCTATATTTAAAAAAAAATTAAAAAAAGTTGAAAATTATCACTTATTGTCCTCTTCCGAATACTAAATTAAGCCCAAATTGCAGAGAGGCGCTTTGCGCTTTTGCTAAATTTTGATATTCTAATAAATTATCAGCTAAAAAGTATATATTAACAGGTCCTATATAACTTGAAATGCCTAAACCAACATTGGAATAAGAGAATGAATCCGCTGTATAAGTTGCTTTCAGACTAAAACCTTCAAATAGCCTTCTGTAGTAATATAATGTTAGCGCCAATTGTGGTTGTCTAGATCTATTTATGGCATATAATTGTGTGCCTATTTCATTTATATAGCCACTTTCTTTATCTAAACAATCACAATCCTTATTAACTTTTTCCCCAAAAGCATAGCGTAATGCTGTATTCAATTTTAGAGGTCTCCAAGTTGTATATTTCTCCGTTGTTTTCTCAATTTGAAATACATCTTCAAAATTATCGGCAATAGAATTCCAATAGTCCTCAGCACTTTGCCCAGTGCCTACTTCTGGAAAGATAGGATTAATACCTTCAAATGTGTAATTTCCTTCTAAGGTATAGTTTTCTATATCTTTTGTATGTCTTATAAACCCAAAATCAAGTAAGCTCGCCTCAAAAGTGAATTGTTCTGTTGCTTGATAAGTCAACCCTAAATCTAAACCCAATCCTAAGTTACCACCTAGTAATATTCTTTTTCTTATCCCCCTGATATCATCAGAAACTTCACCCTGACCAAAACCAACTACACCAGATGTTTGTAAAAGAACATCTAAATCAAAATTATGCGTTAAGAAATTATTTTGTCCTTGCTGAGTTATAAATGAACCTTTGTTTTTGGTAGAATTTACATTAAACACACTGGAATAAATTTTCCCTCTTGCACCTAATGTTAATCCATCATTCATCTTTTTAGTGAAACCGAGGTGAAACACTGAAAGTACCTCTCCACTCACATTAAAATCACTGACATCGAAAACTCTACCAAAATTATTCGCATTGCCCTCATAGGCTAAAACGGCATAATCTTCCGGATAATACAAAATAGCATCTGTTTCAATATACATTCCAAAAGACAAGTAGTTTTCTTTTTCTACGCCATTACCAACATCAAAACCAGCTAAAAAAACATCTTGTTGCTGGTTCACTGTAAAAAAATCATTTGCTTCTAAATTAAAAATAACATTTTGAAGCTTCATATTAAAATCTCGACCATCATCTGCAAATAAATCATATACAGTTGCCCCTGAGCTACCTGCACTGAGATGAAAATTTGACAATAAAGGAAACCCAACAAACCAATTATTCTCTATGGTTGTACCTGGATTAATTAGTACAGATTGAGGAATATCCTTAAATCCAAATAAAAGTTGTTTGTTCTGTGCATTTATAACACAAAATGCGGTTATTATTAATAAAAATGTTAGCCTTTTGCATTTCATGGCTAAACATCTATATTAAAATAAAATACACCTTTAGACTTTAAAGAAATTTTTCCTGAAGAGTTTTCATTTAAAATTGAATCATCAGAACTAGGATACAATCTTAATGTAATTACCATTTTAGTGACTAATTTGAGATCATCTAAACTATCGTCTTCAAAAATTTCAATATATTCTGTGACTACCTCATTGCCAGAAGAAGAACTTAAGGCATCAAATGAAAGGGTATGCTGTAACTCATCTGTATTATTTAAAAAATCTACTTGCAGATTAAATGTTCTAAGAATGGTATTAGTAGTTTTAAAAATGAATTCTGCTTTTACTAAATTATCTTTAACAAATTGATCTTTAAATATTTCAATGTTGGCAATAGAATCCCTTACTATTTCTAGTTCTACATCATTTATTGAAAATTGAGAGGCTTCCACTTCTGTATAGACTAAGCTTGCCTCCAATACTGGACTTAATGAAAGATTATCTGCTTGATCAAAATCTACATCTTTAACACATGAGATTAATGAAGTTGATAAAATGATAATATAAAATACCGTTTTGACATTAATTTTTAACATACTCTAAAACTTAATTTCTTACTAAAGTAACGCATTATGCTAAAAACATATTGCGAATTACCTATTTCTCCAAAAGAAAGGCGTCAAAAGTATAAGAACTGTAAACAATTCTAATCGTCCAATAAGCATTAAAAAGGACGCCCACCACTTTCCTAAAGGTGGCAATGCAGAATAATTATTAACTGGTCCAAATTCTCCTAAGGCTGGTCCAACGTTACCTAAACTTGATGCTGACAGTCCAATAGCAGAAGTAAAATCTATTTGCAGCATAGAGAAAACCAAGGCACCAATAATAAAGGACAACATATATAATATGAAGAAACCTAGTATGTTAAACACTATATCTCCTGAAATGGATTTTTTGTTATAACGTACTGGCAAAATAGCATTAGGATGTAAAGCACGCTTAAATTCTAAAAAGCCATTTTTAATCAAAATTAAATGACGTACTACCTTTACACCACCAGATGTGCTACCTGCAGAACCTCCTAAAAACATCAGTCCGAAAAAGAAAACCGTTAAAAACGGCGTCCACATGGTATAATCTGCTGTCACAAAACCAGTGGTAGTAACTATAGCTAATACCTGAAATAAACCATGTCGTACGGCACTTTCACCCTCGCCAAAAACCATAGGATGCGTAACTGAAGATTGAGATACATCCGCTCTAAAATATATTAAAAGCGCAGCAACTATGGTAAATGCGGTAATGAATCTAAAGTAAAGTTTAAACTCATCGTCTTTGATTACTTTAACTACATTACCCTTAAATAGATAATAACTCAATACAAAATTTGTTCCTGCTAAAAACATAAAAAATATGATAATGTATTGTATCGCAGGATTATCATTCCAATGGGCAATACTGGCATTTTTTGTAGAAAAACCACCAGTTGACAGCGTACTTAGCGCATGATTGATAGCATCAAAAAATGACATTCCTGCTATCTGAAGTAAAATAGTTTCAGCAATAGTATAACCAACATAAATTAGCCACAGACGCTTTGCAGTATCTGTTATTCTAGGATGTAATTTATCTCCTCCCGGACCTGGTGCTTCAGCAGCAAACAACTGCATACCTCCTACTCCTAGTAAAGGCAAAATGGCAATAGCTAAGACAATAATACCCATACCACCAATCCAATGTGTTGTACTCCTCCAAAATAAAACACCTTCTGGTATTATTTCGATATCGTTCAAAATACTAGCACCTGTAGTAGTATAACCAGACATGGTTTCAAAAAATGCATTTGTAAACGAAGGGATGGCTTCTGTCGCCAAATAGGGCAAGGTTCCGGTAAGAGACATTACAATCCAACCAAAGGCTACAACAACATAACCTTCGCGTTTATTCATTTCTTTTCGATGATTTTTAGTTGCAAACATTGCAACACCACCTAAAAGCAAGGTTGCTAAACCAGCTAAAAATAACTGAAAGGTGACACCATCTTTATATATAAGGCTAATCAATGTAGCTAACATCATAAAGCCACCATTGAACAATAGTAGTAATCCGAAAAAATGGAATATAATTTTATAATTAAGCTTCATCTAATTTATAAACTATGCGAAAAATGCTTCAACTTCAGAAATAGAACGAGGTAAACAACAGACTACAACACGATCTCCTGCTTCAATTTTAAAGCTTCCTAGAGGAATCATACCTTTTCCATTTCTTATAACTCCACCAAAAATCGCTGATTTCGGAAAACTTAAATCCTTTACCACTTTATTGGTGATTTTAGAATTTGGCTTAACTACAAACTCTAAAAGTTCTGCATTCATATTGGTAAGTTTGGTCATAGCAACGACCTCGCCTTTTCTAATGTATCTAAATATGTTGTTGGCGGCCAATAGTTTTTTATTTATCAATGTATCGATACCAATCGATTGAGATAACTGGTAATAATCCATATTCTCAACTAATGCTATAGTTTTCTTTACACCTTTAGATTTCGCTAAAAGACAAGACATAATATTGGTTTCAGAATTACCAGTTACTGCAATAAATGCATCCATGTCTGAAATATTTTCTTCATCTAATATTTCAACATTTCTTCCATCACCACATATCACTAAAGCATTAGGTAGGCGATCCGCTAGGTCTTCTGCAACCGGTTTTCTACTTTCAACCAATTTAACGTTAAACTTACTTTCGCATAAATCTCTGGCTGTTTTGTACCCAATTTTACTTCCGCCAAGAATCATCACATTCTTAATTTCAGACTTTACCTTACCAGACAATTCAAATAATTCGTCATCACCACCTTTTGAAGTCATAAAAACGACTTTATCACCTTCCTTAAACTGCGTGTCACCTCTAGGTATTATAGTATATTGTGTTGCATAGCGTTGAATTGCAATTGGAATAAAATGCAACTCTGAATATATCTCTGCGGCCTCCTTAACCGTTTTACCAACAAAAGTTGCCGTTCTAGACAACCGCAAGCCAAGCATTGTTAAAGCCCCTTCTTCAAACTCATAGGTATCATTAAACCCGTACTGATTTAATAATAATTCTATTTCTGAAGCAGCTAAAGATTCAGGAGAAATTAATTCGTCAATCCCAAATCTAGAAAACCCAATGGTTTCTTTTTCATCAATAAATTCGGTATTAGAAATACGAGCTATAGTACGCTGCGCTCCCAGTTGTTTAGCAATTACACCAGCTGTAATATTAGTAGTTTCTGAAGATGTAACAGCGATAAAAAGTGCTGCAGTATCTATACGTGCTTCTCTTAAAATGGAAATAGACGTGGCATCTCCTTTTATAGTTTTTATATCTAAATGCTCACCAGCATAAACTAAACTATCCTTTTTAGTATCAATAAGAGTTATCTCTTGCGACTCGTAGGACAATAGTTTTGCTAAATGAAACCCAACCTCTCCAGCACCTGCGATAATTATTTTCACACGTTTAAATTTTAATATTTATTCTAATAAATTTTTAATAAAATTAAGAACACCTGTAACCGCTGCGCTCCCGTATCAAAAATTTTAGAGGCGAGCTTTCGCAAAAAAATCTAATTTTTTTGATATTTTTTTCATCGCTAATTATTGAAATAAACATGCAAATATACTAAGAAGTTACAAGTTAGCGGGTTTCTCTATTGCATAAAGTATCATTTACTCACTTCATGTTAATATTTAGCAATTTTTCTATACTGAATCATTATTCTCTTCGCATTAACTTTAAATACCTACAACTTCAAGGACTTATAACTAATCCGTATATTTGCCAAAAATTTTTAATGGCTGAAAAAGTAAATCCCTACAAAGACAGTGACCAATCTAAAAAGATTCAGGTTACCAAAATGTTTGACACCATTTCTAAAGAATATGATGGCTTAAATCGCGTCATTTCTTTTGGTATTGATGTAAAGTGGAGAAAAAAAGTTGTTAAAATAGTTACTGAAAAACGGCCAGAAAATATTTTAGATATAGCTACAGGAACTGGTGATTTAGCCATTAACCTCACTACTACCAAAGCCAAAGAGATTATCGGTTTAGATATCAGTGATGGCATGCTAGAAGTAGGAAGACAGAAAATAAGAACTAAAAAATTAGATGGTATTATCTCTATGGTAATTGGTGATTCTGAAGATTTACCTTTTAAAGACAACACCTTTGATGCCATTACTGTTGCATTTGGAGTTCGTAATTTTGAAAATTTAGAGAAAGGGTTAGCTGAAATATTAAGAGTATTGAAACCCAATGGTGTTTTTGTAATTTTAGAAACATCTGTACCTACCAATCCTATTTATAAGGCAGGATATAAAATTCACACAAAACTAATTCTACCAATTATTGGGAAACTGTTTTCAAAAGATAAAATTGCTTATAGTTATCTGAGTGAATCGGCTTCTGTTTTCCCATATGGTGAAGCTTTAAACAATATTTTAAGAAAAATCGGGTTTATTAATGTCGAAGACAAACCACAAACCATGGGTGTGGCAACAATTTATACAGCATCTAAAGCATAACATGAAAAAAATCTTAACCGTAATAGCATTTTTTTTAGCATTTCAAAGTGCATCTGCTCAACTATTTACCAAAGAAAAAGTAGCCAATAATCCAGATCCAAAGGATGAGGAACTATTATCTTGGGGTTATTTTATTGGGTTCAATCAATATGATTTCAAATTTGAGTATAATGAAGATTTAAGAGACATATTGGTAGATAGAACATTTGGTTTTCATTTGGGTCTCATCGGTGATATGCGAATTAATGACTATCTAAACCTCAGGATGGAACCTGGTGTATTCTTTACCACTAGAAACTTACAATACGATGAAGGTTATTTTAATGGTATGGAATTTAATGATTCTGATTTATTGAGGGAAATAAAATCTACCTATGTACATTTACCTTTATTGTTAAAAATGTCAACGAAGCGCATTAATAACTTCAAACCTTTTGTTGTCGGAGGTGTGTCGGCAGCAATCAATCTGTCTAGCAACGAAGACAATCCGAATGATAATAATTCTGGTGAGTTTAGAATGACAAAAAACACGTATTTCTACGAAATAGGTTTTGGGATAGATTTCTATTTACTCCATTTTAAATTCACGCCATCTATCCGAGGAATTTTTGCTATCAATGATGAGATTATTAGAGACAATGATCCAAATAGTCCATGGACAGGTAACATTGCAAAAATGCAAACAAGAGGTGTTTTTATAAACTTTACATTTCAGTAGTAGTTCGTCGCTTAAATTCGCTTAAAATAATTGCAGTGGCATTGGCAACATTTAAACTTTCAGTAGATTGATTTTTTCCAAATTGCGGAATTGTTATTCTCCTATCTACTTTAGATGAAATCGCTTCAGAAATCCCATTAGCTTCATTACCTAAAATCACAATACCTTCAATAGGTAAATTTGAGTTATAAATATTTTCACCATCCATAAAAGTACCAAAAACACTAGCTTTACTAGATTCTAAATACACTTTTAAATCGAGATATATAACATTAACACGAGCTAGAGAACCCATTGTAGCTTGTACAACTTTAGAATTATAACAATCAACGGTATTGATACTACAAACCAAATCTTTAACTCCATACCAATCACATAGACGTATAATAGTACCCAAATTACCCGGATCTCTTACATCATCTAATGCTAAAATTAAGCCTCCATTTTGCGGTGATATCGACTTTGGAATTTTAAAAATAGCTAAAGCCGTATTAGGACTTTTTAGCGTTGATATTTTTTTAAGTTCTGCATCGGATATTTCAGCGATTTGGTGATTTGGTGCATCAAAAATTAGTTTTGTAGTAAAGAGGTTTTCTAACCGAAAGTCTGAATTTAGAAATTCATTAATTCCTTTTACACCTTCAACCGTAAATAAACCTAATTGCTGTCTATTCTTTTTTTGACTTAAACTTTTAATTAACTTTATTTGATTCTTTGATAACATTAAAAACGCTTTACATTTGTTTGTAAAATACAAAGTAAATCGTTTTACCCTTATTATTTTTCTAATTTTATTTAAGTACACATACTTAAAGCCATAAATGGTATTATTTTTGTTTCGTACAAACATTATCAAAACACAATACAACCTTTGAGATTGTCAAATCGTATTTATTACTTAGGTAAAAATTACAAATCACTTTGTAATGTTTTGGTATTGTCCCTATTTATTTTTTCTATTAGTTCTTGTAATGTAGTAAAACGTGTCAAAGACAATGAGCATCTTATTACCGAAAACGCAATTATTGAAGACGGAAAAATAAATAATGAAGAACGTATTAATAATATCGTTATTCAAAAAGTTAATACTGGCATGAATGGTTTATTAGGCATTAAATTGCCTCTTAAACTAGGAATTTACAATTTAGCCAGACCGAATATTGACTCAATTATTAATGCTAAAGTGCTAAGTGATTCTTCTAAAGTAAGATGGAAAACTAAATTACTTTCAAAAAAGCAGTTTGATAAAGAAATAGAAACACGAAAAAATTTCAATACTTGGCTAAAGCGCACAGGTGAAGCACCAACTATTCTAAATGAAGATAAAACCATTAAAACTACTAATAACCTTAGAAAGTATTATTACAGCAAAGGATGGTTTAATAATCAAGTAGAATATGAAATAGAAAAAGACAGTAGTAAGCGCGCGCAAGTCACCTATAAAGTCACAAAGAACAAACCTTATATATTAGATTCTATTACACCAATAATAAGCAGTGTTGCAATTGATACATTGTACGATAAATTCAGTAATACATCTCTACTTATAAAGGGTGAGCAATATAACCAACTAAATTATGAAAAAGAGCGCGAACGCATAAATACTTACTTGCGTAATGCTGGCTTTTATTATTTTGGGCAAGATTACATCAGTTTTGTAACTGATACG
Organism: Winogradskyella sp. R77965; assembly: GCF_044594915.1. Taxonomy (GTDB): domain Bacteria; phylum Bacteroidota; class Bacteroidia; order Flavobacteriales; family Flavobacteriaceae; genus Winogradskyella. The sequence goes on along the minus strand of NZ_CP138990.1, from coordinate 3,243,408 downwards.
ATAAAAACAAATCACAAAGTAAATACTGAACTAATTATTGCTAATCGCTCCATTAGAGGAGAGGACTCTACTACGACGGTACCCTTTAAAATTTATAAGATTAAAGAAGTAAATATTTTTACGGATGATAACTTTGATAACCGTTTTAAAACCATATCAGATACTACAATTCACGAAAATTATAATCTGTATAGTAAAGACAAATTAAGATTTAGACCTAAAGCACTAACTGATGCTGTTTTCATCAATAAAGGGGACACTTATAGTGATTTAGCTCGTAGTAGAACCTCGCGCTATCTTAACGATTTGCAGATGTTTAGATATCCAAGCATCGATTATGTTGAAAATGAGGAAGACACAACACTAACCGCAAACATTTATTTAGAACCCAAGAAAAAATATCAATTGAGCTTTGATCCAGAAATAAATACTAGTAATATCCAAACCATTGGATTTTCATTTAGTACGGGATTAAAAATCAGAAATGTTTTTAGAGGTGCCGAATCATTAGAATTAAGTGGTATTGCAGCCATTGGAGCATCACGAAACCCATCAGATGACAATACCTCCTTTTTCGATATTAACGAGTTTGGAGGAAATATTAGGCTTACCATACCTCGCTTTTTTTCACCGTTTAATACCGATAAAATTGTCCCTAAATATATGTCTCCAAGTACGGTAATTAATTTATCTGCCACAAGTCAACAAAACATCGGATTAGATAAACAAGCCTTATCTGGTGTGCTAAGTTATAATTGGTTTCCTTCAAAAACAGTTACCAATAACTTGGATCTTTTTAATGTGCAGTTTGTAAAGAATCTTAATACCAGCAATTACTTTGGAGTCTACACAAATTCCTTTGGCAGATTAAATTCCATAGCTAGAGAAATTGATTATATCGGAGATGGCGAAACTTTAGAGAACCCGCTTATTGAAAACGATTTTTCTCCTGCAGACCAATTTATTGATGATGTATTGGCAGGAGATACATCTTTAACATTAAACGATCCTGATTTTGCTACAGTAAATAATATTGAAGAACGAAAAGAACGACTCACTGAGAATAACCTTATTTTCTCCACCAGTTTTGACTATAAAAAAGACAAAAGGCAAAATATTTTTGATAACGATTTTTCAGTATTTAAATGGAGAGTAGAATTGGCTGGTAATTTACTGTCTAATATCTCAAGACTTACTGGTGCCTCTAAAAACGACAACGGTAATTACGAAGTTTTTGGTGTCGCTTTTTCGCAATATTTTAAAACCGAAATTGATTACGTAAAATATTTTGATTTGGGTCGAAAAAATGTATTTGCATTTAGATCATACGCCGGTATTGCTATTCCTTATGGTAACTCTAATAGTATTCCGTTTGCTAAAAGTTTCTTTGCTGGTGGACCTAATGACAACAGAGCTTGGACAGCTTATAATCTAGGGCCTGGAAGTTCCGAAACCACAAACGAATTTAACGAGGCCAACTTTAAAATTCATTTGAGTGCAGAACAACGCTTTAATCTATTTGGGCAATGGTATGGAGCACTATTTATTGATGCAGGTAACATATGGAATGTACTAGACAATGTAGAAGATGAAAATGCGACCTTTAACAATATTAATTCTTTAAAAGATATTGCTGTTGGTTCTGGTTTTGGCATACGTTATGACTTCGATTTTTTCGTGCTACGCTTCGACACAGGTTTTAAAACCTACGATCCTTCACTAATTGAAGGCAGTCGTTGGTTTAAGGAGTACAACTTCAGAAATGCGGTTTTCAATATTGGAATTAATTATCCTTTTTAATATAATTTTTATTCAGCTTCAGCTACATCGTTTTCGCTATTTTATAGCAAATCAACCATCATAAATACTCAAAATTTACGTATTTTTGACATCTAAATTTTTCAATCCAAAAAATTATGAGTCACAATATTAAACCCGGAGTTGCAACAGGAAGAGAAGTACAAAATATTTTTAAACTAGCAAAAGAAAAAGGTTTTGCCTTACCAGCTGTAAATGTTATTGGATCTAACACTATAAATGGTGTTTTAGAAACTGCAAAAGCATTAAATGCACCAGTGATTATTCAATTTTCAAATGGTGGTGCACAATTTAATGCTGGTAAAGGCTTAAGTAATGAAAATCAGAAAGCTGCTGTTGCAGGTTCAGTTGCTGGTGCTAAGCATGTACACCAAATGGCAGAAGCTTACGGAGTACCTGTTATTTTGCATACAGACCACTGTGCCAAGAAATTATTACCTTGGATAGACGGTTTATTAGACGCTAGTGAGCAACATTTTAAAGAAACCGGTAAACCTCTATATAGTTCTCATATGATTGATTTATCTGAAGAACCAATCGAAGAGAACATAGAAATTTGCAAACAATATTTAGCTCGTATGAGCAAAATGGGCATGACTTTAGAAATTGAACTTGGTATTACAGGTGGTGAAGAAGATGGTGTAGATAATAGTGATGTTGACGCTTCAAAGTTATACACGCAACCAGAAGAAGTTGCTTATGCTTATGAAGAGTTAAGTAAAGTGAGTGACCAATTTACTATAGCTGCAGCCTTTGGTAATGTCCATGGTGTATACAGACCAGGTAATGTTAAATTAACTCCAAAAATCTTAAAAAACTCTCAAGATTATATTACTGAAAAATATGGTGTTGGGCATAACCATATTGATTTCGTATTCCATGGAGGATCAGGTTCTACGGTAGAAGAAATAAGAGAAGGTATTAGTTACGGTGTTATTAAAATGAATATTGATACTGATATGCAATGGGCTTTTTTAAGCGGTGTTAGAGACTACGTTCAAGATAAGAAAGACTACTTACAAACTCAAATTGGTAATCCTGATGGTGACGATGTCCCAAACAAAAAGTATTATGACCCACGCGTCTGGTTACGTAAAGGTGAAGATGCTTTTGTTGAAAGACTTAAAAAGGCATTTGAAGATTTAAATAATGTAGATACTTTATAAAAAGTATTCAAACTAATAAAACCCATTACAACTCAAAATCAGAGTTGTAATGGGTTTTTATTTCCCCAAACATTTTACTTTATAAACCAATTATACATTTTTGAGTTTAATAATAAAGTAGTAATTTTATATGTTTTACATTTGCACCCTAACACTAACTAAAACTTTCGATTAAAGATTTTCATATCTTAAATCGTAAATCTAAAACTGTAAATCAATATGGCTTGGTTTAAAAGAAAAGATAAAGGCATTCAAACCTCTACTGAGGAAAAAAAAGACACTCCTAAAGGTCTTTGGTATAAATCTCCAACTGGAAAAATAATAGATACTAAAGAACTCGAACAAAATTTTTATGTAAGCCCAGAAGACGGATACCATGTAAGAATTGGAAGCACTGAGTATTTTGAAATTCTATTTGACGATAATAAATTTAAGGAGTTAGATGCTAATTTATCTTCTAAAGATCCTCTCAAATTTATAGACACTAAAAAATATCCAGACCGATTAAAAGCAGCACAAGCAAAAACACATCTTAAAGATGCGGTGCGCACGGCAGTGGGTAAATCTAATGGACAAGATTTAGTTATTGCATGCATGGATTTTGCGTTTATTGGCGGTTCTATGGGAAGTGTTGTAGGTGAAAAAATTGCCAGAGCAGCAGACTATGCTTTAAAAAAGAAAACACCATTTATGATTATCAGTAAATCTGGTGGAGCACGTATGATGGAGGCTGCCTTATCCTTAATGCAATTAGCTAAAACCTCAGCGAAATTAGCGCAATTAGCAGATGCAGGTATTCCTTATATTTCATTATGTACAGATCCTACAACTGGTGGTACAACGGCATCATTTGCCATGTTAGGTGATATTAATATCGCAGAACCCGGAGCTTTAATTGGTTTTGCTGGCCCACGTGTTGTTAGAGATACAACTGGTAAGGAATTGCCTGAAGGCTTTCAAACTTCAGAATTTTTATTAGAACATGGATTCTTAGATTTTATAACACATCGTAAAGATTTAAAAAACAAGATTAATCTATATATTGACTTAATAAAAAATCAACCTCTTAGAGTTTCATAAAACTTTTAAAAATGAGACATTATAGGCTTATTATTACTGTAATATGTTGTCTAAATCTTATTTCTTGTAAGCAAGATGATGGTATTACTCTAACTCCTATAACCGATGATTTTTCTGCAACTGTTAATATAAATTCTACAAGTTTTTTTGATGAAGATCACCGCTTTGCAAGCAATGCTCCCATCGATATTAGTGTCAATGATTCGATAGAAGAAAATCAAGATTTTATAATCGAAGCTAGGCTAAATAAGCTTTCCTACGAAATCATTAATTATAATGGTGATTCTCAAACAACGCTGACTGATGCCGTTTTAATAATTGGAGGAATATCTATTGAAATTGAAGACTTAGTCATTCAAAATAATCTTAATACGGAAAGTCATGTAATCGATAGATATCTTTTAAACAATATTGCTTACTATTTTAAAGACAGTACCTCAATTAATGCGTTAATTACTGGACAACTTAGTGATACATCAGTAAGTTTTGATGTTCTTATTAGAATGAACATCACTGTAGGTATTGACGATTTTAACGATTAATAAAAAAAGCGAGCCTACTTCGACTACGCTCAGTAACCGAATGGCTCGCTTTTTTCTCCAATCAACCAAAACTAATAACTAATTTAAAGTTATCGGTATTTCTCTACCATTGTTAAAAGTAAATGTTGCTTCATTATCACAATCACCATCTCCATAATCGAATAAGCCCCCAAAATTAGTCCGTTGTACGTCAAAAATCCCACTAACAAAATAGGTGCATATTACTTCTCTACGCAATGGCATAATAACTTCATAGGTATGAGTATTTCCATTTACAAAAGTTGCTGTCCAGTTACCTGTAATTTCGAAAACATTGTCACTAAAAATACCACTACCGAAACCTTCAACCCATTCTCTAATTTTTGTACCTTCTCTAGAAGCTTGTACTCCATTTGGCCAAATTACAGTAATATCTAAATCATGTGTAAATTGCGGATTGCCGTATTCGTTAGATAGTTCTTTAAGGATAGAACGACTAGCAATAATGTTTTTAGCGTCAAAATAAAAATCAATCAAATTATAGTTAATCATAATTTGTTGTGCTTCAGGATTTCGTGTGTAATCGAATACGATTTGTCCTTTCAGTAGATGACCACGCACAATACAACCCTCAGTACCAAAATCTATAGTAACTTGTCTGTAACCTTGCTGAGCAACAACTGTAATTGTAACACAATCTGGAATATCTCTACTTTGAGCACTTCTATTTGCCAAATCAGACTCCTCTTCCTCATAGGCTTCAATAACTAGGTCTCCTAAAACATTGTCAATCTGGTCAATTTCAGCAGAGCGCTGAACTTCTTCTGTATCTTCGAGCTGGTTTTCTGGTTCTACAGTATTATCTTCACTACAAGACGTAAAGATTAAACCTAAAACCAAAAGGCTTAAAACTGTACTTTTAAATGAGTTAAAAGTTTTACTCAGGTCGTTCTTAATTTTTTTTGGGACTTCGTGATTTAAAAAATTCATGACTACTTTTTTTATTGTTAATATAGTGTTAAGACCACTGTATTTTCAAAAGGTTTAATCATGACTAAAAAAATTATCCTTTTTTAAAATAAATTGAAAACTCTGTACCTACATCGACTTCGCTTGAAACCTCAACCCTTCCACCTAAAGATTCAATATGATTTTTGGTTATAAAAAGCCCAATACCAATGGCATCTTCATTAGAGTGAAATGTTTTGTAAATCTCAAAAAGCTTATTTCCAAATTTGTCTAAATCTATTCCTAACCCGTTATCTTTTATTTTGAGCACTACAAAGTCATCTTCAACACTAGAGGTCAATTCTATGATAGGTATTCGTTTTTTAGATTTATATTTAATAGCATTGGTAAGAAAGTTGAGTATAATACTATCAAGATAAGCTGGAATTCCTTTTACAGTGATATTTTCATCAATTTCATTATATATTGTAGCCTCAGCATTCTGGGCCATTGCAATAATATTGTATGTGGCTTTTTCTACATAATCATATAAATTGAGGACTTGCATTTTAGAATCTTCAATTTCTTTAATTTTAGCAACTTCCGTTAAATGGGAAACAGTTTCTTGTAAGTTTTCAACAGCTTTTTTTAGAAGCTGAAAATTTTCGTTTGTATTTAGATTAGAAAAATCTTCTTCTAAAAACTCAGTAAGTGTCGATAAATTACCTGAGTGGGATCTTAGATTATGAGTTACTATATCAGCAAAAGACGACAATCTTTCATTTTGCTCTTTAGCAACACTAAGCATCGTTTTTAATTTATCTTGGTTTTTTTGTCTATTAGTAACATCAGAAAATTGCCAAATCATGTGAGGTCTGCCCTCTTTAAAATAGACTAAAGACACATAAATTAAGACCCAAATTATAGAACCATCTTTATGAAAATACCTTTGTTTAACACGATATTTATCAATCTCACCTCTAACAAGCTTTTCATATTTTTTTTCATGAACACCAAGATCCTCAATGAAAATGATATTATTGATATCCATATTAAAAAGCTCCCAACGCGTGTAACCAAAAATTTCGCAGACACTTTCATTTACTTTTAACCAATCACCATCTAAATTTACAATAGCAATGCCATTGTACGTATTATTAAAAATACGCTCTAGAACATCATAAGCGTTAAAGAAGTTACGCTGTGGTTTGGAAACTTTCATACATACAATTTAACAGGATTAATTCGTGATAGCTATTAAATTAGTATAGGGTTGGTTGAATAGAAATTAATTTTTATCTCATTCAACATCAAAAAGTTACGAAAAAAATCCCAAATCACAAAAAAACACTATATTTGCCGCTCGAAAGAAAGGCTTTCGTGTACATAACAATCATTTACAATAATATTAGCATGTATTTAGACGCAAAAGGAAAAGAAAAACTTTTCAAAAAACATGGTAAAGATGCAAAAGATACTGGTTCTGCTGAAGGACAGATAGCATTATTTACCGCAAGAATTAATCACTTAACAGAACACTTAAAAAACAATCGCAAAGATTTTAATACTGAGCGTTCGTTAGTAAAATTGGTAGGTAAGCGTAGAGCTTTATTAGACTACTTAACTAAGAAAGATATCTTAAGATATCGTGCCATAGTAAAAGAATTAGGATTAAGAAAATAATCTCAATAAAAAGACCACGTTTTTTAGCGTGGTCTTTTGTTTTATATAACGCAATCGAAAGCGTCTAAAATTCGAATTATGAATAAGCAGATTCTGAGATAAGTTCAGAATTAATAGTTTTTCATTGGTCATACAACTACTACACAACAACACAACGACCATTGTTTAACAGTACTGACAATGCGATGCATATCAGTACGAGAATTTAAAAATTTATGATTCCAAAGACATTTAGAGAGGTCATTGACCTAGGTGATGGTAGAGAAATTTCTATCGAAACCGGAAAATTAGCAAAACAAGCGCATGGAAGCGTTGTTGTGCAATCAGGAAAATGTATGTTATTATGTACAGTTGTTTCCAACTACGAACAAAAAGACGTTAATTTTTTACCATTAACAGTAGATTACAGAGAAAAATTTGCTGCTGCAGGACGTTATCCAGGTGGTTTCTTCAAAAGAGAAGCACGACCAAGTGACGGTGAAGTATTAACAATGCGTTTAGTGGACAGAGTTTTACGTCCATTATTCCCAAAGGATTACCATTCTGAAACTCAGGTGATGATTCAGTTAATGTCTCATGACGAAACTGTAATGCCAGATGCTATGGCAGGATTAGCAGCTTCTGCTGCAATTCAATTATCAGATTTCCCTTTTGAATGTCCAATCTCTGAAGCAAGAGTTGGTCGTGTAAATGGTGAATTCATCATTAACCCAACATTTGCACAATTAGCAGAGTCAGACATCGATATGATGATTGGTGCTTCTGCAGATTCAGTAATGATGGTAGAAGGTGAAATGGATGAGATTTCTGAAGAAGAAATGGCAGATGCGATTAAGTTTGCACACGAACATATTAAAGTACAGTGTGCTGCTCAAGTTAAATTAGCAGAAGCATTTGGAAAGAAAGAAACTCGTGAATATGAGCCAGAAAGAGAAGATAAAGATTTAGAGAAGAAAGTGCACGATATGGCATACGATAAAGTGTATGCTATTGCTAAAGCAGGTTCTGCTAAGCATGAGAGATCTGCTGCTTTTCAACAAATAAAAGAAGATATTAAAGCAACGTTTTCTGAAGAAGAATTAGAAGATTATGGCGGATTAGTATCTGATTATTACCGTAAAGCTGAAAAAGCTGCGATTAGAGATTTAACCTTAGATGAAGGTTTACGTTTAGATGGTCGTAAGACAACTGAGATTAGACCAATTTGGTGTGAGGTTGATTACTTACCATCAACACACGGTTCTTCAGTTTTTACACGTGGAGAAACTCAAGCATTAGCAACAGTAACTTTAGGTACGTCTAGAGATGCTAATCAAATAGATATGCCATCTCAAGAAGGTGAAGAGCGTTTCTATTTACACTATAACTTCCCTCCTTTTTGTACAGGTGAAGCTAGACCAATCCGTGGAACCTCTCGTAGAGAAGTTGGACATGGTAATTTAGCACAACGTGCATTAAAAGGTATGGTACCAGATGATTGTCCTTACACAGTAAGAGTTGTATCTGAAGTATTAGAATCTAACGGTTCGTCTTCTATGGCAACTGTATGTGCTGGTACAATGGCGATGATGGATGCTGGTGTACAAATGACAAAGCCTGTTTCTGGTATTGCAATGGGATTAATTTCTGATGCAGATTCTGGAAAGTACGCTGTATTATCTGATATCTTAGGTGATGAAGATCATTTAGGTGATATGGATTTTAAAGTAACTGGTACTGCAGATGGTATTACAGCTTGTCAAATGGATATTAAAGTAAAAGGGTTATCATACGAGATTTTAGTGAACGCACTACAACAAGCTCGTGATGGTCGTTTACATATCTTAGAGAAATTAACTGATACTATTGCAACTCCTAACGCTGATGTTAAGGATCATGCACCAACAATGATAACAAGACGTATTCCTAACGAATTTATTGGAGCCTTAATTGGTCCTGGTGGAAAAGTGATACAGGAAATGCAAAAAGAAACTGAGACGACTATCGTTATTAACGAAGATCCAGTTACTGAAGAAGGTATTGTTGAAATCTTAGGTGTTGGTAAAAAAGGTATTAATGCCGTTATGGCAAAAATAGATTCGTTATTATTTAAGCCAGAAGTTGGTAGCGTATACGAAGTAAAAGTAATTAAAATGCTAGATTTTGGTGCTGTTGTTGAGTATATGGATGCACCAGGAAATGAAGTTTTATTACACGTTAGTGAATTAGCTTGGGAACGTACTGAGAATGTATCTGATGTAGTAAACATGGGAGATGTTTTTGACGTTAAGTACTTCGGAGTAGATTCTAGAACACGAAAAGAAAAAGTTTCTCGTAAAGCGATTTTGCCAAAACCTGAAGGTTATGTTGCAAGACCACCAAGAGATAACAACAATCGTGGTAGAGATAACAGAGGAAGAGATAATCGTGGACGTGATAATCGAAATAGAGATAATCGCAGAGACGATAGAAAACCTAGAGAAGATAAGAAGGAAGATTAATTTTTTTTTGAATCTTAATATATGAGAAAGCCCAACAGTGATGTTGGGCTTTTTTAATTTCTAACGGAACGGATTACGGAGATTTTACTATTTATAGTTTTTCATAGATGTAAACAAACTCAGTAACTTCTATACCGTCGTCTGTAAAATCCCAACCATCAATAGCATAGTACAATCTTGAATTTATTATTCTAAAACTTCGGTTCTGATTAAAAAGAGATTCATTATGTACACCGTAGTAACCACTATTTCCACGGGTCCAATATTCTGTTTCAATACTTGATAAGCAATCATCAGTTTCTTCATCTGTATAATAATTATTAAATATTACTTTATTATCAATTGAGTTACGCTCAATTAAAAATTGAAGTGTATTCTGAGCCAGACAATTGGTTAACTCAACCTGAGTATTATCTACTTTTTTAATAATTAATTGCCAGTTTCCTACTATTGGATCAGAATCTGTCAAATCACCCTTCTCGCAATTAAGTATCAAAAAAATAAATAATGTTGAAAGAAATAAATTTATTTTCATTATGTCTGTATTTTAAATTCTTCTACTATTGACCCTGCAATATTATTAGCTTAAAATCGTTTCCCAAAACTAAGCCCAAACCATTGTTTAGTATTAAAATCAAATTCTTGATTTATATATATAGTTTCGCCTCCTATTTTTGAAGTTGTACTATTTATATTATCTACATAGGGTGAAACATGAACTTTAAAAAACCAATTGTTTCCAAAATATCTTCTAAAACCAACATTAGTAAATAGATAACTTATATATTTTGAAGAGTAATTAGATTTAGTTTGCACAAAGGTTGTACCAATACCAAAATCTAAGTAATTATTTTTATTTAAATCCAGCAAATAATGCACAGATATAGGAATTGTATGTCCAGCATCCGAAGACCCTAAAATCCCCAAATTATACCACAACCCTATACCAACTCTAGTTGATATTTTAGGTTCTTTCGTTAATTGTCTTTCGTAGTTAATAGAGCCTATTATTCCATTACCCAAAAATTCTGCATAAACACTATTTTTTTGGCAAAAACCAAATGATAATATTCCAAAGACAAAAATTAAAGTTATTAAGTATTTCATGACCTAAGCTTTAAGATTATATAGCTCAAATTTACTTGCGATATTTAACTTAAATCTTATGAAATAATCGATACTACAATAATATTTTTGTATTTTTTACAAATAATACAAATTCAGTAAAATATTATTGTTAAAAATGCAAAGTCAGCTCATTCAATATTTAAAAGACAAAAGTTTATCCAATTCATCTTTTGTAGATGAAATTGCAACCATTTTAGATATCGGCTATGACGCAGCCTACAGGAGAGTTAATTGCAAAACAAGTCTATCTTTAGAGGAAAGCGTAAAGCTTGCCAAGTATTATAAAGTCTCACTCAATAAGTTGTTTGAAATTGGAAGTCAAAACACCATTCTTGTAGAGAAGTCGCCTATTATTTCTAACGAATCACATTTAGAAGATTATTTCACAACATCTATTGAGAATTTAATTCCCTTAACCCAACTCAAAAGTGCCTCTATTTTATATTCAGCAAAGGATATCCCACTCTTTTACACACTCAAAGATTCTTATATTACCAGGTATAAAATCTACGTTTGGTTAAAACTCACTGACAAAGAAATGACTAAAAACAAAGTGTCTTTCGATGAATTTATTAAGACTATTCCAAATTCATTATTAGAAAAAGCGTTTGAACTTGGACAGACCTATAATTATATAAATATTACAGAATTCTGGAACGATAACACAATCAATGGAACACTTGAACAAATCATTTACTTTTTTGAGTCTCAACTATTATCTAAAGATTTAGCTTTAAAGATTTGTGATGATTTAGAAGACATAGTAAATCATGTAGAAAAACAGACTATTCAACAAAGCATACTAAACTCTAAAAATAATGCTTCTTACAACCTGTACAAGAGCGACTTATTGACGATGAGTAATATTATTATGGTAAAAACAACGCATAAAAAAATCTTTTTTGTTCCATATACTGTTTTGGAATATCTAAAAATAGAACATCAAGAAACATGTGATATTATGGACGACTTCTTTTCTCGCCAGATGTCCAACTCAAAACTCTTAGTGCATTCTGGAGAGAAAGATAGAGTTCTATTCTTTAATAAAATGATTCAAAAAATTGACAAGCTTAGAGGGCGAATAAATTTAGGAGAATCCTTTGGACTTTAATAAAAAAGAAGCTTAATGTTAAATTAAAATCAAAAATAGTCCAAACTTTAAAAGGGAACGTACATCTGTTATCAATTAATTATTTAATCACAAATAGATATATGTCCTCAAAAAAGTTTGCCTCAAAGAATATTGTTTCCAATACAAAACGCAAATCCAAAAAACTCTCAAACGATTTTAATCTTTTTTTGACTAGTAGAAGTAAAATCGAAAGTCCTTACAATAAAATTGTACTGTTTAGTTCATTTTTACTTCTTGTCATAGGAATCTATTTCCTCTCTGTATTTCACAATGACTTCGAACAATTGAAACTAAACAAGGCGAGCTCTACTTTAGGTTATACGTTCATAATTTTATCCACGAGCTTATTTACGTTTAAAGCCACCTTCTTTTTATACAAAGCATACAATTATTATAAATACAAGCCTATTGCATCTGTTTCAGATAAAGAATTACCAACATGTACTGTAATTGTGCCTGCGTATAACGAAGGAAAGCAAGTTTGGGACACCTTAATGAGTTTAGCAAACAGCAATTACCCTAATCATAAAGTACAGCTTATTTCTATAGACGATGGCAGCAAGGATGACACTTGGGATTGGATGTTAGATGCAAAAAATAAGCTTGGAGATCGTTTAGAGATTTACCAACAACCAAAAAATCAAGGAAAACGCCATGCATTGTATCGTGGTTTCAATTTAGGAACAGGTGATATATATATTACTGTAGATAGTGATTCTATTGTTACTGAAGATACACTCAGAAATTTAGTTAGTCCTTTTATCAAAGATGAACAATGTGGTGCAGTTGCAGGTAATATTAGAGTGTTGAACAATAAAAAAGAAATGCTTCCTAAAATGCTCGATGTTAGTTTTGTTATGAGTTTTGAGTTTGTACGTTCTGCAGAGAGTAATCTGAATTCTGTTTTATGTACTCCTGGGGCATTAGCTGCATACAGAAGTACTGCAGTTCATAAGTGCTTACCACAATGGATTAACCAGACTTTTATGGGACAAGCATCGGATATAGGCGAAGATAGAGCCATGACCAATATGATATTAAAACAAGGTAAGCACGTGTTATTTCAAAAAAACGCTGTGGCATATACCAATGTACCAGAACAATATTTAGGCTTATACAAAATGTTTATTCGTTGGGGACGAAGTAATGTTCGTGAGAATCTTGAAATGGCAAAATATGTGTTTAGTAATTTTAGAGCAAAAGGAAAACTTGGAACACGCATTCTATTTGTAAGTCAATTCATGAAAATATTAATGAGTTATCCATTATTGATTTCTATGCTATTCTTTGTATTAGTGCACCCATTATTATTTTTAGGATCCACATTGGTTAGCATTTTAGTAGCATCGACATTCTCTGTACTGTTTTTTGCAAAACAATATAAAACTACCGAAGGAATTTGGGCATACTCCTATAGTATTTTATATACATTCGCTTTATTCTGGATTACGCCTTATGCCATAGCTACAGCCAGTAGAAGAGGCTGGTTGACTCGTGGTTAGAGCTAAGAAAAGTAAGGTATAGTACTCTACTAAAAAATCATTATACCGTTAGCTATGATAACGCAGGACAAGAGTATATGAGTATAAGATTTAATACATTCAATTCAATATCCTAAATATTTAGGATATAGCATTATTAAAGTAGATATTGAAGGTTATGAATCTCCGGAATCGTACCAGAAAAAAGATAGTGATATTGATCTAACACCAGATAGATATTGTTACAGAAAAGAAGGGAGTAAGCATATTTTTGATTTGAGTTTAAAATCTGAAAAACTCAGCTTACTAAACTGCAAATAGCTGCTTATCAATATCTTAAATCAAATAAATTCATATTGTTTTAGGTTAATAACAACTCGTGGTCACTATAAATTTACTAATAAAACTATTGACGACATTAATCTTGATACCGTTAAACTCTTAAAGATTTAAAAGTTTTTTTAATATTGTGTAACATTTTTATGCTTTTTTACGTATAATAAAAGCAACACGTTGTTGTAGAGTAATTGCACAAATCTTAAAATTAAATGAGACAACTTAAAATTACCAAGCAGGTTACCAATAGGGAAACTGCATCATTGGATAAGTACTTACAGGAAATTGGTAAGGTAGATCTTATAACCGCTGACGAAGAGGTAGAATTAGCTCAACGGATTAAAGCAGGAGATCAGATTGCATTAGAGAAATTAACAAAAGCAAACCTACGTTTTGTTGTTTCAGTTGCTAAGCAGTACCAAAACCAAGGTTTAACTTTACCAGATTTAATAAATGAAGGTAATTTGGGTTTAATTAAAGCTGCACAACGTTTTGATGAAACACGTGGATTTAAGTTTATATCATATGCTGTATGGTGGATAAGACAATCCATTTTACAAGCATTAGCAGAACAATCTCGTATAGTACGTTTACCATTAAACAAGATTGGCTCAATTAATAAAATTAATAAAACATTTGCTTTTTTAGAGCAAAGTCATGAGCGACCGCCTTCTGCAGAAGAAATAGCGAAGGAATTAGACATGACTATTAATGACGTTAAAGAGTCCATGAAAAATTCTGGCCGTCACGTTAGTATGGATGCGCCGTTAGTTGAAGGAGAGGATTCTAACTTATATGATGTGTTGCGAAGTGGGGAATCACCAAATCCAGATAAAGATTTATTACATGAATCCTTAAGAACGGAAATTGAGCGTGCTCTAGAAACATTAACACCTCGTGAAGCAGACGTTATTCGTTTATATTTTGGTTTAGGAAATCAACATCCAATGACCTTAGAAGAAATTGGTGAGACATTCGATTTAACACGTGAACGTGTAAGACAAATTAAAGAGAAAGCGATTAGAAGATTAAAACATACTTCTAGAAGTAAAATATTAAAGACATATTTAGGTTAGGATTTTGTATATTTAACGACCAACCTAATAAAGGTAACAACAGTTACAAAACATAACTGTTCGTTTTTTGATTGATGAAAGAACCCACGGCTGATTACCGTGGGTTCACTTTTTATAATATCTTATCATCTCAAAACAAAAGAAACTTCATTTTTTATTTACCTTTGCGCAAACCAAAAATACGATACTAAAATGGCCAAATGTTTAATTGCTCCCTCAATGTTAGCTGCCGATTTTGGCAATTTACAACGCGACACAGAAATGGTAAACAACAGTGAGGCTGATTGGTTTCATATTGATGTTATGGATGGTCATTTTGTTCCTAATATATCATATGGAATGCCAGTAATAGCTGCAATTAAAAAGCACGCAACAAAACCTTTAGACGTTCATTTAATGATTGAAAAACCTGAGCGTTATATCGAAGAGTTCGCTAAAGTAGGAGCAGATATTATTACGGTTCATTATGAATCTACTGTGCATTTGCACAGAACCCTGAGACAAATTAAGGACGCAGGTTGTAAAGCTGGGATTGTACTAAATATAACAACTCCAATTTCCGTTTTAGAAGATATTTTACCAGAGTGCTATATGATTTTGTTAATGTCTATAAACCCTGGGTTTGGTGGTCAGAAATTTGAAGATGTAACTTATAAGCGTGTAAAAAAACTACGTCAAATGATTGACGAACAAGGCTTAGATACACGCATTGAAATTGATGGAGGTGTAACGGACAAGAATATTAATAAACTCGTTGAAGCCGGAGCCGATACATTTGTAGCTGGCAGTCATGTTTTTAAAAGTGCAAACCCTACTGAAACTATCAAGAACTTAAGGAACTTAGCTAATAATTAAAAGATGCCGTCTGGTTTATCCAATTTTACAATTGCCTTAATAGATAATTGATTAAGTCGGTAGTTGTCACAATACCCACTAAAATTCCGTTATCCACTACAGGTAAAGCGTGAAACTCTCGAGTGGCTAATATTTTTGCAACCTCTTTTATTGTAGCAGTAGAATCTACTGTAACTATATTCTTAGCCATTACTTGATCGATAGTAAACATATTATAAACTAGGGTATCTACTTCAGTTTCTGTTTCATCTACAGCATCAGCAAAGCTTATTCTTAACAAATCCGAATAACTTAACATCCCAATCACAACTCCTTCTTTTACTACTGGTATATGTCTAATCTTATTTCGTTTGAATAGCATTTCTGCTGTTTCAAGATCGTCATCTCTATTGAGTGCAATAATATCGGTTGTCATTATAGCAGAAATAGGTTCTATATACTTCATGATTTTAAGTTTTATAATTCACTATTAAAAGTAATTTATAAAACGCTCTCAGAGTATGATAAATATCATGCAGTTTTTAGGGAAAAACAAGTATGTTAAAGACTAACTCTTATTACCATAACCATAGTTATAGCCATAATTGTAGCCATAACCATATGACTTACTTGCTCCAACACTATTTACAACATAAGCCATATTATTTAACTTACCAGATTCAAATAACTCTTTAGAGAATTTTAATAAATTTTTCTCCGTGTAATTTGCTCTAGCCAAATAAATAGTCGCATCTGCTAACTGAGATATTAACATTGTATCTGTTACCAAAATAGTGGGTGCCGTATCAACAACAATATAATCATACTCTAGCTTTGCTTCTTCAATTAACTTTTTGAAACGACCATTGGTTAATAAATGTGCTGGGTTAGGCGGGATACTTCCTGATAATATAATATGATGATTAGGATGCTTATCAAATCCACTTATTAAAGAATCTTTCCAGTCAAAATCAACATCATGTAAGTAATTAGATAGCCCTGACTTATGCTTATCTTCAAGTATATGTGTATGTATTTGAGGATTCCTTAAGTCTGCACCTATTAATAATACTTTTTTATTTATGCTTGATAATGCTAAGGATAGATTAATACTAATATACGTTTTTCCTTCTCCTTTTATTGTTGAAGTACAATATATAACCTTTCCATTTTCATCTTTTGATTTAGGCAATATAAAATCTACATTTGAGCTCAAAATTCTGAAGGATTCCGCTAATGCTGTTCGCGAGTTAGGGTCATCAAAAATAATATTTTCCTTATTTTTTATATTCGGTATCTCACCAATTACTGGAATATTAGCGTTTATTTTAGTTATATCTTCTTTACTATGTAGTTTAGTATCTAACATAAAAATGAGATACAGTATACCGAACGGAATTAATAATCCACCTAGAATAGCACCTGCATATACAATATTTGATTTTGGAGAAATAGGTCCAGAACCCGACAAAGCTTTTTCTACTATCTTAATAGAGGGCTCAGTTATAGCTAAGTTAATTGCAGCTTCTTCACGCTTTTGAAGTAACAAAAGGTATAAACTCTCCTTAATTTTTTGCTCACGAACTATAGAATTAAGTAACCGCTCCTTTTCTGGAATTCTAGCAACTTTTCCACTAAACCTTTGATTTCTAGTTTCTAATTGTTGGAGTGAAGATTCCAATTGACTTATATACGTCTTTAAAGATCTATTAATATTGGATTTTAAATCGTCAACTTGACTCGCTACTAATTTAACTGTTGGATTATTTATTCCACCGCTAGTTGCTAATTTATCGCGATTAATCACAGTAAGATTATAGTCAGAAATTAAGCCATTTATCCCAGCATTTTCAATACCTATATTAGAAGGAAGCAATCCAGTTTCTGCAGAATCATTTAATGAGCTTTCTAATACTCTAGCTAGAGATAATTGATTCTCAATTTTAAAAACTTCTACTTCTGATTCTGAACGTTGTTGAAGCCCTATCTGTGCATCAGTAGCTAAATCAACAAGATTATTATTTTGTTTATAATCTTGATAGCTAATTTCTACAGAGTCTAAATCTTGTGCTAACAATAAAAATCGCTTGTTTATAAAGTCGATCGTTCGCTGAGAAACTAACTGTCGATCTTTTATTCCATCATTATCAAATACATTCATTAATGTATTTAGAATTTTTTCAGACAATTCTTTACTTTCACCTTTAATGCTCAACTTAAGTAAATCGCTTTGCTCACCTATTGCTTCTACTTTTATTTTAGACTTTAAGCTTAATCCTGCACTTTTAACGGGTTTGAATTTTACAAGATAGGTTTTACCATAAAAATCTGATTGAGATCCATTAGTTTTAATATCTACTTCAAATGGTAACTTATACTTACTATTAACTGTAGAAAAATCTGAAAAAGAGAAGGATTTTTCAGTCTTCAAATTAGTGATAGTCAAACCTGAACTACTAGCTTTTAGCTTATAGGATAAATTCTCCCCTATGCTATCTGGATGAATAACCTGTTTAAAATCGAAAGGTAAAGATTCTATTTGAGTTGTTTGTATAGTTCCATCATCATAAAAGGCAGTATTGAGATTTAGCTCTTTTACTACACGATTCATAATAAGATAAGAAGTTAATATCTCAATTTCATTTTCTAAATTGATATTTGTTCTTTTAAAAATAAATGCAGACGTTGGTAGCTCCAAACCTTCAGATTCGTCTAATATTTTAACCTTAGAATACGTTTCATAAATACGAGGAGCATACCTCAAATATATATACGCACTTATTAGAGCAATTATTAATAATAGAACAAACCAAGGC
Source organism: Winogradskyella sp. R77965 (assembly GCF_044594915.1). Taxonomy (GTDB): domain Bacteria; phylum Bacteroidota; class Bacteroidia; order Flavobacteriales; family Flavobacteriaceae; genus Winogradskyella. Next base: position 3,224,909 of record NZ_CP138990.1, on the reverse strand, counting down.
CAATACCGTAAATAGCGATTAATTTCTTGCTTAAGATCTATTCCTTCACCACTTTCAAAGCTGTTTATATTATTAAAAGAATTATCCATAATTAGCGTGATAATAATATTGTTATACTAAGCGCTAGAGACGCGATTGTTAATACAGTACCTACGTTCTTAATAAAGCCAGCATTTTTCACCCTAGGATCATTTTGATTAACTATAATTAAATCATTCGGCTTAATAAAATAAAACTCACTGTTCATAAAATCTGCAGAAGTAAGATCTATATGTGTAATCTTACGGACACCATTTTCCTCCCTAGTCATTAATATATCATCTCTTTTTCCTTCAATTGTTAAATCCCCAGCATAGCCCAAAGCTTGTAAAATCGTCATACTCTGGTCTGTATAATTAAACGTTCCTGGCCGATTAACCTCACCTAAAACGGTCACCTTAGCATTAAGTAAACTTACGCTAACTCTTGCGTCTGAAAGATGTCCTTCTCTAACTAGCTTTTTACTAATAAAATCCTCTAATTGATTTGTAGTTTTATTTTGAGTTGATATTTCTCCTAAAATTGGTACTTTAATTGTATTATCTTTAGAAACAATATATCCATCTAATTTCATGATGTCAAGATTCTGATTCTGGAGACCTTGAGAACTCTTTTTGTTGTAAGGAATTGCTGCTAAAGGTTCAAAACTCTCGATGTCTATTTTTAAAATATCATTCGGCTGAATAGTTATATCTTGATAAACTAGTTTTGATCCATTATTTTGACTGGCATCTTGAATATATAAAATATCTTTTTTAGAGGCGCAAGAAGCCATTAGAAACAAGAACATTATTCCAATAAATTTCAATTTCATAATCAGCTATTAAATTAACTGACAAATATAATGTATTTATGACAATCTCAAAGTTTGAAGGACATAGACTTAAAGAATAAAATTACAACGCCAGAGCTATATATTTTTTATACATTCTACGATTCGGTCTGCAGCATGTCCATCCCACAGTGGAATATCATGACCTTTTTTCCAATTACCATTAAATAAAATCTTTAAATAGGACTTTAGTCTTTTGGGGTCTGTACCGATTAATTCATTTGTACCTAGTGTAATCGTTTCTGGCCTTTCTGTATTATTCCTTAATGTTAAGCACGGAACGCGGAGTACAGATGCTTCTTCAGTAACACCTCCAGAATCGGTAATAACCGCCTTGGCACGTTCAACAAGATAATTAAATTCCAAGTAACTCAATGGTTCAATTGCATGAAGTCTAGGGTGATCAATATTGAGTCGTTTAAGTATCTTTTGAGTTCGAGGGTGTACTGGAAAAACTAAATGTAAATCTCTGGTATTAGCTATAATTTCATTTATCATATCTCTCAATTGACATTGCTCATCTACATTATTAGGTCTATGAAGTGTCATAACAATATAATTACCATTAGAAAGCTGCAGATCTTTCCAAATCTGAGGTTTCTTAAAGTTTGGTCTCTGTTTCATTAAAGTATCAATCATCGTATTACCAACGAAAAAAATTTGACTGCCATCAACTCCACTTTTCTTTAGATTAGTATTCGCAGTTTCTGAAGTAGTAAAAAAGTAATTCGTAATACTATCAGTAACTAATCTATTGATTTCTTCAGGCATCGTCCAATCATTAGATCGAATTCCACCTTCAACATGCGCTACTTTTGTAAACAGTTTTTGAGCAACTAAAGCACAAGCCATAGTAGATGTCACGTCACCGACTACGAGTACGAGGTCTGCTGGATTAGATATCAATTCTTTTTCGAACTGAATCATAATTTTAGCTGTTTGTTCTGCTTGAGAACCACCTTTACACTCTAAATTGACATGTGGTTTAGGAATTTCTAATTGTTCAAAAAAGCTTCCTGACATATTTTGATCATAATGTTGACCTGTATGAACTAATCTAAAATCAATTTTAATATTGTCACTTCTTGCTTTCTGAATAGAATGAACAATAGGGGCAATCTTCATAAGATTTGGTCTTGCCCCAGCAACTATGGTAACTTTTAGCATAGTTAATATTTAGATTAAAATATTTTTTTCACCATGAAGGGTATCACATATAAAACAGGGCCATAAAACATCAAAAGTATTATTTGGGTATTTAAATTAAGATGTACTAAATTAAAAGCTATTAAAATAATGATAAGATTGATGCCAGTTATAAGAATTGTCGTAACTAAACTACTGTATCCACTACTTATAAAACGATGATGCACGTGATTTTTATCTGGTTTAAACGGACTTGATTTATGAATTATAATTCTGATAAAAAAAACACGAAAGGTGTCCATAAGAGGATAAAAAAGAATAGCCAATGCCAAAGCTGGAGCAGCATAATGATATTCTATTAGTATGTCTGTCTGCGCTTTATGAATAAAACTAATAGTAAAAAAAGCTAGCAAAAAACCAACAATCATAGATCCTGTATCTCCCATGAAAATTTTTCTCTTCGATGAAAAATTATGTCTCAAAAAAGCTAACAATGCACCTCCTAAAGCGACCGCAATTGTAGCTAAACTTAACTCTCCTGCTTTTATAAATAAATAAACAAATACTGCACTAGCCGTTAAGGCAATTGTACCGGCCAAACCATCAATTCCATCTATTAAATTATAAGCGTTTATGATAAGAATGTAAACGAATAAAGTAAAACAAATAGACAACCAATAAGGTATCTCATTAATATCCATGATATCTGAAAGCCCTATAATTCTTGTATTTGTAAAAAACACAAGCAAGAGGGCAGAGATAAGTTGTCCTGTGAATTTTCTATGAGGCGCTAATACGGTTAAATCATCTTTTAAACCAAGAAAAAACAATATAGTTAAACCACCCATAACCAATAAAAGAACCTTAGTATTTAAGTAAGCACCTGTTATTGTCATAACAACCACTAAACTTATAAAAATACCAATCCCACCTAGTGTCGGTGTTTTATTTGTATGTAAGCTCCTTCTGTCTGGTTCATCCATTAAATGCTTTGTTCTTGCAACATATAATATGGTAGGGAAAGATTGATAAGCTATAACAAAAGCTAGAATAAATGCTGAAATAAGCCAAATAATCAAATTATCCTCTGGAGAAAAGTTCTCTAGTAAATTTTTAATCATAAGCAACGATTTTCAATTGGGGTTTCGAGGTAAAGGTACAAATTAATAACTCAAATATATTAAATGCATATTAGGGATATTTTAGAGGTTTACCGAAAAACCTTCATTGGCAAGATTTTTCTCAAGAAAACTCATTCTTTAACACTTTGAAAATTACATTTCTAAAAATTGTATAACATTATTTATTAGAGAAAAAATTACAGCTCTGATTTACAAAGTAATTTTCAATTATATTTTTAAAGTTGGACTTTGACCACGCTATTCCAATCAATTTGTTTATTCGCTGTATTAACATCAACAAAATCACAATCTCTCAACCATTTATCTAGCTTAAATTCTGCTTTACCTATACCGACATAAGACTTAAATCTTCTAGAATAGGATAATTCTTTTATAACAGGTTGACCTGTGTCAAAATCTCTTGGATGAAAATACGTCATAACGTAATCAGATTGTTTTGTCCATTTTTTAATAATTTTATAAGGCAATAGTCTAAAGTAACCTCCACCTGAAAAAATAAGTGTTGTCGAAAGCAAGCTCGAGTAATTAATAGGTAGTTCTTTTATACTAACACCTTTGTACTCTAATATCGACGGCTTGGGAGTTCCATAACTCGGAAAGCCACCATGACTTCTTACTGCAGGAAAAATTGAGCAATCTATCTCAATACCCAATTCAACCAATATTTCAAAAGCCCATTTTGTTTTCTCTGTGATTGAAAATCCAGGAGCTCTAAAATATTTAACTTTTTTACCTGTCAAATCCTCTAATGTATGGATGGAATGCTCAACATCCGCTTTAAATTGATTTGGTGTTTGAGAATACACAAGTTGGTGCATTCTGGTATGCGACCCAATTTCATAACCTCTATTACAAATTTCTTTTATCACTTCAGGATATTTTTCTGCAATCCACCCAAGACAAAAAAAAGTTGCTTTCACGTTGTTTTTATCTAGAATCCTATAGATTCTATCCATATTTTGATGAATTCTACTCTCATAACTCGCCCATTCCGATTCGGATTGAGTAGATTTATTATCGAGAATATGAAACCATTCCTCTATGTCAAAAGTTAATATATTCATTAATAGAATTTTTTACCTTTTCTTTTAAATTCATCAACATCTTTTTTAGTAGGGAACGTAAAGTATGTTTTTTTTGAAGCATCATTATCTATTAATACAACTTCATTTTTAAAAATTAAATCGATACTTTCAGCGATAGCTTCCATACCTATCTTTTTTGTATATCTAATTAATTCTTCTTGAGTCCTTCCTCCGATTTCAGCCTCTTTTTGAACAATAATTGGACCACTATCTATACCTTTATCAACATAAAACACAGAAACACCTGTCTTTTCTTCATTATTTTTTAACACCCAAAATGTAGGCATTAACCCTCTATATTTAGGAAGCAAAGCTGTATGCAAATTAATACAACCTTTTGGCGCTAAATTGATAATAGGCTCTTTAAAAATCTGATTCCCTAAAATAGAAATTAATAAATCTGGTTGATGCGATTTAATCTTAGCAACAGATTCTTTATGATTTATATGATGGTCTAAGTTTATTTCTGGTATTTTATATTGATTCAATAAATGAAAAATATTTTTCTGCTTATTAAACTTAGATAGAATATATTTTTTCGAATAATATAAGAAAAAGTTTAAACCAAAAATTTTATAGGTGCGCTTTGCTTTTTTTAAAAAGGATTCCTTTTTTCCAAAAGGGGAAACATCAGCAACCACACACCCAACAATTTTTGAATGTTCTGGCATTATCTCGATGAGATATTTTAAATTTTCTGCTAAATAAAAAGGTTCATTTTGCGTAATTATTACGATATTCATTGTTGAGTTTTTTATTTTCTAAATTTATATTTCATCACCTCAAATACAAATTTTGGATTTGACACCAAGTTTCGTTTCAATAACCTCTTGTTTTTTACACTTCTATGAACCCATTCTAACCCTAATTTTATTAGAATATTAGGCGCTCGTGAAATATTACCAGCATAAAAATCAAAAACAGCCCCTATAGAACAAATTATTTGAGACTCTAATCTTTCTTTATTTTGAAACACCCATTTTTCTTGTTTTGGTGCTGTCATTCCTACAAATAAGATGTTAGGTTTTACTTGATTTACTTTTTCACACATTACTAACGAATCTTCTTCTGAGAATTCCGCTTTAAATGGGGGAGAATAACTAAATACTTGTATGTTTGGGAAATCTATTTTAACCTTATCTTCTATTTTTTTAAGGGTCGCCTCAGATGCGCCGAGAAAAAAACAACTCCCAGATGTTTTATTTAAGCTTTTCATTAAAAACATAAATAAATCATAGCCTGCTATTTTTTTTATACTGTTACCATTTAAAAAACGTTCGGCCCATACTATACCGATTCCGTCTGGCAAAAGAACATCAGATTGCTTTAAAGCCTCCATAAACACAGTATCATTCTTAGCAACGCAATAGCTATGCGGATTAATAGTATTAATAATCTTAATCTTATTTAAATCAATGGACTCTAAAGAAGTCGCGTGTACATTATATCCTAATAATGTTGACATTTACTTATTTGATTTTAAAAATTTAACTAATTCTTTTGTAATTTGCCGCTGACCCTCTGGGTTTAAATGAATAGGGTCATAAAACAAATCATATCTCTTTGACCAAGGTTCTTGAAGGTTTAGAAATTTCACTGTATCATTTGTAAGATCTTCAAAAATTTTGATGGTTAGATCGAAGTCTACCTGTTGAACTGTCTCTAATTTATCTATTGTTGGAACATACATTAATATAACGTTAATATCATTTTCCATTAGCAATTTTAACGTTTCTTTGAATACTTCAATATTTTTAAAATTATTATTTATTTTTCTAAAAGTGCCTTTTTCGATAGTTTTATTTAACTTCAATGTATCTACAATTCCATATTTAAGATTATCCCATTTTTCTAAATAACCTCTCATGGCACTAGAAACCAATTGCTCATTATAACGACTAGACTTTACCCATTTTTTTGAAATATAGTCCAATGGGTCACCATTTGCATGAACATAATTATCGATACTAGAATCATCTAAAAACGGGTAAAATAACTTATATGAGTTTTTACTCAATCCTTCGCCTGTAAATGTCCAAGCGTCTACGCCATAAATAATGGTTTTAAGATTAGGGTTTTTATCAATCAACTGCTTTATCATTACCAATCTATCACTTACATTTACTCCTTCTCTTGTATACTTTGTCACTTTAGTTTTTAAGGTTTCCTCTATCTGTATTTTATCAATTCCCAACATCAAGTGTGAATGTCCTACTAAAGCAACTTGGTTAAGTTCACCAATACCATAATAACGGTTCAATCCTTCAACTAAAAATTTATTAGCCACACGATCTATAACGATGAATAAACAAACAAAAGAAACTACATATATAATAAATGCTTTTTTAGACATGCCAATTAAAATTGAAAATAGATAAAAGAATTAGAACTAATACCCAACATTGATATCGCTAATAAAAGTAATACATACCATAACAATTGACCTATTGGGTGTATCTTAGATTTTGAAAAATATAACGATGTTATGCATTTATATTGCAAAAATTGAACCACAACAAGTAACATAATTAAAAGTACAGAAAGAAAAAAGGAAACGGTCGATGCACCTAAATATAAAGAGCCTTCCCAACTAGCAAAGAACTTTGTACTTATCGCAAAGGCATCTGTAATATTAGCCGCTCTAAAAAACACCCAAGCATAACATACTAATACAAAAATCAATATTATTTTAAATATCCCATATAAGCGATGCTTCTTGAAACTGCTTAGCCCTATATGTTTTAAAAGTATATCTCCCCAGCTTTCAAACAAATAATACAAGGCATGTAATAGTCCCCAAGCTATAAAGGTCCAGTTTGCTCCATGCCAAAACCCACTAACTAGAAAAACAACAAAAATATTGAACAACCATCTATTATAATTAACTCGACTACCGCCTAAGGGTTTATACAAATAATCTGAAAACCAAGTTGATAATGAAATGTGCCATCGTCTCCAAAAGTCTGCTATCGATTTTGACCAATATGGCAGGTTAAAGTTTTGCATTAAATCGAATCCTAAAATCTTCGCAGTACCAATTGCCATATCTGAATATCCACTAAAATCACAATAAATTTGAACCGCAAAAAAGAGAGTAGCAACAGCAATTGTCGGAGTGTTGTACAAATCTGGATTCTCATAAATTCTATCGACATAGACAGCCAATCTATCTGCAATAACAACCTTTTTAAATAAGCCCCATATAAATAGCTTACTACCGTCTATAAAGTTTAATCTATTGAAGCTATGCTTCTCTCTAAATTGACCTAAAAGACTAGAAGATCGTTCAATGGGCCCAGCTACTAGTTGCGGAAAAAAAGCAACAAAAACGCTAAAATTAATAACATTTTTTTCGACTTTAGTTTTATCATAAAACACATCCAATGAATAACTTAATGCTTGGAAAGTAAAAAAAGAAATCCCTACAGGCAAAATAACATCTAATTCAGAAAAACTATTTTTATCGCCAAATGCTCGAGACACCTCATTAACATTTGCAATAAAAAAATTAGCATATTTCAGATAAAGAAAGGGTAATAGCGATGTAATCAAAGCAAACCATAAATAATATTGCTTCTTTCTAAAGGTATTTGAATCGTATATTTTTAATCCACTATAATAATTAATTAGGGTAACCCCTAACATAACTAATGCAAAATCCCAACGCCAAGATATGTAAAATAGATATGAACTCACTAGTAACAATAGAGCTCTATACTTGTGTGGAATGTTAAAATACAATACACAAGTCACTAAAAACAGACCGATAAACTCCCAAGAATTAAATAACATGCTTAGTGGATTATAGTATTGTAAACATTAAATAAACTTTGATAAACACTTTCTTCTGTATATAATGAATTGGCCTTTTTTTGAGCAGCCTTTCCAAACATCTTACATAACCTGTTGTCATTATACAAAGATTCAATCGCTTCAGTCAATAAATCTGCTCTAGCTGGCGGAACTAAAAGTCCATTTTCTTGATGATCAATTATTGAAGCCATAGAACCTAAATCGCTCGTAATAACAGGTTTACCATGCTTCATTGCTCTAGTGATAACGTTAGGAAATCCTTCATAACATTTGCTAGGGACTACTATTATTTTTGACTTTTTAAATAACTCATCTAAAGCTTTTCCTTTAACAAAACCATGCCATGTCACATTTTTTGGCGAACTCGTCCTAAGTTCACTATAAGACTCTAACACACTACCAATAACGTTAAACCTAATTTTAGGCAGTTGTGCCGCCGCTTCAATAAATTCTTCAATTCCTTTTTCCCTACTAATTCTTCCAATAAACGACACAGTATTATCACCAGGAATAGTAGTGGTTTTAGAAATTTTTGGTGTAAGACCTGAGACAATAAATAACTTATGCTCTGGAATACCATTAGTTATGAATTTTTTCTTTTGAAATTCAGACTGTACGATGTAAGCGTCAAAATTCTTTGTAACACCCCAAAATACTCTTGCTACATAACCTCTCAAGGCATATCCAGTACTTTTAAAAAAATTACTTTCACAATTTTTTTTAATACAATTAAATTCTCTAACTCCTGTTAAGCATTTTTCGCAGAGATTAACATTAGCATCCAAATGTAATCCCGTAGGACAAAACAATCTATAATTAGGTGCCCTAAGTGCTAGGGGTATATTTTTCTTTCTTATGGTTCTAATAATTGCGGGTGATATAAAGGGATACATATTTTGAACCTGAATAATATCTGGTTTGAATTCTTCAATCTTTCTTTTTACTTCACGAACAGATTTAAAATTATAAAATCCACTAAAAAATGCCATTACTTTCATAATAAATGAATCATTAATGATATCAGAACTTCGTCGGTACCAATCCACATCGTGTCCATTTTTCTCTAACAAATTAGCAAGGCTTTCAGCAGCATGCTCTTCCCCACTATTGTTATTCGAATAATTATTATGAATAAATAAAACTCTCATCTAAAAAAATGCGAAATTAAGATAATTTATTTTCGGATGTAGCCTCATATTTGAACTTTATTTTCATCCCAATAAAAAAGGTCACAATAAAAACACTCGGAATCCAAGCACCATAAAGACGTCCCCCTACTCCTGGTGCAGCCGAATTTACTACCACTACCATAATAAGTGAGGCTATTACAGCAGTTCGCCATTTATCTTTAGGAAAGCATTTAGAAAAACCCATTTTTAATGCAGAGAGAAAATACAGTATTAAAATTAACAAACCAATAATACCATTATTAACAAAAGCAGATATGAACGTATTATGGGCATTAATAGCCTGAAAATCCATATTAATTGCTAACAGATTCGCTTCTCCAGCGGCAAAACCATAACCAAAAAATGGTTTTTCCATACCTTTTTCTAATAAGTAAGCCCAAATAGCATCTCTACCCGATGAATCTTCTAATCCAACTGACTCACGTCCATAATATAGGGTGTTTAGCAAAAGATTATCTAATCCCACATAACTAACTGCTACAATTATTACTGTAGCACTAAAAATAAAAAGTAATTTATATTTTGCTTTTCCAAAAACAAAGCTACTTAAACCCGCAGCAATACCAAAAAACACCTTATTTGAAAGTCCCAGAATTCCAAAAACCAGCATGATTATTTTTGGTATTCTTTTTGTTCCTAGAATAAGGAATATAAAGAAAAATAAAGGGAAAAATAAGCGATTTGCAACAAATGGATCTAAAAAAAAGTCTAAACCAATAAGTTTAACTCTTAACAATATTCCGGCAGCCAAATTCCACAACCCATAAAAAATTATCCATTTAACAATAACATCAGGGCTATATCTTTTAATTAAAACAATTATTACATCGGTAATAAGAAGGACAAACGTAAGACATTCGAAAGAACGAAATAAAGTTAATGTAGTTCCAGAGCTCCATAGGGCGCTTAAAAACCCTAATACAGTATATAAAATTAAAAAAAATGATGGGCTGTTAATTAAGATTTTTTTAAAAAGCAACTTATTTCTTTTATATCTTCTTGTTATGATGAAAAAGCATATAAACATGAATATTATTTGCAAAGTCGCAGAAGCATCAATAACAGAAGCTTTATCTAAAGCTCTTTTTCTTGTCAACAGAGCAATCATAACAGGGTAAAATAGTAATAACTTCCCTGTAATACCAGCAGCAGCAAAATAACCTCTAAAAACTTTTACTAGTTTTAACATCTATTTCTTCTTTGCTAACTCTATAGTATTAAAGATATTAAGCGCAGCATTTTTTGGATTATGGTTTGAAATTATATCGATAGATTTTTCACCCATAACGTTTAAATTATCACAAAGATAACTTTGATTTAGCTGGTTTACGAAATTTTCTCTATTTAGTGGGTCAAATACCCAACCATTCGATTCTGTAACATACTCCGGCCAACAACCATTATATTTTGAACAAAGAATTGGCAAACCATTAGACATTGCTTCCGGAACAACTAAACTCCAATTATCCTCAAGTGTTGGAATTAAAAATATATCTGCTTGTGCATATATTTCATACATTTTATCATAATCAACATATCCCAGTAATTCAATAGTATTTAACTTGTGTTTTTTACAATAATCAATTACTAAATTCTTCAACTCACCATCTCCAACAATTTGTAAAACAACATGTTCTTCCTTTTTATCCTGAAAAACCTTCCAAGCTTCTAATAGCTGATTTACCCCTTTTCGTTCTATTAGTTTACCTACATACAAGTAAGTTTTTAAACTATTATTAAAAGAATTCTCCAAAGACTTTTTTGATATACCTGATACGTCGGCAACCATATGTCCATAAGTAATATTTTTTTTATTAATACCTAAATCTTCTAGATACTCACCACATAGTCTCCCAGATGCACAATAAATGTCAATGTATTTTGATACTAGTTTTCGATATTTAATTCTTATGCCCTGTGCATTGCGCTCTGTATGCTTCGTTCGCTCGTAACACATAATATGTGGGATTTTATTGAACTTTCTAAGCCAGAGTGCGGCATAGGTCCATTGAAAAAAACCATCAGATATAAGCAAATCAGGGTTCAACGATTTCACCATTTTAACAAGCCCAGGCTGAAAAGGAATTCTAATTTTTTTATTTGCTAAAAAATCCCCAAAATCATCAGTACCAAACTTATATTCGCCTTTTAATCCTATAGCATTGCCCCCTAGAGCTTCTTGTACCTTGTTATGCACACGATCCGGGATATAATTGGCATTATAAACCAAATAAAGGTTTCCATTCAACAATTTATTTAATTCTATAAATACAGGAACTCTGTAATCTAAAAAAGAACGTGTTACCCAAACTATTACCATTATAAATATTTTAAATTTACTGTTTTTTACCTTTAATCAGTTTAATCGTGTTATAAATACTCAATGCTGCTTTCTCTGGTGTATAATTTGAAATAATAGTTTTAGAAACGTTTCCCATATCGTTTAAATTCTCACAAAAATAGCTTGTATTTAATTTGTTTAAAAAATCATTATAATTTAATGGATCAAAGACCCATCCATTATTTTTCGTTATATATTCAGGATAACAACCATTATAAACTGAGCTTAAGATTGGCAAACCAGAAGCCATAGCTTCTGGAATCACCAGTGACCAGTTATCTTCCAAAGTAGGTATTATAAATACATTTGCTGATTGATAATAATCAGCCACTTTATCATAACTTACTCTACCAATAAAAAATACGTTTGTCAACTTTAATTCTTTAAGTCTATCTTGATATTTCTCTCTTTCTGGTCCGTCTCCTACTAAATATAAGGCTACATTTTTACCTTTTTCAAAAGCAACCCATGTTAATAACAACTCATTAATTCCTTTGGCTTCGACAATTCGACCAACATATAAATATAAAATTGCATTTTTATCTTTGTGTTGATTAAGTATGTTTGCCTTTTCTAGCTTATCCGTAAAAAATGTATCAATATCTGCAACCATATGACCTGTTGTAACTTTATTGGATTTAAAACCTAAACTCTTTACATATTTAGAACAGAGATCTCCTGTACAACAAATTGCGTCAATCCATCGAGACACAAACTTTCGGTAACTTATTCTATACCATTGAGCGTTTCTTTCGGTATGCGCAGTTCTTTCATAACACATGACATGTTTTGTCTTATAAAAAAAACGCATCCAAAGAGCAGCATAAGTCCACTGAAAAAAACCATCAGTTATGATCACATCTGGTTTTTGAGATTTAATAGTTTTTATAAGTTTGGGCTGAAATGGAATTCTTAAGCCTTTATTTGCCCATTTATTTGTGGTGCTTTTATTGCCAAACGTAAGCTCACCTTTTAAGCCAATACAACTTTCCTTAAGTTCGCGTTTGACTTTCTCTACAACAGAATAAGGCACATAACTTTCATTAAAAATAAGTGTAAATTCTCCCTTATTTAGAACTTTCAAAGCCTTAAATACTGGAATTCGATAATCTAAAAATGAACGTGTAACCCAAACTATCTTCATTACAAATCTTTTATACGTTCTTTTATTTTTATGATTAATACTGTAACAAACCAAAATATTTTATTTTGACTACCAAACTGTAACAACCTTGACATTTGTCCTTTAGGAAATGACGATTGATATTTCTTAACAATACGTTTGCCTTCTGAAATATTACCTCCAAGTATTTTATTATGCGCATAACCTATTGCTACTCGACCTCTTACAGCACTAAAGGCATCTAAATCATTTTTGGTGATACGTGGTAAAATGCGTTTTTCCCATTCCTCAACATCAGGACATAGTTTTCTGCGAATTTTATACTTCTTAGTCCATCCTGTTTTTTTTGCATGCATTCTTGAATTACCAACCCAAAGTGGTTCGGGAATAAAACCCCATTTGCCATATGTCGCTATAAGACCCCAATACTCCAGATCTTGACTTATTCTTAAATCGGGATTTTGCAAACCGGCTTGTTTGACCGTCTTCATTCTTATCATTGCAGTTCCGGTCCGTATATGATCATGCTCAGCCCAAACTTTAAAGAAATCGTCAATGACTACTGGATTTTCTTTAATAAGTGCTTTGGGATGAATCTCAGATACATTTTTATTATAGATTGTTCTCTGTGCAGTATTAACTGCAACTAAATTAGGATGATTCTCAAGAAAATCATGGCATCTTTCGAGAAATGTTGGCTCCCAATAATCATCAGCATCTAAAAACACGACATAATTACCTTTAGCAGCCTTTATACCTGTATTTCTAGCTGCACCTTGGCCTTTATTTTCCTGGAATAAATAAACAATATCCTTTTTAAAAGACTTTATAACTTCTTGTGTATTATCTGTAGATCCATCATCAATCACTATAACTTCAAAATTTTTAAAGGATTGTGAAAAAACGCTATTTAATGTTTCAAGAATAGAATCTTGCTTATTGTAGGCTGGAATAACAATTGAGACCATAATATGTTTATAAAATTTAAATTACTCTACTCGCTTTTTCTATTTCTTCACGAGTGATTTAATTAAAAATTTAGTATTTAATAGATATTTATATACTTTTTAAAATTTGTTCTTCCTTTAATTCTTTTATTAAAAGACATGCAACAGATTTATCTGCTCCAGACATCTTATCAACCAATAATGGAGCTGTCGATAATATACGAGATCCAAAAACCTTATTCAATATTATTAAACTGGTACTTGTCGAAGCAATATACAAATCTACCGATAAGTTTTTTGCTAACAATTCAATTGGTAATAATTCGCTATAATAGTCATTCAAATTTTCTATCGAATTAAAACTTTGCTTAAGGTTATCAAAAAACGGATTTGGGTTTTTGGGATGTTCTTTCCATAAAATTCTAAATCCATTAGCCTCTATTTTTTTGCAAATTTTAATATAATGTAATAATTCTTCCTCTCTATCCAATTCTCCATGAAGCGAGAAATATTGCCCTAGTATTAAACACACTTTTTGATCATTAATGTCTAAACTGTCGTTAGATTTGATACTACATTTTGATACTTGAGTTTTTAAATATGACCAATCTACTATAATGTTTTGTGATAAATTCTTTTGATTTTTGAAAAAAGAAGAAAATAACATGTAGCGATTAGCATGATAAAAAGAAGGAAATCCACTCTCTTTAAGATTAATTATATTAAAAAAAGCATATACATTTCTTTTTAGAAACAAAGCGAGTTTCTTTTTGATAAAAGAAGGTTTATTAACATAGTCTCCTAATGTATTGGGAACAACATACGAACCTAAGCCATCATCGAAAAAAATAATTTTAGAAGAAGGAAAAACCAATGATAAGTTAATTTCAACTTCGCCATATGGCATACAAACCCATATTTGGATAACACTTTTAAAATGAGCTTTTAACACTTTTCTCTTATCAGGACTATTGTGATAACTTATATCATCTAACCTCACTACTTTAGTCCACTCCCATATCTTACTAGCTATATCATCACACAATAATCTTCGTTGAGAATCAACATTAACACCCCTAAATATCAGTATATCATTATACGTTTGCTTCTCGATTTCTTTATTCTTTAAAAGTGCTGCACTTAAAAAAAGTAATTGGGAAGGGCCAGCGACAATAAATAGCCTAGATTTAATGTTACTTTTCATTCAAAAAAGATCTTGTAATTTCTACTATTTTTTTACTATGCAAGTAGTTGTCGCCAGTATGGATTATAATATCGTAGATATAATTTTCAATTTTTTGCTTATACTTGGTTCTAATATCTTGTTTTAATTTCTCACCTGTTTTAGAAATAAGAGCTTGGTTAATTCCTTTTTTTCTATAATTGGGCAATAAAAAATCGATAAATATAACGCTAATTTTGTTTTGCTGGGAGGTCATGGCTTCGAGCTTTTTATCTACTTTCCAATCTGCTATGTCATCAATTTTATAGATCTCACGAACAAATGCTGTAAATTCTTTTGCATCTAAATCTAGCTCAAATTTACA
Source organism: Winogradskyella sp. R77965 (assembly GCF_044594915.1). Taxonomy (GTDB): domain Bacteria; phylum Bacteroidota; class Bacteroidia; order Flavobacteriales; family Flavobacteriaceae; genus Winogradskyella. The sequence continues at coordinate 3,209,704 of NZ_CP138990.1, read as the reverse complement.
TTTAGTCTCAAAACCCAAATCGAGTTCTATCTCATTTTTTAGGTGATACGCCGTTGGCCAAATTATAATTGGAAAATAAACACCTAAGTTCAGAAACAACTCTTCTTCTGTTTTTTTAATTAGTGCTAATTCATCTCTATTAAAATTATATTGCTTTAACAACTCCTTTTTAAAAAGTACTTTGTTTCGTGTAGGAACAATACAAATTGGCAATTCTTCGATACCATTAATAATAGCAGCGGCTAATCTATGAGAACCATCTAATAATTTAAAACTTGAATTTACCGGAATAGGAAAATCTTTATTGAATCCATTAGTTTTCATATTTAGGTAGACTCCATCTAAGGAATCTTCTTCTTTATTATGGAATGGTTTTTCCTTAAAGCGTTCTGACATTAACTTTTGGTAAAGCGGAAGTCCTTTAGAATCGTTATTAATAAATTTATCTTTTAATGCTAAATATCTAATAATAACATCTTTTCTACTAAACTCATTGTCTTCGTATTGAAAGGCCAGCAGTAAGGCAGGACTTACTTTTGAATGGGTATTGTTAACTAAATGCTTTCCAATTGAAAAGTAATTAACGACTTCTCTAGGAAAAAGCACAATTTTTTTTAGTCTAGCTAGTATTTTATAAATAAGTTTTTTCAAGAATTCTTTATTTTTTGAATAGTATCATTATCCATGTCATAGTCAACTAATAAATCAAAATCGATCTGATTTTTGTGTTTTTTCAAGTACTCCAAATGATGCTTTTTCTTAGGTTTATCCCTTAACTCTTTAGCTCTTATAAGCAATTCATATTTCATTTCGGGGACTTTGAGATTTTTTAAATTCTTTCTATTAATCAAACAATCATTAAACAAATTACTAGTCGTATTTGTAGATAAATCATATTGAAAATTTAAAAACTGACCAAACTGATATCTAATCTTAATATTTTGATTATCCTCAATTACTATACAACGTAATTTTTTATTTGAATTTAACTCTAATATTTTAGATTTTATACGACTTAAGTCTTTATCTAAAACAATAATATCAACATCTGTACCTACTCTATATTCGCTAGGGAAATTTGAATGTGTTTTATTTGTATCCAATTTTATTATGACATAGTCCTTATCCTCCATAAATTCAAAAAAAGAAATAATGTTTATTCTATATTTTTTAGACAAGCTATATAAAATATTTTGAATAAACTTTTGACTATAATATATTATTGGATATATAGTAAATTTCATCGCTTTAACCATTTACTTTTTATTGCGCTGAAAACATCCAACATCTGCTTTTTATCTTGTTGCAATCCAAAAGTATAAATGCAAAAAATTAATACAAGGAAACCAGGCAATACCAATAGCCCGAGTTGTATGTAAGAAGTTATTTCTACATTATAATTTATGGCTAACCAATATAATGAAGCAATAAATCCAGGTAATACACCTGGCATTAGACCTTTATTTAATACGTTAGTATATTTAATATTCAAATTTCTTTTAGCAAAGATTGTAATAACAAATAGTTCTCCTATAATATTGATTACTGCAATTGATATTGCCATTTCGATAACTGTTAAATTCATTATTACCAAAACATAATACATCGCAACTATATTAACAACCTGTATAGTCAACATTCTTATAGCCAAGTCTTTTTGGTTGTCCATTGCGGCAGAAATTTGGGGTAACATTGCATTGAGCATTTGAAATGGGACTATAGATAATAATGCCATTATGATGTATGCAGCATTAATATAAACTTCACCAACATATAAGGTTACAAAGACTTCTGAAAATATAATTGCTGGAAACACAACAAAACTAGTGATCCAAATCGCTAATCTAGATCCTTTTAGGTAAGTGTCATTTAATCGTTGAAATTGATTTTTACTATGCATTGCAATAAGTGGAGCGCCTATGCTTGATCTTATAGGCTCCCATACTTGCAAAGTTTGGCGACTTACAAATCTTCCAATATTAAAATTAGAAACATCTGTATTTGTACCAAAACGATTCAATATAAATAGTGCTGCAAAATTTCTCAAATATCTCGATAACAGAATAATACTATTCCAACTACCAAAAGACAAAAACTTATTTACAAAGGCTTTATCAAAATAACTTATAGAAAAGCTCATTTGAGGTATAATCTTTTTACTCAAGAAAATTCTAACCCCTAATGCAAGTATTAGCGCAAAAGCATTTGCTACAACAAGCCAAAGCGCCTTAGTACTTACACCAAAAAGTAAAGAAAATAACAATGCTATTTTTAATATTTCTACTATTAAATCTATTATATTTTTAATAACTAATTTTTGGGTAATATGTAAACCTAAACCCAAAGGCGTCAAAGCAAAATTTACTAAAAATGTTATGATAATTATCAAAAACATAAGTTGTGCATCATATAAATACTCCTGCTCTATACTAAGTATGTGATCTAAAAAATAAACTGCTAGAAGTGATACTAATAATATTATTGAACCTATTGTGGCATTCAATATTATTGAAGTAGACAAAATCCTATTCATTTTACCAAAATCTCGTCTTGTATATTCAAATATCATATATCTTACACCTGCACTTACCAATGCTGAAGTAATAAATGGTAATAAAAAAACTAGTGAACTTATAATAGCATATACAGCGTATTCTCCTGGTGAAATTCGTTTTAACAAATATTGTTGAACCCAAATAAATACAGTAATACTTAAGAATTTGGTAATTGCCATACTCACAGAGTTAGCAAAAACAAGTTTCTTACTTATGGGATTATCAGAATCTGTATTTAACTTGAAAAAACTCAATATATAAGAATTAAGCGTACCTGAATTAGTACCCTAAAAAAGTAATGAACTCTCTAACAACCCCTTGTCCACCATTTTTACCTAACTTAATGATGTGAGGAATACTTTTAATTTTTTCAACCGCATTTGCAGGACAAGCTGCATAACCAACTGAAGATAACAACTCAAAACAATTAACATCATCACCAATGTACGCAACTTCGTCTAAAGAAATTCCTTCTTTTTCGCAAATCTCCTTTACAACAGATAATTTTCCATTATGTTTTTTTCCTTGATAGAGGTAATCTACTTTAAGTTTTGAAGCCCTTTTGCTCACAATATTGGTATCCTCTGAAGTGACTATTCCCGTCTTTACACCATTCTCTCTTAGTATTTGGAAAGCCATACCGTCATGAGTATTAAATTTTTTGAGCTCATCACCTGATTCAGTATAATACATTCCTGCATCTGTTAAAACACCATCAACATCAGATACAAATAACTTTATTTTTACCCTTTTTGATATCTTATTTAGAACGTGCTTACGCATCAATGATTCTGCAATAAGCCAATCTTCTTCTTCATCAATCTCAACCGCTGTATATTCAGGCATTTCATAAATACCAATCTTACCAGATAGACGATTTTGATTATCAATAATATTTCCTACAGTATTAATATATAAAGCTCCATTCTCTAGTAATGATCCCTTAAAATCCTGACGTCTAGGACGTAATTTAAAATCATAATTTTCTGGCCTACCAGATTCATTCCAAAAAAAACGTTTTACTCGAGCACAAGATAATACAGAATCATATCGATTTTCTTCAAATAACTGCAAAGCTTGAGTAAAATCAGCTCTTGTAGTTAAAGGTGAAGTTGCTTGAACTAGCATAAAACAATCTTTTCTTCGAAGATTTTCAGACTCAATAAACTCAATCATCACACTTTCTGTTGAAGAGTGGTCTTGAGCATTATTGACGTTTCTATCATAAACTTCAACCTTACTAAATCCAAAAGAAATTGCCGTATTTTTTATATCATTAGAATCTGTTGCTAAAATAATTTTGTCAATTAAATCAGTGTTTTGCAACTCAGATATTACCCAATAAATAAGCGGTCTACCTAGAAAAGATTTTATGTTTTTTCCAGGTATACCTTTACTTCCGCCTCTAACTGGGATAAAAGCAATATTCATCTAAATCTACTTTTTATTTTTGAGTTTCTCTCTCTGAACTTTTTCTATATCAAGTATCTCTGACTCTTTATATGACAGAGCTTCATGAGCTGCTTTTAAGTCTCTTACTAATTTTCTCATTCCATCTGGCTCTAAGGATGCAGAATGATCAGTTCCTTTCCATGTTCTATCTAGAGTATAATGTCTTTCAATATATGAAGCTCCCAATGTAAAAGCTGCGATGTCTACTGCAATTCCCAGATGATGACCAGAAAAACCAATAGCCTTAACTCTCCTTTCGTATTTTTCTTTAAGTTTTAATATTTCCAATAAACAAACATCTTTGAAGGGCACTGGATAACCAGATGTACAGTTATAAATAATGACATCTTTTGCTCTATTATGCTTTTCAAAAAGCGATACTATTTGTTCAATTTCATCTAAATACGTCATGCCTGTTGAGACGTGTATCTCACCTTTATAATTCAATGCTAACCATTCTAACATTTCATAATTATTATTACACGCAGATGGAATTTTTAAGAAAACAGGATTTAAACTCGTCATTTCTTTTGCAGATGTCAAATCCCAAACAGATGTAGAAAAAGTTATTCCTAATTCATTACAGTAATTCATAAGTTCTCTGTTTTGATCAACGTCAAACTCTAAAAACTCTCTGTGAGCACCATATGTGTCTCCATAGGAGTTAACAGGATTAGGGTGAGGTGCATTATACTGTTCTTCAGTTAATAATTCTCTGTTGTTTCTTTTTTGAAGCTTAACGGCATCGACATTGCAAAATATCTTAGCCATTTTAATCAACTCCTTTGCAATATTAATATCACCTTTATGATTGCAACCTATCTCAGCTATAACATAAGGAGGCTTTATTTCTTTCATAGTTTAATCTTTAAAATTATTATTTTCTAGGAACCAATTATATGCTTTATTAATTCCACTTTTTAAATTTATTTTTGGTTCCCAGCCTACACCTCTTAACTTCGAACTATCCATCAGTTTACGAGGAGTACCATCTGGTTTAGAACTGTCCCATAAAATTTCTCCTGTATGACCTACAATAGTTTGTATAGTTTGAGCTAATTCTTTAATGGTAACATCTTTGCCAGTACCCACATTGTACAAATATTCTGGTAATACATTTTCTACTGCAAATAGCACTGCTTGGGCTAAATCGTCTACATATAAAAACTCCCGCATTGGTTTACCGCTTCCCCAAAGCTCCACAGATGCATTATTGTTTTCTTTAGCCTCATGGAACTTCCTTATCATTGCAGGTAAAACATGCGAACTTTTTAAATCAAAGTTATCATTAGATCCATATAAATTCGTGGGCATTAAGCTTACAAAATCTTTACCATATTGTTTTCTAATAGCCTGACAAGCTTTAACACCAGCAATTTTAGCAATGGCATACCACTCATTTGTAGGTTCTAAACTATCTGTTAGTAAATATTCCTCTCTTAAGGGCTGTGGTGCAAATTTTGGGTAAATACATGAGCTACCTAAAAAAATAAATTTTTGTGTACCTGCTTTATGAGCTGAATCAATCAAGTTATTTTGAATCTGAAGGTTTTCCATTAAAAATGGATATGGATTCTCATTATTAGCTAAAATTCCTCCTACTCGAGCTGCAGCATCTATTATAACATTAGGTTTTTCTATGTTAATAAAATCAACTACTGATTGCTGATTTCTTAAATCAAGTTCAGCACTAGTTCTACCAATAAGATTATTATAGCCTTTTGCTTTTAGAGCACTCCAAGTAGCAGAACCTACCATACCGCGATGGCCAGCTATGTATATCTTAGAACCTATATTAATTCTACTCAAAATAATTCATTGTTTTATAACCACCTTCATCTAAAAACTGCTGCTGTTCCATAAGTTTTATATCACTACGCATCATATCTTTGACTAAGTCATTCAAGTCATATTTGCATTCCCAGCCTAGTTTCTCTTTAGCCTTACTTGCATCTCCTATTAGTAAATCAACTTCAGTAGGTCTAAAATATCTTGAATCTACTGACAGTACCTCTTTTCCAATTTTTAATTTATAATCAGGATTTTTACAACTTACAATATATGCCTTTTCATTTTCGCCTTTCCCTCTAAATTCCAATTCAACACCGACCTCAGCAAAACTCATTCTCACAAAATCACGAATCTTGGTCGTCTTACCAGTAGCAATAACCCAGTCTTCAGCTTCATCAGCTTGCAATATCATCCACATCATACGAACATAATCTTTTGCATGTCCCCAATCTCTCTGAGCATCTAAATTTCCTAAATAAAACTTATCTTGAAGCCCTAGGGCTATTCTAGAAACGGCTCGTGTAATCTTACGAGTAACAAAAGTTTCTCCCCTTATTGGAGATTCGTGATTAAATAAAATACCATTACAAGCATACATGTTGTAAGCTTCACGATAATTAACAGTAATCCAATACGCATACATTTTTGCAACGGCATAAGGTGATCTTGGATAAAATGGCGTGGTTTCAGATTGTGGCACTTCTTGTACTTTACCATAAAGCTCTGATGTTGAGGCTTGATAAATCCTAGTTTTATTTTCTAGTCCTAATAATCTCACAGCATCCAAAATTCTTAATGTGCCTAATCCGTCTGCATTACCTGTGTATTCAGGTATTTCAAAAGATACTGCAACATGACTCATTGCTGCTAAGTTATATATTTCGTCTGGTTGAATTTCTTTAATTAGACGAATTAGATTTGTACTATCCGTCATATCTCCATAGTGCAAATAGAAATTTTGATGATCTACATGAGGATCTTGATACAAATGATCAATTCTATCTGTGTTAAATAACGATGAGCGTCGCTTTAAACCATGTACAACATAACCTTTTTTCAACAAAAACTCACTCAGGTATGCACCATCTTGCCCTGTAACTCCAGTTATAAATGCAACTTTAGCCATAAAATCTATAAAATAATTCGTTATTAATCTTACTCTCTAACAGTTTGCAAATCTAAAATAAATATGAAGACCCTCTAAATCAAAAGCATTTAATTAAAAAAAAAGTTTTTTTAAACATTATTTCCTTACCAAAAACCAACTATTTAGCAAATCTTCCCTATTATAAAGGATTCTTTTTTTTGTATCCCAATCAATAACCTCAAAACCTGCGTGCTCACATATAGCTTGACCAGCTGCAGTATCCCATTCCATAGTAGGTGCAAATCTAGGGTAGCAATCTGCTTTTCCTTCTGCAACCATGCATAGTTTTAAAGAACTTCCTTTAGATATTAAATTAACATCACCATACTTTTGACGCATTTCATTTACAAAAGTCACAGTTTCTGCTGACATATGAGAACGACTTGCCACAACTGTAAAGACTTTATCTTCTCGTTCTAAGGGCAATTTATTTGATTCACTTAACACAGTATTTAAATTATAGTCTTCTAGATTTATTGATACTTTATATGAGCCCAAATCTTTTGTAGAAAAATACAAATCCCCTAGAACAGGCACATAGATTACACCAAGTACTGTTTTTTGATTCTCTACTAAGGCTATATTTACTGTAAATTCCCCATTGCGCTTAATAAACTCTTTAGTACCATCAATAGGATCTACAATCCACAATTGATTCCAATCTTTACGCTCATTATATGGTATAGATTTACCCTCTTCAGAAAGAACAGGAATATTAGTTTTACTCAAATAAGAAATAATCACATTATGAGAAGCCAAGTCTGCTTCAGTTAAAGGTGAGTCATCTCCTTTCAACTCAATCTCAAAATCATCAGAATGGTATATATCTAAAATAACTTTCCCAGCTTCTAAAACTGCGGTTATTGCCGTTTTCAAGTTTTTATTCATGCAATAGAATTAAATAATCATACCAGCACCAATTGTTTCATTGGTTTGTTCGTCTATGATAATAATACTTCCTGTTTGACGATTTCTTTTATAAGCATCATAAAATATTGGTTTCGCTGTTCTGATTGACATGCGTGCTATATCGTTCATTTCTATCATATCTACATTCTCAATACGATGCAGTGTATTAATATCTATTTTATATTTTATTTCCTTTACCATACCAATGCTTTCATTCGTAGTATGTTTAATAACTACTTTAGTGCGAGTTTGAATTGGCTTAGTACTCATCCATGTAACTAAAACCTCCAAATCCTGACCAATTTCTGGAACATTGTTTTCGCGTACAATCATATCGCCACGACTATTGTCAATTTCGTCCTCTAAAGTCAAGGTTACTGACATAGGCGCAAATGCTTCTTGTATTTGTTCACCATTTAGTTCAATTGTTTTAATGGTAGACACAAATCCCGATGGTAATGATTTTACTTTATCCCCTGGTTTAAATACTCCTCCATCAATACGACCTGCAAAACCCCTGTAATCTTGATTATCTAATGTATGAGGACGAATTACAGATTGGATAGGAAAACGGCAATCAATAAGGTTATGATCACTAGAAATATGTACTGTTTCTAAATGATACATTAAAGTACTTCCTTGGTACCAACCCATGTTTTCAGATCGATTGACGACATTATCACCGTTTAAAGCTGAAATTGGTATAAATTGTATGTCCTTTATTCCTAATTTAGCTGAAAAAGCTGTGAAGTCGGAAACTATGTTATCATAAACTTCTTCACTGTAATCTACCAAGTCCATTTTATTGACACAAACAATAGCATGTGGAATGCGTAATAATGATGCAATAAATGCATGGCGATATGTTTGCTCTAACATACCCTTACGTGCGTCAATAAGTATAATAGCTAAATTAGCTGTAGATGCTCCAGTAACCATATTACGCGTATATTGTATATGACCTGGCGTATCTGCAATTATGAATTTACGCTTTGGTGTTGCAAAATAACGATAAGCAACATCAATTGTAATACCTTGTTCACGCTCAGATTTTAACCCATCAGTTAGTAGTGATAAATCTACATAATCAAAACCTTTAGATTTGCTCGATTGTTCTACAGCATCTAATTGATCTTGAAAAATTGATTTACTATCATACAATAAACGTCCAATCAATGTACTTTTACCATCATCAACACTTCCAGCTGTTGTAAAACGTAATAATTCTATATCTTGATAATCCATTTTTAATTTACTAATTTTAAAAATAACCTTGTTTTTTACGATCTTCCATTGCTGTTTCAGCACGCTTGTCATCGGCACGTCCACCACGTTCAGTAGTGCGAGTTGTAGCAATATCTTCAATAATCTTTTCTAAAGTATCGGCTTCAGATTCAACAGCTCCAGTTATTGGCATATCACCACAAGTGCGATAGCGAATCGTCATATTAACAACTTTTTCTCCTTCTTTCAATTTTATAAACTCAGAATTTGCTAATATCACTCCGTCCCTAATAACACAATCACGTTGGTGAGAAAAGTAGAGTGATGGTAAATCGATATTCTCTAGTTTTATATATTCCCAAACGTCCATTTCTGTCCAGTTGGAAATTGGAAACACTCTAAAATGTTCTCCGTAATTTTTACGTCCATTAAACAAGTTCCAGAGCTCTGGTCTTTGATTTTTTGGATCCCATTGCCCAAATTCATCCCTATGAGAAAAGAAACGCTCTTTAGCACGCGCCTTTTCTTCATCTCTTCGTGCTCCACCCATGGCTGCATCAACTTTATAATCTTCGAGTGTATCTAAAAGAGATACTATTTGTAGTGAGTTACGAGAAGCATCTGCTCCTGTTTCTTCTTTTACTCTTCCTTTATCAATAGCCTCTTGCACCGAACCCACTATGAGTTTAACACCTAGCCTCTCAACCAAATCATCCCTAAATGCAATAGTCTCTGGAAAATTATGACCAGTATCTATATGAATTAGAGGAAATGGGATTTTTGCAGGAAAAAATGCTTTTTTTGCCAAGTGTGTAAGCAATATAGAATCTTTGCCACCAGAAAATAATAGTACTGGGTTTTCAAATTGTACTGCAATCTCTCGTATTACAAAAATAGCCTCAGATTCTAATTCTTTTAAATGATTAATTACGTAATTACTCATATTTTATTTTAATTTTTGAATAATAAAGTCTAAAATAGTTTTAACGGAAACTTCTATTTTTTGCTTGTCCGTTACGATTTCTATATCAGGATTAACTGGCGCTTCATAAGGTGCAGAAACACCTGTCATATCTTTAATTTCTCCCGCTCTAGCTTTTTTATATAATCCTTTGACATCCCTTCTCTCACATTCTTCTAAAGACGTATTTACATATACTTCTATAAAATTTTCTGCACCAACTATATTTTTTATAATATCTCTATCCTTTAAATAAGGTGAAACAAAAGCTGCTAAGGTGACCACACCAGCATCGATCATTAAATTTGCAATTTCAGCGATTCTCCTAATATTTTCAGTACGATCTTCTGGATCAAAACTAAGGTCCCTATTGATACCTTGTCTAATATTATCTCCATCTAAGCTAAAAGTTAGAATCCCTTTATTGTGAAGCTCTACTTCAACTAAATTAGCCAGAGTAGATTTTCCAGAACCAGACAAACCCGTAAACCATAACAAAAAGGAACGATGGTCATTTAGTTTCTCACGATCCTCTTTATTTATTTTATAATTATGCCTCACAGTATTTAAGCTCATAGTTAACTTGTTTTTTTTGTATACCTGATTACTCTTTACTATTACGTTGATCTAAACCATAATCAATTTTATACCATAGTTTTTCATGCCCATAATATAATAGCATTTTAGTAATAACTTCAGCTACACCAATTTTTACACCGGTTAAAGGGTTACCCGTAATAATCCATCCCAATAATATAGTATCTAAAGTACCGAGTGCCCGCCATGAAAAAGTCTTTAAGACATGTCGTTTGTCTGATGATTTAATGGAGGATTTAAACCATATTCTTTCATGCATATAATAAAATATCATTTTAGTGATCAATTCAAAAAAACCAATTTGTAATGCAAAGGTGATATTACTAGATATCAACCATGATAATAATAATGTGTCTAATGTCCCTATTATCCTCCATGTTACAGTTTTGGCTAAATGGCGTTTACTAAATCTCACTCTTAAATAATTATAAAAGTTTTAAACATGCACTATGGGTCTGCAATTATCAACGATAATTTTTTTTGCAAATCTAGAACAAAATGAATGAACTGAACAAGATTTAGTCTAGTAATTTCATAGACTAAAAGAAACGCATCGAAAAGCTCAAATAAATATGTGAAAAAAAACCTCTAAAAAAATTCCACTCATCTGCATAATTCACTTAAAAAAATTGATTTTTAATACACCTTTTAATAAGAAATTTTGAATGTGAATTTGGATAAACAAGTGTACTTTAAAAGTTTACTTTTTTTACGTATTTTTGTGTTGGATTAATTAATTTCTTGCAACAAAATAACAAGATTCGTGTTTTATCTACAGGGCGCGATAATTGTTATTGTTTTTTGACTACATATAAGTAATTGCAAGTAAATTGTTAAACCATGAAATATTTAAGCCCTCTATTTTTCTTTCTTACCTTCCACATTTCAAATGGTCAGGTCATTGCAGCGTACTCTGGCACACCAGTACCAACTGCAACAACAATAACTGGTATCTCTGCAACCGCGCTAACTGCTGGTTCTGGATTGACTGATAAATCTACCTCATATTTTGAATATCAAAAATGGACCAATGCATCAGTTTTAGATCTTAATGATTATTTTGAATGGAGCCTCACAGCAACGCCAGATTTCACAGCCAATATAACTGCTATAAATATATCCTACAATGCTGGTAATAAAGCACCTGAAACATTAGAATTAAAAACAAGCCTTGATAATTTTACCGCCACAATATATATCGTTTCAATAAGTCAAAATAGCAGTGGTATCTTAACTATACCTACAACACTCACCTCCACAATGGGAGGAACTATAACATTTAGATTGTTTGGCTATAATTCGTCTAATTCAAATTCAAGTCGTTTTGGTATTGACGGAGGATTAAATACCCAAATAGGATTGGCAAATACAGGAATAACCCTTGAGGGCTCAGTTACATATAGCGGATTATTTTATGATGGTACTACATGGACACCCAATGCGCCAAATAATACAACTGGTGCGGATAACGCCATTATATCAAATGGATCGTATACTATTAATTCAGATACCCAGATCAATCGTTTAGAGGTAATGACAGATGGTACTCTTTTGATAAGTGAAGGTATTGATCTTCATGTGAATGAAGATTTAATAGTAGATGGTGCATTAGAGCTAAATTCTAACTCAAATGAATACTCAAGTCTTATTGTAAAGGGAAGTGTATCTGGTAATGTGAAATATAAAAGACACGTTAACATTACAGCAGCTGTTGGAGAAGAGGACGCAAATGATTTAATTGCACCACCAGTTTCTGGAGAAGCATTCAATAGTTTTTTAACCAACAACTCTAATATTGTAAGCAATAGCAACAATACTTTATATTTATTTGGTCCTTTTGATAAAGCCACTGGAACGTATGTCGTCTATTCTAATACAGAAACAGCAGTATTAGATGCTGGAACTGGTTACAGAGCGGCATCAACAGATGGCGACACATTTACATTTACTGGTGCAGTAAATACTGGTATGATTTTAAAACCTATTAGTTATTCTGGTATAGCATTCAAAGAATGGAATTTAATAGGTAATCCTTACCCTAGTTATATAAAATTATCTGAATTTCTGGATATTAATATTATGCAATTTGATCCGTCTAGAGCAGGAATATATGGTTATGATGGCGATACAAGTGACGGATGGACTATATGGAATAAGGCCTATTCAGATGCCAATCCTAGCGCTATAGTTACACCAGGACAAGGTTTTTTGGTGGCCTCAAAATTAGGAGGCGGAACTATAACTTTCAATCCTACCATGCGCACTACGGGAAACTCTGATGATTTTATTGAAGGTCGTCCATCAAATATGACGACTTCTTATCATATTAGCCTGTCATTGACCAATGACACCAAAACTTACTCTACATATCTTTATTTTAATCCGAGCTCCAGTCGAGGGCTAGATATTGGTTACGACGCAAATATTTTTGGTGATACAGCACCTACTTTTTCGATATACTCTAATCTAGTTGAAAACAATAATGGAAACGAAATAGCAATTCAATCTTTAAATCTTACAGATTATGAAAATATCTCAATACCTCTGGGTGTAAATGCCAGTAAAGACCAGCAGCTCACTTTTAGTATTAATAAAAATTCATTGCCGAATACAGTGCAATTATATTTAGAGGATAATATTACTAATACGTTTACACCATTAAACGCTGGAGATTATACATTAACTCCAAACACTAATTTAAATGGTACTGGTCGCTTCTATCTGCACCTTACAGATAATGCTCTATCTAAAACAGATAATACTTTAAGTGATTTAAGTATTTATACAAATCACAATAGTAAGAAAATTATTATTTCTGGTCAATTATTAGAACCTACAGTGATTAACGTCTATGACCTACAAGGTAGAAACGTAAAAAAAGTGAAACTATTAAAGTCTAATAAATCTCAATCTATTGATGTAAGTCAGCTAAGTTATGGATTTTATGTGGTTGAATTGAAAAATACTTCTCATAATAAGACTCAAAAGATAATCTTGAACTAAGATAAGATCTTTATTAATACCATTTCTAATATTATCATCATATATTATAAGTTAGAAACACCTTTTTTATTAAGCTATGCTTCTATTAAGATTGCAATATTAAACTTCTAAGAACTTGACAAACGAGTAAACTTTTACTAAAATTATGAATGCCTATGAAGTTTCTCACTGTCTACCCTTCCGGTTTTAGGATTACTTTTAATCATATTCTGACCCATAACTCTTTTATAATCTGCCTGTTAATTCTATTTAAATCCTTAAAACCATGCAACTTAAAAACTAAATTTTGTATTATTATTCTATGTAATTGTACATCTAAAATACAATAAAACATTTAAGCTTACTTTTAGTCCTTTAAATCGCAAAACTATTTTATATCCGTGAAAAACAAATATAATGTAAGAAAAAAGCTTCTGATATAATCAGTTAGTCTATAAAATTTACTCTAATTAAATTGCTTTTTTAGTAAATTTTATTACCTTTGACTAACCTATATAAATCATAAATTGTTGTTTTTCAGTACGATAGATGTTTTATTATAGAGATAAATGTGATTTATTTACTGAAAAAACAAGAATAACACAACATTTTAATATAACAACAACAAAAAATTGTTTAACTTAATCTATATTTGCCTGACAATTTACGAGGTTAATTCTTAAATAGAATATTATGAAAAAAAATTACGTTACAAAATGTGTTTACTCGCTTATTACAATATTAGCATTAAGCATTTTTTCTAGTGGGCTTGCTTATGGCCAAGATGAAACGGTGACTTCAGGTACTACGTTAGAGATTAGTCAAGATACTACTTATGATTCTATTACAGTTGAACCTGGAGGTGTATTGCAGGTCAATTCTGGTGTGACTCTTACTCTAACAGATGCACTAACCCTTAATTCTAGTTCTACGCTTTATTCAAGCTTAATATCTGATGGAACGATTGTAGGTACAGTTAATTACAACAGACACGTAAATTTTGCGCCTGGTCAAGGAACAGGTACAACGGCAAATGATTTAATAAGTTCTCCTTTATCTGGAATGACCTTTCTAGATGTTAGAACAGCAAACAACAATATTCTTTCTGGATTAATTGGTGGTGAAGGGCCTTTCTACTTCTTTGGTCCATTCGATAATATTACCGGCAATTATGTGCTTTTTGAAGAAACTGTTGATGATGCAGTTGTTATAGAGTCAGGATTAGGCTATCGTTCTGGTTCTACTGATGGCGGAACCTATACCTTTACTGGCACACCAGAAAATGGAACTATCACTCAACCTATTACAACACCAAATGGTGGAACTATATTTAATTTGGTGGGTAATCCATACCCATCTTACATGTCACTTTCTGAATTTTTAGCTACTAATTCCGCTCAATTAGATCAAAGCGGTGTCGCTGTGTACGGTTACGATGGCGCAAGTCAAAATGGTTGGACAATTTGGAATCAAATACAACTTTTACAGAATCCTGACACTGTGCTTGCCCCAGGTCAAGGCTTTATGGTACCTGCAATAGATGGAGGAGGTACTATTACTTTTAATCCAAACATGAGGGCTGTTGGAGATACTGATGATTTTATTCTTGGGAGACAAAATGCAGTTATCAATAACATTAAATTAGATTTAACCTCATCATCAAGTAACTATAGTACGGATATATACTTTACTGAATTTTCTTCTTTAGGCTTAGATCCTGGCTATGATGCAAGAGTATTCAATGCACCGGACTTATTGCTCTTTACCCAACTAGTACAAGAAAGTGTTGGTCTTTCTTTTGCTATTCAAGCTCTTGGTGAAACAGACTATGGAAATACAACAGTTCGATTAGGTGTTAAAGCCGTCCAAGGAGAACAAATTACAATTAGTATGTCAGAAAATACGTTACCATCTACTACTAATGTATTTTTAGACGATAATGTAGAGAATACTAGTACATTACTTAACACTAGTGATTTTATTATAACGCCTAGCACAACTTTAGATGGTGCCTCACGTTTCTCTATAAGATTTATAGATCCTTCGCTTTCAACATTAGAGAATATTTTTGATAATTTAACTATCTACACTGACGATAGCCATAAAACGCTTGTAATTAATGGACAAATCTTAGAGGATACTGCTGTGAATATTTATGATTTACAAGGACGATTAGTTCTAAAGACAAAGTTACAAACAAGTGAAAATTCTCATTCTATCAGCACCAGCGATTTTAGCACTGGAGTGTATGTTGTTCAATTGACAAATAACCTTCAAACGAAGTCACAGAAGGTGATTATTAATTAGAAGAATTGTAATTTTAAAAAAAATGCTTTTGTAGTTAGCACATCTCAATATTTTTGATTGTGTAAAAAAAAACCGAAGATGATTAATTTACGTAAATAGTAATGGGAGTTTTATTTAGACTATTATAAACCTTTTCATATTTTACTGTAATAAATAAATTATTTTACTATTTTTGAACCAAATTTACGGCTAGAGCCATGAAGAAAGAAAACAACTTAGATAAAATCACGCGTAAAGAAGCCATTAAAAAAATGGGGAAATATGCTGCACTAACTGCGGTAGGAACATTTGTGATTTTAAATCCGCAAAAAGCGCAAGCGTCATCGCCAGCAGATCCAGGTGGTAATCCCTTCGATTAATTTTTAGTTTCTATTTTGAACAATAGCCTAACACCAACATATACAAAACAGTTTGGTGATAAATGGGTATTGTGGTTTGCTAAATCTAATAGCTACAGTGTTGTAGAATCTTCTTTCAAAAATCTTTTAGACGTTTATTTAGATGCCTACAGTCTAGACGTATTTAAAACGACATTAGCTGATAATGGAGTTGATTTAAACATTGAGGATTTAGTAGAAACCTTTACTAATTACCTAAGTGATTCTAATCAACCGAGAGATATTTCCAAATTAAAAAATATTTCACTTGATACAACGAACCGCAATATTTTAAAGCAATATTCAATTAAAGGTAAATCCATTCAGGTTTTTTACGACTCGGAGTTAGTACAAAATATTATCCATCCTGCTTTATCTCACCTGACTGTAGAACCAAGCCATTGTGTTCAAACTACTTTTGATATTTATCTTCGGGATGATGATTTGCTATTTTTTAAAGATGAAAAATTAATCATAAAAGTTTTTAAAAAAGATTACCATTTGTTACAAGGTAAATTTATTATGCATTTATTATGTACAATACATCATAAACACGAAAACGAATGGATAAGTACTTTTCATGGTTCAACTATAACAGATGGAAATACATCGATTCTATTTATTGGCGAATCGGGTAAGGGAAAAAGCACACTATGTGCATTATTAAATGCTAGCGGTTTTGATTTATTGGCAGACGATGTGTCGCCTATGCTTTCAGAAAACAAAAACATCTATTATAACCCTTCTGCAATATCAATAAAAGAAGGTGCATTTGATACTCTCCAACCAATTATTAATAATTTCGAGAATTTACCAATAGTTCAATTTAATAAAACAAAAGGGAGGCTTAAATACGTGCCATGTAATTCACCTTCAAAAAACAACTACCCATGTAAAGCAATAATATTGGTTAATTATGAAAATAAGGTAAAAACCCAATTAGAAAAAGTCTGTATAAAAACAGTTTTAGAAACGTTAATTCCAGAATCATGGTTATCACCCAATCCTTTACACGCAATAAAATTTTTAGATTGGCTAGAAACTGTGAACACTTATAAATTAACTTACAATAATACTAAAAGTGTAACCGAAAAAGTTTCAGACTTGTTTAAACAACTCAATAAAAGCTAATATTATCCTATCTTAGTATTTTAGTAAACCATCTTATGGGCAATCTTGCCATTACATATCAACATATTGCAGATATCTTAAGTTTTGAATCTTCAAACAAACAATTAGAGAAAATACTTAATCATTCTTCTTTCAACTGGGATGCCATTGTGATTGAAGGGAGCAAACATTTAGTTTTACCAGCAATTTATTGTCGGTTAAACGATAAGCAACTCTTGTATGTATTACCTGATGAATTAAAAACCTATTTAGAACAGATTACATCCATAAACAGAAATAGAAATGAGGCTATTTTAAATCAGGCTGAGTCTATTTCTAAACTATTTAACCAAAATAATATTAAGCATGTATTCTTAAAAGGAACAGCTCTATTATTTTTGGGATGTTTTAAAGATAATGCCGAACGAATGATTGGAGACATTGATATTTTGGTGTCACCGAATCAATCAAACGCTGCTTACACATTGCTTACGCAAAATGATTATGTGTCCAAAGAGCTTACAATAAAAGAACGGTTTTTTGAACATAGACACCTTCCCAGATTAATATCGAAGCACCATATTGGTGCCATAGAACTACACAAGGAATTATTTGCGCTTGATAACTATAATGGGCTTAGATTCAAAAATATGATTGCGAATAAATCAAAACCTAAAACTTTTAACATACCAACTCAAAAACAATTACTTCAACACAATATCCTAAACTATCAAATAAATGATGAAGGTATGAGATACAATAGTATTAGTTTTCGATCCATTTATGATACTATTGCTTTAAAAAATAACAACAAAGATTTAAAACTAATTGAAGAAACTAAAGTATTTCGTCACTACTACAAATACGCTTCCATATTCTTTAATGACCTCAAAACTGTCCATAACTCAAGTTCTACCTTTGGTGCCAAATTTTACCTTTTCAAATTAAAACATATTAAGTTTTATAAATTTTGGAATTGGTTTATTGAATTAATATATTCAATTCCTATATTAATAAATCGTGCTTACTTATTTATAGTAAATAGTACTTATAGAAAAGTGATATTTAATGACAGAATCCGTGTTTACAAGCATTTAAAGTCCGTATTTACTAAATTTTAGATTATTTTTGCGGTTTATTACAATAAGTATGCGCCAATATTTGTTTTATAATACATAAAGTTTAACTTTGAACAAAATGATTTTAGCATGAAAAAATTAATTTTAATAGTAACTTTATTAACACTTAGTTTATCATCATTTGCGCAACGAAATTATGATGAATGGTATTTAAGTGTTGGATTAAATTCTATAAATAGTTTAGGATCTCGGTCTCCTATATTTCATCCTGGTGATTGGGCTAAAAGATTTCCGGTCTCAGCTGCCGTAGAATTCAACTGGAGTGAAAAATTTGGTATAGAACAATCTATAACTTTTAATGGTTTTACGGAAGATGATGAGATCGATGGGGCAGACTTAAAAAAAGACTACAATTATATTTCTTTTGATACGCATTTAAAGTATTACTTCGGACAATATATCTTCCCAAATTCAGATCAAATAGATTTGTATGCAAATGCTGGTCTAGGTTTTTTTCAAATTGATGAAACTAACATTTCCGCTAACTTAGGTGGTGGTATTATGTATTGGGTAAACCGAACAAGAAATTTTGGAATAAGAGCTCAAGTGATAGGGAAATTTGCATTTAATCATGCAGAAAGTGGCTTGGATAATAATCATTTTCAATATCACTTACAAGCTGTATTTAGACTTTAATAACATACGCATTAATAAAATAAAAGCCGCTATCAATTGATAGCGGCTTTTATTTTATTAAATTCTTGATAACGAATTAAGCATTCAAAAGTTCTTCGAAATATTTAATAGTCTTTACCAAACCTTTACTTAATTCCACTTTTGGTTCCCAACCTCCCAACTCTTTTTTCGCCAAACTAATGTCTGGTTGACGTTGTAAAGGATCATCTTGAGGTAAAGGTAGATAGGTGATTTTAGATTTCGACCCTATCAAATCTATCACTTTTTTCGCCAATTCCAACATAGTGAATTCAACAGGGTTACCTATGTTTACAGGACCAATGAATCCATCTCTACTATTCATCATTCGGTGAGTTCCCTCGATAAGATCATCTACATATTGAAAACTTCTAGTTTGGGTTCCATCACCAAAGATAGTTATATCATCACCCTTCAAAGCCTGAACAATAAAATTTGAAACTACTCTTCCATCTTGAGGGTGCATTCTAGGACCATAAGTATTAAAAATACGAATGATTTTAATTTTAACATTGTTCTGGTTGTGATAGTCCATAAACAAGGTTTCTGCACAACGTTTGCCTTCATCATAGCAAGAACGTAGACCGATTGGATTAACGTTTCCCCAATAGCTTTCTGGTTGAGGGTGTACTGTAGGATCTCCGTAAACCTCACTAGTAGACGCCTGCAATATTTTTGCTCCGACACGTTTAGCCAAACCTAACATGTTTATCGCTCCCATCACTGAGGTTTTAACAGTTTTTATAGGATTATATTGATAATGCACTGGTGAAGCAGGACAAGCCAAATTATATATTTCGTCAACCTCAATCATGTATGGATTAGTAATATCGTGCCTAACTAACTCAAAATAGTGATTGTCCATTAGGTGCTCAATATTTCGTTTTGAGCCAGTAAAATAATTATCTAAACAAATAACTTCGTTACCTTCTTTTAATAAACGATCACATAGGTGAGAGCCCACAAATCCAGCACCTCCAGTTACCAATATTCTTTTCATATATTAATGATTTCTATTAATGCTTAAAAATAATACTTTATTAGTTATTAATAACCTGCAAAATTAAAATTAAGCATTGTCTTAACATAGCTGTATAATTCAGGGAATTGACCTCTAAATTCTTTAGGTGTTTCTATAAAAGTTTCTATAATTACAGATAAAAACTCATATTGGTTTATGTAAGCATAGTCCCTAAAGTATTCTGATTCAATTAGACGCTTTCTATAAGCTTCATTACCTTCTAAAAAATTTACAATATCCGTAAACCCATTTAAAAAAATAGCAGCTCTAAAACCTTTGTTCTTAAGACAGTCCAGATGAAGAGCATGAATAATTTCGTGTATTGCCAGGTTAAAATTATCATTATCAATAGAATATCCTAGCAATACATCCTCCCACGAAAGAACTATCGCCTTATAAGATGGATTAAACTCTCCTTTATGTAAATTTTGATTTGTATTTGAGTAAAAAGCTTGAGGATATAGAAGTATTTTATTTACCAAACCTATTCGATAATTTCTAAAACCAAAAGTTATCATTACCAAAGTACCAAGTATCAATATTTTCATATGGTCATCAATCTTAAGTTGATTTCTACCAACAAACTCTGTATTATCGAGCAATTTAGCCAGTCGGTGTTGAAAATAGATCCTTTCTTTATCAGATAATCTATTATAAAAAAACAATTCATTTTTTAAAATTGTTTGCTGACGCTTATTAAGTCGCTTCAATCCAAAATAAACATGGTTAAAAAGAGGTTTTCTAAACCTTGAGGCATACAAGAATAGTATAGCCCTAGTTATTCTAAATATTACAAATAGAGCTATTAAAACAACACCTATAGGTATAACATAATCAGACATTAATTGGCGTTCAAAAATCTCTTGCTTAGATTGCAATATCATTATTTTGGTGATGCTTTAATTGAAAGTAATTATTATTTAACTTTTAACTCTGTTTTGAGGATTATATTTCCTCATTGCGTTGCGCCTTGAAAATCAAAAACCCAAACTTATAAATTCAAACAAGCTTGATTAGCAAAATATCCTTTTTACTTTTAATATTATATTAGAGGATTTAACTTCCTCAATGCGTTCCGCCTTGAAAATCAAAAGTCCAAACTTATAAATTCAAGCAAGCTTGATTTCACATTTGGACTTTTGATTTATTCGTGACCTCGAGAGGATTCGAACCTCCAACCCTCAGAGCCGAAATCTGATATTCTATCCAGTTGAACTACGAGGCCATTACTTCCAGTAGAAGCAGATATCTTACTTATTATAATAATTTTGCCTTAACAATGTTCGAGATTGTTTTCCCATCTGCCTGACCTGCAAGTTTTTTACTTACAATTCCCATAACTTTTCCCATATCCTTCATTCCCTCAGCACCTATCGCTGCTATTGCTTTCATAACTTCTTCAGTGATTTTTTCTTCAGACAGTTGAGCAGGTAAAAACTGACTGATTATGTCTACTTGGGCTAATTCTGGATCTGCTAAATCTTTACGGTCTTGTTCTAAAAATATAGCAGCACTATCTTTGCGTTGTTTCACCATCTTAGATAGTATTTTTATTTCCGCTTCTTCGGTCAACTCTTCTTTAGATCCAGAAGCTGTTTGCGCTAACAATATTTCTGCTTTAACAGCTCTTAAAGCTGCTAAAGCTGTTTGGTCTTTTTCTTTCATTGCCGCCTTCATAGCAGTCATTATATTGTCTTGTAAGCTCATAATTATCTTAATTTTATTCTGTAGCGAAGATACTAAAAAAGTTAGGGTGAACTCAGTATAAAAAGTACACAATCAATAAAAACAAAAAGCCCAAAAAGTTGGAGATGCTCTTTGGGCTTTGACAATATGTTATCACTTAACTTAAACTTGCTATTAATCTACGTTATCGTGTAAAAATGAATTGTTACTTCGTAATTGAATATCATCGTTTTCATCTGTACCGACAGACATTCTTGAAGTATTGGTTTCTGAAGAATGCTGAGCATCTTCTAAATTAACACCTTGTCTTTTGTAAGCAGGCTCTTTTTCGATTTCATCTATTTTAGCATTATTGAATTTATAGTTGAAATCTTTCATTTTTTTTCTGCGCTCATCTGCACGAGCAATAATTAATTCTGAGATGGGACTGTTCATTGGGTCAATCTCATCCTTAACAATTTCTTCAGTTTCATCAACAGATACTATTTTCTTTTCAAAAACTATTTCCTCTTTTACTTCTGCTCTGTTCGTTTTTGTATTCATTGATGATTCAAAAGTTTCAAAATCATCTAAAGCATAACGCTTTTCAACATCTTCATTTACTTCTGTTACCGAAATGATTTCAACAGGCTCATTTACATTTAGATCTTTTACATCTTCATCTAAACTAAAGAACATTTTTTCTTCACTAGCATCTGGTTCTTCAACTTCCTCCGATTCTTTGCTGGATAATGGTAAATCGAATGTTAACGTTATTTGTTCTTCTTCATTTTCTACTTCAATACTTTCAGCTTTATTTTCTATTGGAGTTATAATGAATTCTTCTGGCTGAGCTTCAACCTGTGGTTTAGAATCTAAAACTTCATCATAAACGACATTCATATTAAGTAGAATCTCATTTGTTGGAACTAAATCCATTGCTAAAGTCATTTCAATTTTGTCATCATCTCGATAGTTAACCTCGTCTTCATCTTCAAGTAAAGTATGACGAACAATAGGAGTCTCCTTATCCTCTTCTAAAACAATATCTGGAGTTATAATTGCTGGCTCTTTTTCTTGGGTACTTATTTCTGTTTCAACTGTTTCCTCTAATGCATGAATTACTTTTTTAGTTTCAGTATTAGAAATTTCATTCTGCTGATCGATATCAAATCCCGTAGCAATAATGGTAACAGAAATTGACTCTTGTAAAGATTCATCTTCACCAACACCCATAATTATATTGGCTCCATGACCTGCTTCATTCTGAATATGATCATTGATTTCACCGATTTCGTCAATGGTAATTTCCTGAGAACCAGAAACGATAAGCAACAATACGTTTTTAGCACCTGTAATTTTATTATCGTTAAGTAATGGTGAATCCAATGCTTTCATAATAGCTTCTTGTGCTCTGGTTTGTCCAGAAGCCTCGGCTGATCCCATAATAGCTGTTCCACTGTTACTTAATACGGTTTTAGCATCACGTAAATCAATATTTTGTGTATAGTGATGTGTAATTACCTCTGCAATACCTCTAGATGCTGTAGATAAGACTTCATCTGCTTTTGAAAAACCTGCTTTAAAACCAAGGTTACCATAAACTTCACGAAGTTTATTATTGTTTATCACAACCAAAGAATCTACATGTGATCTTAACTTTTCTATACCTCGCTGTGCTTGTTCATTACGCATTTTTCCTTCAAATTGAAAAGGCATAGTAACGATTCCAACAGTTAGGATATCTAATTCTTTTGCCATTTTTGCGATGATCGGAGCTGCACCAGTTCCGGTACCTCCACCCATACCTGCAGTGATAAACACCATTTTGGTATTGGTATCTAACATTCTACGAATATCTTCTAAACTTTCTACAGCAGCCTCTTCACCAACATCTGGATTTGCTCCAGCACCTAAACCTTCGGTTAAGTTTACACCTAATTGAATTTTGTTTGGAACACCACTATTTTGAAGTGCTTGCGCATCAGTGTTACATATCACAAAATCAACACCTTTGATACCTTGTTGAAACATGTGATTTATTGCGTTGCTTCCACCTCCTCCAACACCAATAACTTTTATGACATTAGATTGGTGTTTTGGCAAATCAAATGATATGTTTCCAAATTCGTTGCTCTTACTCATATTAATTGTGATTATGGGATTTTATATTTTAAACTTTACTTTATCCTATCTATACATGATGATTATAAAACCATCAAATTTTATTCTACAATGCCACTCGCTTCAGCGCTAGCTCTTCATTAAAATTCAGTCCTACTCTGCGTTATCCAAAAACTCTTTCACACGCTCTGTGAGCTTGTCTAAAAACGAACGACGCTCCTTTATTGGCTCTTCTACAAAAATATCTTGCTGTGCCTCCATTGATTGCTCTGCTTCATTTTCAATTATTAGTTCATCAATTTCTTCGGCTTTATTTCTTTCTTGACGCTTTAGGCCATCCATAACTAAACCAACTGCCGTGGCAAATAATGGACTTGCAATATCATCATCACTGTCACCAGCAATGTGTTCATTTGGATAACCTATTCTGGTATCCATACCAGTTATGTATTCTACCAATTGCTTTAAATGCTTTAATTGACTTCCACCACCTGTTAATACAATACCTGCAATAAGTTTTTTCTTTTGCTCTTCGTGTCCGTAATTTTTTATTTCAACATAAACTTGCTCTATTATTTCAACAACTCTGGCATGAATGATTTTAGACAAATTCTTTAACGTAATTTCTTTTGGTTCTCTTCCTCGTAACCCTGGAATTGAGACAATCTCATTGTCTTTGTTCTCACCTGGCCATGCAGAACCGAATTTCATTTTCAAAAGCTCAGCTTGCTTTTCTATAATTGAGCATCCTTCTTTTATGTCTTCTGTAATAACGTTTCCTCCAAAAGGAATAACTGCTGTATGACGAATAATTCCGTCTTTAAAAACTGCTAAATCAGTTGTTCCACCTCCTATATCAATTAGAGCTACACCAGCTTCCTTTTCTTCTTGGCTCAAAACAGCATTCGCAGAAGCTAGAGGTTCTAATGTTATGCCTTCTAATTGTAATCCAGCGCTTTTTATACATCTTCCAATATTTCTAATAGATGATACTTGTCCTACTACAACATGAAAATTAGCTTCAAGACGCCCTCCGTACATTCCGATTGGTTCTTTAATTTCTGCCTGTCCATCAATCTTAAACTCTTGCGGTAAAACATGTATAATTTCTTCACCAGGCAGCATTACCAGCTTATGTACTTGGTTAATAAGGCGATCAATATCCGCTTCATCAATAACCATGTCAGAATTAGCTCTTGTGATATAATCACTATGTTGCAAACTGCGAATATGCTGACCAGCTATACCAACAGTAACATCTTCTATTTTTTCTGAGGCTGCAGCTTCAGCCTCTTGTACAGCTTGTTGAATAGACTGAATTGTTTGGGTGATATTATTAACCACTCCTCTATGCACACCCATACTTTTGGATTTACCTACACCAAGAATTTCAACTTTATCGTACTCGTTTCTGCGACCAATCATGGCCACAATTTTTGTGGTTCCTATATCTAAACCTACCGAAATGTTATGCTTGTCCATAGTTTACTTTTTGGTGCATATAACTTGTTTGTCAAATTTCAGATTTACTACTTTGTAATTATCTAAAATTTTATCTTTCAAACCTTTCTGATAAAAGGCCTTAAAATTGTTTATCTTCTTTTCGAGTTTATTTAAAGTTCCTAAATGAACTAAAAAATCACTTTTTCTTATTTTGAAATCAATCGTTTTATCATCGTTCTGACGAATCTCAATGATATGTTTTTTTAAAAATTCATCTTCATCAACAGCTTTTGCAAATTGAAAAACGATTTCTAAAGCATTTTTCTTAATATTACCTGTAACGAGCGGAACTCTTGCAGCGTAATTAGATGACAAAGGCATAAACGAACCTTCATCATCTATATAATATGATGCATTTGCGTTGACTCTTGCAATAGGTCTTTTTTGTTCAATCTCTGCGGAAAGCTCACCGTTTACTGACATAAACACCTCAGCTTCCTTAATCATTGGATTAGAATTTAGGGCAATTTCTAATTCATTCAAATCTATAATTTCTTTAGGCTGCTCCGTAACGGGTCGTTGATTTTGTATTAACAATTTACTAACAGTCGCCTCCGTAATAAATAATTTGTTTTCACCTAAGAATTTTATACTTGGTTCAGCTATTTTTCGTACTTCATTTCTATGGTTTGAAAACGCGAATAAACCTCCCACTACTAGTAGTAATACAATGATTTTTATGTAGTTATAATTAATTCGCAACGCTCAAAGCTTCTTTTATTTGTTTCACCTCTTCTCCAATATCTCCAGCACCTATGGTTAATACCACATGCGCATCAGATTTTTTTATTTCATTTATTAATTCTGATTTTTGAACTAATTTTTTATTCAAGTTTTTAATTTTATTTAGCAACCATTCGGATGTAACTCCATCTATAGGCAATTCTCTTGCTGGATAAATATCTAATAGTATTATTTCATCAAATTTTGAAAGACTATCTGCAAAACCATCTATAAAATCTCTTGTTCTGCTATATAAATGTGGTTGAAATATGGCTAAAACCTTTTTGCTAGGATACATTTCTGTAACTGCTTGATATACAGCTTTAATTTCTTCCGGATGATGTGCATAATCATCTATAAAAACAAAATTATCCGTTTTAATGTGATAAGTGAATCTGCGTTTTACGCCTTTATAAGATGCCAATCCCTTGGCGAGCTGGTTGTTAGGGCAACCGAATTCTACAGCCATCGCCAAGGCTATTATTGCATTCGACAAATTATGTCTTCCAGGTAGGTTAAATTTAAAATCTTTGTATAATCCGCTAGGTGTCTTTACATCAAACACATAACTTCCATTTTCTATTTTTACATTTTGAGCACAATAGGCTGAATCATCTTCAACGCCATAAGTAATACCTTCCAAAGGCAACCCATTTCTAACAAATAGCTTTCCGTTTGGCTTAATACACTCCGAAAAGTCTTTGAATGATTTTACAAGCTCTGAAGCATCACCGTAAATATCTAGATGATCTGCATCCATTGAAGTGACACAGGCTAAATCTGGTGACAAGGTTAAAAATGAGCGGTCAAACTCATCAGCCTCAACAACAGTCACTTCAGTTCCGTTTATAATTAAATTAGAATTGTAATTTTCACTAATTCCTCCTAAAAATGCGGTAACAGGAACATCACATTCGTTTAGCAAATGTCCTAATATGCTTGTCGTTGTAGTTTTACCATGTGTACCAGCAACAGCAAGACAGGTTGTTTGTTTTGTAATTTCACCTAAAACAGTAGCACGCTTTAAAACCTTAAAATTATGAGTCTTAAAATAGCTTAACTCTGAATGTGAACTAGGAATTGCCGGTGTGTAAACCACCAAAGTATCTTCTTTATTTAAATACTTGGGATCAACTTCTATAATATTATCATTAAAGTGAATATATACCTCTAACTCTTGTAATCCTTTTGTAATATCCGTTGCTGTCTTGTCATAGCCTGCAACCTGTTTTCCATTTGCTACAAAATAACGTGCAAGCGCACTCATACCGATACCACCAATACCGATAAAATAGACGTTATTTATAGCTTTTAAATCCATTTACTTTTTTAATAATTTCTCAACTTCATCCACAATATCATTAGTTGCGTTGACTAGGGCTAAGGCTCTAATACTTTTACTGAGTTGTTTTCTATTGTCTTCATTCGAAATTAGTTCAGAAAACTGATTCTCAAAATCTGAATCTAAATCCTTTTCTCTAATCAAAATCGCTGCATTTTTATCTGCAACCGCTTTTGCGTTCTTGGTTTGATGATCTTCGGCAACATTAGGTGATGGAATGAATATCACCGGTTTTCCAACGATACACAATTCTGAAACTGAAATTGCTCCAGCTCTAGAAATGATAACATCAGCTGCCGCATAAGCTAAATCCATGGTGTTTAGAAATGCATGTACCTGAACATTATCTATTTCATTATAACCTTTATACTGATTATAATAGAGTTTTCCGCATTGCCAAATCACTTGAACATTTTGAGCTTTAAAAGTTTCAAGATTTGCTTCGATGAGCTGATTGATTCGTCTCGCTCCTAAACTTCCTCCTAACACTAAAAGAGTATGCTTGCTATGAATTAACTTGAAAGCATCTTTACCTTCAATCTGTTTACTTTTAACTTCTAATAAGTCTTTTCGAATCGGATTTCCTGTTAACTTTATT
This sequence comes from Winogradskyella sp. R77965, assembly GCF_044594915.1. Lineage (GTDB taxonomy): Bacteria > Bacteroidota > Bacteroidia > Flavobacteriales > Flavobacteriaceae > Winogradskyella. Next base: position 3,181,523 of record NZ_CP138990.1, on the reverse strand, counting down.
TTTTCCTTAGGAAAGAATTTTTCTAAGCCTTCATAGGCCACACAAATAGTATTTACTTTTTTACCAAGCAACTTATTTGTAATTCCAGGGTATGAATTTTGTTCTTGGATTAAACTCGGAATTTTCTTTGATGTTGCTACTTGTAATAATGGTCCACTAGCAAAGCCACCTGTACCAATTACAACATCTGGCTTGAAAGATTTTATGATTTTTCTTGAACGTAATAAACTTGACATTAACTTAAATGGGAAAGCCATATTTTTTATGGTCAACTTTCTTTGAATTCCAGAAATCCATAAGCCTTCTATTTTATAACCAGCTTGCGGTACCTTATCCATTTCCATACGATCTGAAGCACCAACAAATAAAAATTCAGCATCAGGATACCGAATCTTTAATTCGTCCGCAATAGCAACCGCAGGATAAATATGTCCTCCTGTTCCACCACCTGATAATATGAATTTATAATTGCTCATTAAATTGTTTCGCTTAAAATGTCTAATGGATTTTCTTCTAATTCTTCTTTTCCTTTTAGCTCTTCGCGTTTAGCACTTACGCTTAGGATAATTCCTATTGCGAGGCAAGTCATCCATATTGAAGTTCCGCCACTACTTATCAATGGTAAGGTCTGACCAGTTACAGGAAACAATTCTACAGCAACTGCCATATTAATTAGAGCTTGAAATACAATAGGCAATCCAACTCCAAGGACCAATAACTTTCCGAATATGGTATCTGATTTTTGAGATACTATAACAATTCTAAACAATAACCATGAGTATAATATCAATAAAAATACACCTCCAAATAGACCATATTCCTCAATGATAATAGCGAAAATAAAATCTGAGGACGATTGTGGCAAAAAGTTTTTTTGCACACTTTTTCCAGGACCAAGTGGAGACATACCTGTAGCAATAGCAATTTTTGCTTTTTCAATTTGGTAATCTGCTTCAGTATCCTCTCCGTTCGCAAAATTCTCTATTCTGCTAATCCAAGTATCAACCCGATTAGGCATGGCATCTGGAAATGCTTTTGCTATTAAAATAAATAGAGTTAATGCAGCTAAACCTGTACCTAGAATGATTAGAAGGTACTTTATCGGATAACCACCTATAAAAGTTAACATCATTATCATTGAAAAAATGATAGCAGTTGTAGAAAAATTAGCAGGAAGAATTAGTAATAAAATTAGAAATACTGGTCCCCAAAGTGGCAAAATAGTTTCCTTAAAACCAACTTCTTTATCCTTTATTTTTGAAAGATAGCGCGCTACATACACCATTAAAACAACAGCTGCTAATGTTGAGGTTTGAAATGACATATTTACAATCGGAATCTGAATCCAGCGACTTGCATTTGCGCCATCGATAGTAGTTCCCTGTAGCAGGGTTACTAATAATAGAACAAACACTATTGGAATCATTACCATTGATAAACCTCGGAAATATTTATAGGGCACTTTATGAATCCCATACATAATTGCGAACCCAAGTGCCAAATGCATAAAATGCTTTACAAAGAAAGAAAATGTATTACTTGAACTAACCGCTAAATTACTAGCAGCACTATACACTGGTAAAAAGGAAAATATAGCCAATAATGTGGCTATAGCCCAAATGGCTCTATCCCCTTTTATTTGTGCGAATATATTTTTCATGCTTCCTTTGGTCATTCCTGCTAAGGCAGGAATCTATTTAATTACAAATTTGATGTGGATTCCTGCCTTTGCAGGAATGACAGTATTCTATAAATTTCTAACAGCATTTTTAAACTGACGGCCTCTATCCTCATAGTTTTCGAATAAATCGAAACTAGCACAAGCTGGTGACAACAACACATTTTCCCCTGCATCTGCAACTTTGTATGCAATTTTTACGGCTTCACTCATATACTCTGTTTCAATTATAACATCTACCATATTCCCAAAGGCTTCAAACAGCTTTGTATTATCAACACCAAGACAGATAATAGCCTTAACTTTTTCGTTTACAAATGGAAATAATTCTTTGTAGTCATTTCCTTTATCCACTCCTCCAACAATCCAAACAGTTGGTGCATCCATACTTTCTAATGCGAAATAAGTGGCATTTACATTAGTTGCTTTAGAGTCGTTTATGTACTGGACTTTGTTGATTTTAAGCACATGTTCTAAACGATGTTCAACACCTTGAAAGTTTTCTAAGCTTTCACGTATTGTTTGCTTTCTAATTTTAAGTATATGCGCAACAGTAGAAGCTGCCATTGCATTCTTAATGTTGTGTTTTCCTTCTAAAGCTAAGTTTTTTGTTGGCATAATTATTTGATTATTATCGATTGTTATTATTATCTTGTTGTTTTCGTAATACGCACCTTCTTCAATGACATTCGTTAACGAGAAGGGTAATTTTTTGGATTGAATCGAATGGTTTTGCAGCCATTCTTCTATAACTTCCTCATCACTATCGTAGATGAAATAATCCTCATCTGTTTGGTTTTCTACAATTCTAAATTTTGAAGCGATATAATTTTCAAACTTATAATCGTAGCGATCTAAATGATCTGGTGTGATATTGGTTAAAATCGCGATCTTCGGTTTGAAATCTATAATATCATCTAACTGAAAACTGCTAATCTCTAACACGTAGTTTTCGTAGTTTTTATCTAAAATTTGCCTAGCAAAACTATCTCCAATATTGCCTGCCAAACCCACATCTAAATCTTGTTTTAACAAGTGGTGTGTCAGCGTTGCGGTTGTTGTTTTACCATTGCTTCCTGTAATTGCTACTAAAGTTGCATTAGTAAATTTTGAAGCAAATTCAATTTCAGAAACCACTTTAATTCCAGCATTACGGATTTGTATTACCAAATCCACTTTATCTGGAATTCCAGGACTTTTCATGACAATGTGTGCATTCAGAATTTTTGATTCTGTATGTTGTCCATCTTCAAATTCAATCTCATTATTTAAAAGAACGTTTTTATATTTTTCTTTAATTTTTCCCTTATCGGAAACGAAAACTTCGTATCCTTTTTCCTTTCCTAAAAGCGCTGTCCCAACTCCACTTTCTCCTCCTCCAAGAATTACTAACCGTTTCATTATCGTATCTTCAAGGTGACAATTGTTATTATTGCTAGTAGAATTCCAACAATCCAAAAGCGTGTTACAATTTTACTTTCGTGATATCCTGATTTTTGATAATGATGGTGTAATGGAGACATCTTAAATATGCGCCTGCCTTCGCCATATTTTTTCCGTGTGTATTTGAAATAGCTGACTTGCAGCATTACTGATAAATTCTCTGCTAAGAAAATGCCACAAAGAATTGGTATTAACCACTCTTTCCTCACGGCAATGGCAATTACAGCTATAATTCCACCAATTGTTAAGCTTCCTGTATCACCCATAAAAACTTGTGCTGGATAGGCATTATACCATAGAAAACCAACTAATGCACCCACAAACGCCGCGATATAAATAGTGATTTCTTCTACTTGAGGGATATACATAATATCCAGATATTTTGAGAATATGATATTACCCGAAACCCAAGCAAAGATCCCTAAGGTCAATACGACAATTGCCGAAGTACCTGCTGCTAAACCGTCAATACCATCCGTGAGATTGGCTCCGTTAGAAACGGCTGTTACAATTATTATTGATACTAAAATGAAAATTATCCAAGCGTATTTCTCTAAATCTGGATTGATCCAAGTGATTAAGTCTGAATAATCAAACTCATTATTTTTTACAAAAGGAATAGTTGTTTTTGTGGACTTAGTGGCTACATCGAAAAGCTGGGCTTCAGGAATATTCGGATTTTCCTCCAATAATACACGTTGCTCGGCAATAGGCAATTCTTCTTTTATAGTAACATCTTCATGAAAATACAAGGTCAACCCAACTATTAATCCTAAACCGACTTGACCAAGGACTTTGAACTTCCCTTTCAGTCCTTCTTTATCGTTTTTGAATTTTTTAATGTAATCATCAATAAACCCAATCGTTCCCATCCAAAGTGTAGTTACAATGAGAAGTATGATATAGATGTTTTCGAGCTTAGAAAGCAATAATACAGGAATTAATGTTGCCAAAATAATGATGATTCCACCCATTGTTGGTGTACCAGCTTTTTCAACTTGTCCTTCTAATCCTAAATCTCGAATGGTCTCACCAACTTGTTGTCTCTGTAAAAATCTTATTATGCGTTTACCATAAATTGTAGAGATCAACAATGATAAAATTATAGCCATAGCTGCTCTAAAGGTTAAAAACCCAAAAAGTGATGCTCCAGGTAACTGGAATTGTTGTTCTAAATATTCGAATAGGTAATACAGCATATTACTTTTGTAATTGTTTTAAAAATTCCTGAACCGTTTTATAATCATCAAAATCAAAGCGTTCTCCTTTAATTTCTTGGTAGTTCTCATGGCCTTTCCCTGCTATTAAAATGATATCCTTTGCGTCTGCCATCTGACAAGCTGTTTTAATCGCTTGTTTTCTATCTGTAATTGATAATGTTTTTTTATAATTCTGAGGTTCCACTCCCTTTTCCATATCCTCTATTATGGTTTCAGGAACTTCGCTTCTTGGATTATCGCTCGTAAAAATCACCTTAGTACTTAAAGCAGATGCGATATGCGCCATTTTTGGTCGTTTGGTTTTATCTCTATCTCCACCACAGCCTACTACTGTTATTAATTCTTCATTTTTAGTACGAATGCTATTGATGGTTTCTAAAACATTTTTTAATGCATCTGGTGTATGCGCATAATCAACAATTGCAGTGATTTTTTCTTCTGAAATAAAATATTGAAAACGCCCTGACACATTTTCGAGCTCACTTATTAGTCTTAAAATTTCAACTTTATCTAAGCCTAATAATTCTGCTGTTCCGTAAATTGCCAGAATATTATATGCGTTAAAGCTTCCTATTAATCTTGTCCATAATTCACTTTCATTCAGCTTCAGCAATAAACCACTAAACTCATTTTCTAGAATCTGCGCTCTATAATCCGCATAATTCTTTAAAGCATATGTATATTTTTTGGCTTGTGTATTTTGAAGCATTACCAAACCATTTTTATCATCCATATTAGACAATGCAAATGCCTCTTTTGGCAACTGATCAAAAAACGTTTTCTTTACATCTCTGTATTCTGCAAAGGTTTCGTGATAATCTAGATGATCGTGAGATAGGTTTGTAAAAATTCCGCCTGTAAAATGTAGCCCTTCAGTTCTACTTTGATGAATGCCATGAGAACTCGCTTCCATAAAGCAGAACTCAACGCCTTCATCGTTCATCATTTGTAAATACTTATTAATGGTCAATGAATCTGGAGTCGTATGTGTGGCTTTGTAAGTGGTGTTATCTACCATTATTTTTACAGTAGAAAGCAAACCAACTTTGTAGCCAGCCTTCTTAAAAAGTTGATATAACAAACTAGAAACTGTTGTTTTACCATTTGTACCAGTAACACCAACTAGTTTTAGATTCTCTGATGGATGCTCATAAAAGTTAGCAGCCATATATGCCATTGCTTGGTTGGAGTTTGCAACTTCTATATAAGTAACACCATCTTCAAGATTTTCTGGAAGTCTTTCGCAAACAATAGCAATCGCGCCATCCTTAATTGCCTTTTCTATGTAATTATGACCATCTGTTACTGTACCTGAAATAGCAACAAACACATCATTTACCTTGATTTGACGTGAATCAAATTCAATTTTATTGACAGTAATACTTGTACTCCCAACAACAGCATTTATAGTAACCTTGTACAATATGTCCTTAAGTACAATCATGATGCGTCTAAAACAATAGTTTGGTTAGCTTGTAATTTTTGATGTCTTTCTACAGATTGTTTCCTAATTATTCCACTACCATTAAGTTTTACCTTCACATTAACTTGAAGGTTTTCTAATAATGCAATAGCATCCATAGCTGGCATACCAACAACACCTGGCATTAATTCTTTATATTTTCGAGCATTTTCGAAATAATTTTCGAAATCTTGATTGACTAAATTATTATCAAAGTTTAGCGTCTTAACTTCATCTATAATTGGCGTATCAGTATAAATTTTTTGAGCAATTCTTTTAAACACAGGACCTGAAACATCAGCGCCATAGTAGCCAACGCTTTTATCTGGTTCGTGTATAACCACAATACATGAATATTTAGGATTGTCCGCTGGGAAGAAACCTGCAAACGATGATATGTAATTGAGCTTATCTTTATCTACATAATCTTTTTGACAAGTCCCAGTTTTTCCGGCCATTGAAAAGTTTTCAGAATAGAGTTTATGACCTGTTCCATGGCTTTTCTCTACAACATTCTTTAATAACTGCTGTACTTTTTTTACCGTTTGTTTAGAACATATTTTTGGGTTTATAACTTCCTTTTCAAATGGAACTACAACTCTATCATATTCCTTAACTTCTCTCAAAAATCGAGGCTTTACCATTTCCCCATCATTAGCAATAGCATTATAGAATGCCAAAGTTTGTAATGGAGTAAAGGACACACCATAACCATAAGCCATCCATTGCAATGCAATACCACTCCATCTGCCATTTTTAATTCTTGGATCAGGAATTATTGGACTTGGCTCACCAATTATCGGCAAGTCTAGACTATCATTGAGATTCATGACATAGAGTCTGTCAATGAATTTGCTAGGTTTATTTCTGTAGGCATTATCAATAGCCTTTACCACTCCTGTATTAGATGATACCTCAAATGCTTCTGAAACAGATATTTTACCATATCCACCAGCCTTAGAATCCTTAACTTTATTACCATAAAAGCTTAATATTCCTTTTTCTGTATCTACAACGTCACTAGTATCAATGACTTTGTCTTCCAAAGCTGCAGTTAATGCCATTAACTTAAATGTTGAACCTGGTTCATGACTTTCACCCACAGCATAATTTAGGCGTTCATAATAATGACCATTCTTATTTCTTCCTAGGTTAGAAATTGCCTTAATCTCACCTGTCTTTACTTCCATTACCACAACACAACCATGATCTGCTTTATATTTTTCTAATTGAGCAAGCAATGAGTGATGCGCTATATCTTGAATGTTAACATCTATTGTTGTATAAATATCATAACCATCTTTAGGCTCTATTTGATCATAGTCTTTTATTGGTTTCCATTGCCCATTACCAATTTTTTGCTTTAATCGCTTACCATTAACACCTTGTAGGTATTTTTCTCCAAAGGCTCCATCGATACCAACTCTCGTCGCGTAGTTGTTCTCATCAATGCGTTCATAGCCAATAGAACGAGCAGCTATTTCACCCATAGGATGTTCTCTTCTTGTTGTCTGCTCTACAATAAGACCACCTTTAATTGCACCAAGATTTAATAGTGGAAAGTTTCTCATCCTTATATAGTCCGAATAGCTGATATTTCGAGCTAAAAGGAAATACCTGTTTTTGTTCTTTCTCGCTTTACGAATAACATCCTTATAATAAGAAGCAGGTTTACCTTTAAAAACATGAAGTGAGTCCGCTAAAGCTCCCAGTTGCTCATCGAACAAAGCTTGTTTTGGCTGAATAGCATCAATTCTAATATCATATTTTGGGATTGAAGTGGCCAGTAAACTCCCATCAGCAGAATACACATTACCACGATTTGCTGGTATTGGAAAATCTTTTGTTGTGTGCTTCTCAGCAAGTGCTCTGTATTGGTCACCTTGAATAAACTGAATACTACATAACTTAAATACCACAGCCAAAGCAAATACAAACATGCAGCCTGCGACAAAGTACAATCTGTTTAATATGGTTGTTTCTGTTGTTGCCAAACCTTACTCTTGTTGTGATTTTACTATTATTTTTGTTGGTGGATTTAAAGAAATCTCAATGTCTTTTTTTTTCATTTCTGCCTCAACAAAAGATTCTTTTTTAAGTCGCATCAGCTTCCCTCTTTTATCTACAAATGCTGAGCGCAATTCCTTAACCTCATTAGTCAGTTTTGCAATCTCATATACTTTTTGATCCGCACTATGCGAACTTGCAATCATTATTATCGCTAAGACTGAAATAAAAAGGATGATGCGCCAATTTTTAAACGAATCATCACTGATTAGAAACTTTCCACGTAATATGCTGTAGATATTTTTCTTCATACTTTTTTAGCGATTCGAAGCTTTGCGCTTCGTGCTCTATTGTTCACTTTAACTTCTGAATGCGATGGCACTATCAATTTTCCAACTTTTTTTAATGGCACCTCAAAGTTTCCAAACACATCGCGCTCTGGCTCTCCTTCAAAAAGACCATTTCTTATAAAGCGTTTTACCAATCTATCTTCTAATGAGTGGTAGGATATAAAACTTAATCTGCCATCTTCTTTTAATAGTTCTGGCGTTTGCAATAACAATTCCTTTAAAGCTTCAATTTCTTGATTTACTTCTATTCGAATTGCTTGATAGATTTGAGCCAAAACCTTATTTTCTTTCTTATGCTGTAAAAAAGGCTTTAACACCTTTTTCAGTTGTTCACTAGTTTTAATTTCAGCTTTTGTTCGCTCTTCAACTATTACCCTTGCCATAGCAGGTGCTTGTCGTAATTCGCCATATTGGAATAACACAGCTCTTAATTGCTCTTCGTCATATTGGTTCACAACTTCGAAAGCAGAAAGCTTACTATCTTGGTTCATTCTCATATCTAAATCTGCTTCAAAACGCGTCGAAAAACCACGTTCCGCAACATCAAATTGATGCGACGAGACTCCAAAATCAGCTAAAATCCCATCAACCTCTTTAACTCCATAAAACCTTAAGAACCTTTTTATATATCTAAAATTCTCATTAATGAGAACAAACCGATCATCTTCAATTGTATTTGCTAATGCGTCTTTATCTTGATCGAAAGCGTACAACTTGCCTTTGGTACCTAATCTTGATAAGATTTCTCTACTATGACCACCTCCACCAAATGTGACATCAACATAAACACCATCTGGTTTTATATCTAAACCATCAACAGTCTCTTTGAGTAAAACTGCATTATGATATTCCATTTTCGTCATCCTCTTGTCCCATTACTTCTTCTGCCAAATCAGCGAAATCTGAAGCAGCATCGTCAATAGCTTTTTCGTATTTATCTTTATCCCAAACTTCAATAATATTCACTGCAGAAGCCAGCACAACTTGCTTTGTAATACCCGAAAAACTTATAAGATCTTTTGGAATTAGTAAACGACCAGCACTATCAACTTCAACAATTTTAACACCAGCTGTAAAACGTCTAATGAAATCATTATTCTTTTTCTTAAAGCGATTGAGCTTGTTTACTTTCTGCATCATTGAATTCCATTCAGACATAGGATACAGTTCTAAACATGGCTGAAAAACGGCACGTTTCAATACAAAACCATCTTGCAATGCAGCAGCCAACTGTTTCTTTAAAACAGCAGGAATCATAAGCCTCCCTTTGGCATCAGCTTTACATTCGTATGTTCCTATGAATGAATTCAAACGATTTGGTTTCCCACTTTAACGATTAAGATTCAAATATATTGAAAAAATCACCACATTTTACCACATAATCCCACTTTTGTTAATAAGTTTTATTTCACAGTTTAATTTGAATGATTTTAATACAGAGTAAACTCAATTATAATCATGGATAAATAAGAAAAAGCTTAAGTGGTAAGTTTTTGAAGAATGTTTAAAACTATAGCCACTTGAAAAAAATTGATATTTTCAGCATTATATTTATATTCTAAAGGATTTAGTTATATTTGTTTTTAACACTTAAGCACTAACGCATACATGGCACACCTTTTAAAAAAAGAAAAGGATTATAGATATATTGAAGTCGGAGAAGGTACACCAATTATTGTGTTGCATGGATTAATGGGTGGACTCAGTAATTTTGATGCAGTTACAAATTACTTCGGTTCTAACGGCTATAAAGTAATTATACCAGAGCTGCCAATATACACCATGTCTTTGCTCAAAACCAACGTAAAAAGCTTTGCGAATTATTTAAAAGATTTTATTGAATTCAAAGGTTTGGACAAGGTCATTTTACTAGGAAATTCTTTAGGAGGTCACATAGGGTTATACCACACAAAATTATATCCAGAAAAGGTTAAAGCACTTATAATAACAGGAAGTTCTGGACTTTACGAAAGTGCGATGGGAGGTGGCTATACTAAACGAAGCGATTACGAAGTCATAAAGAAAAAAGCACAAGATGTTTTTTACGATCCTGCAGTTGCTACCAAAGAAATTGTAGATGAAGTTTACGAAACAGTAAACGACAGAAATAAACTTGTTAAAACTTTAGCCATTGCTAAAAGCGCCATTAGACACAATATGGCGAAGGATTTACCAAAAATGAAAACTCCAGTTTGCATTATTTGGGGAAAAAATGACAATGTCACTCCGCCAGAAGTTGCAGAGGAATTTCATGATTTATTACCAGATTCCGAATTACATTGGATAGATAAATGTGGGCATGCAGCAATGATGGAACATCCAGAGGAGTTTAATACTATTTTGAATGCTTGGTTAGAAAAAAGAGACTTCTAAAAGGTTTAACTCTTACAAAACCTCGAAGACACAAAAATATAGTTTATCTAAAAGTTTAATTTAAAAAGATTCCTGCTTTTGTAGGAACTGAGGATGAAAATAAAATCAGCTGAATTTGTTATTAGTAATTCTGAAGTGGCAAAATGTCCCAAGAATAACTTGCCAGAATACGCATTTATCGGAAGAAGTAATGTCGGTAAATCGTCTTTGATAAACATGCTTACCGATAGAAAAAGTCTAGCCAAGACTTCCGGAAGACCTGGTAAGACACAACTGATTAATCACTTCGTAATAAATGATAGCTGGTATTTGGTAGATTTACCTGGTTATGGCTATGCTCGTGTTTCGAAAACATCAAAAAAGAAATTTCAGAAGTTTATTACCAATTATTTTGAGCAACGCAAGCAGCTGGTGTCTGCATTTGTATTAGTTGATATTAGACATAAACCTCAGCCAATCGATTTAGAATTTATGCAATATTTAGGTGAAAGCGGTATACCTTTTGGTATTGTATTTACTAAAGCTGATAAATTAAAACCTTTGGCTATTGAGCGTCATGTCAATGACTATTGTGAGGAATTACTTAAGACTTGGGAAGAGCTTCCTCTATATTTTGTGACTTCATCTTCTAAACACATTGGCAAAGAAGAGCTCTTAGAGTTTATCGCAAATACCAATGAAGAAATTGAGCAGCTTAGAGCTGAATAAGCTTATTAAGTTTTAACGTCTAATGCATCTCTTAATGCATTACCAACTAACATAAATGCCATTACTAAAAGCATAATACAAAGACCAGGAATCAATGCTAAATAAGGCTTTCCTAAAATAATATAATTATAGTGGTCTTTTATCATTGCACCCCAACTTGCCATTGGCGGTTGAGCTCCAATTCCTAAAAAGCTTAATCCACTTTCAATTAAAATTGCTGCTGCAAAATTAGCAGCTGAAATTACAATTAATGGCCCGAATATATTTGGCAAAATATGCTTAGTAATAATTCTGTAATCATTGTAACCCAATGCTTTTGCCGCAGTTACATATTGCATTTCTTTGGCACTAATAATTTGTCCTCTTACGACTCTGGCCACCTCTACCCACATTGTTAAACCAACAGCAATAAAGACTTGCCAAAAGCCTTTACCTAAAGCTAAAGTAATAGCAATTACTAACAACAACGTTGGGATTGACCACGTAATATTAATAATCCACATGATAAAAGCATCAATCTTGCCACCATAATAACCAGCTATACTTCCCATTAATAAACCAATAACTAAAGAAATAAAAACGGCGACAAAACCAATAAAAAAAGAGATACGAGAGCCAATTAAAATACGGCTTAAATAGTCTCTTCCGTATTTATCTGTACCAAAGATGAAACTTCTTGTGTCGATATAACTTTTATAATCTTTATCAGGAAACCTGATTAATTTAATTTGCTTTTCCATGCCTTGTAATCCATCGGAAGCATATTCTATATAAGTAAGCGCATTATCGTTTGCTGAGTATGATTGAATTGGAATTTCGGTATCAGTGTTGTTTTTTCCAAAGAATAATTTAGAAAGGAAATTTTGATCAGATTCAATTCCAGAAGGAATAGTAAGCATTTGCACCTCAAAACCAGGCGACTTAGAATGAATAGGTAAATGCATCTGATTAGCATTCTTCGAAGCATCTGGTGCAAATAGATATGCAAAAATTGAGATTAAACCGATGCAAGCAATAATTCCCAAACTAAAAACGCCCCAAAAGTTTTTTTTAAACTTTTGAAGCGCTAATCTTGTAAGTGAATTATTTTGGTTTCCCATTTATAATTTTAGTTCTTCACCGAATTCGCTACTTTATTTTTTATGGCATATGTCATCTTTAAATCATTAAGCACGTTTAAAGCTTCTTCAATGTATACATCTTTAGCTAAAGCTAGATGCCAGCGTCTTCGTTTTTCTTGCAAAACTGAATCTTGTTCCATCAACTTTATTTCATATGGTAGAGAATTAAAAGTCAGATCTGTTTTATATTCAGAAAGCTTTTCGAAACGTTTAGCCTCCTCTTCATTTAACTCCATTTCCTTCTTATAATCATTATAATTCAATGAATAAGACTCTCTATCTCTTATTTTTTTTACCCATTTTGCATTTGCATCAATAAGTTTTAATTGTTCGTTAACTGCCATTCTTTCCTTACTCTTACTTATTGTAGTATCGTAGTCGAAATAGTTTTCCCATACACTATAATCTGCCGCATCAATTTTATCCCAAGGCAGCGGATTTTCTTGATCTTTTTCACCAATGTTAATATAGCTATAACGATCTGGAACAACAACATCACTCTTAACTCCTTCTAACTGAGTAGAACCTCCATTAATTCTGTAAAACTTTTGCGTAGTAAACTTCAAGGCTCCCATGTCGCCAGTAGTATTATTTCTTACCATACGATTTAAGTCAAATACTGTTTGAACAGTACCTTTACCGTAAGTTTGCTTACTTCCAATAACAATACCTCTTTTGTAATCTTGCATTGCAGCAGCTAAAATTTCTGAGGCAGAAGCAGATAATTCGTTTACTAAGATCACCAATGGACCGTCCCAAACAATAGATTTGTCTTTATCTCTAAGTACTTCTTTCGCTTCTCCAGTAGTTTTAACTTGTACAATAGGTCCTTCTTCAATAAACAAACCTGCTATATCAACGACGGTTTGTAAAGATCCACCTCCATTATTTCTTAAATCGAGTACAAGTCCTTCTACACCTTGTTTTTTAAGACGTAATATTTCTTGCTTAATATCAGACGCAGCATTACGCTTGTTGTAATCTTCAAAATTGATATAGAATTTTGGTAGATTAATTAAACCGTAAGTTTTTCCATCTTTTTCTACAGTAGATGATTTTGCATAAGTCTCTTCCAACTCTACAATATCTCTAGTAATAGATATATCCTCAACAGTACCATCAACTTTCTTTAATGTTAATGTAACGACTGTTCCTTTTGGTCCTTTTATAAATTTAATTGCATCATCTAAACGCATGCCTACAACATTTAGAGCTTCTTTTTCATCTTCTTGTCTTACCTTTAATATTTGGTCACCAACCTCCAACTCATTGGCTCTCCACGCTGGCCCTCCACTGATAATTTCATTAACCATGATACCATCCATTTTCTTTTGTAGACGTGCTCCAATGCCTTCGAAATTTCCAGACATGTCTCTATCAAAACGCTCTTTGTCTTCTGGTGCGAAATAAAAAGTATGAGGATCAAATTCTTCGACAATAGCATTCACATATACCGAAAACCAATCTGTACGTCGTCTGTCATCTATATAATCATAAAGCTCATCAAGTGATTTTTTTGTTGCTTCTCTTGCTTCAGCTTCAATAGCTTTTAAAGATTTTTTAACCTTAGATTTTGGTTTTTCATTTTCAGAAGTGAATACACTTTCAGGAAGGTTATTAGATTCTAAATTTAAATCACGCTGTGCAATTGCGTCATCATAGTTCGCAATAGTAGAAAACTTAAGTTGTTGTCTCCAACGTTCTTTCATTTCGCGTTTATCATTGACGTATTCTAACTTTTCATAATCTGCTGAATATTCTTCATCCTTAGAAAAGTCGAATGGTTTTTCTAAAATATTAGTATAAACCTTCTTTGATTCTGCTATACGTTGTAATAAACGCTCATGTGTGAAATTGAAGAAAGACACATCGTAACCTTTGATTTGGTCGTCTAATTGGTTTTTATAAGCCGAGAATTCTTTGATATCTGAAGCATAAAAATAACGTTTAAAAGGATCTAAATTATTTAAATACTCTTCAAAAACATTAGCCGAAAAATCGTCATTTATATCTTGTGGATCAAAATGTCCTTGATCTAAAAGATAGGTGATCAACTGAATTAATAGTTTATCCTTATCTGGATTATCAAACTTTTTACTTGTAAAACTACATGAGGCAAATGCTATTAACAATGCAAGTAGTAAAAATTTATAATTCCCCTTCATTTTTTTCTTTTTTTAAATTGTACTAAGTAGGCCATGAATATTGCACTAAAATAGAAGAAAAAACCGTGCCATAAAAAATAGAGGCACTAATTTTTTGTTAAAGGTCATATAATCGATGAAACGCAAGCTTTTTTAGTATTTTTACCACATTATGTATAATTTTTATTAGATGTATAAACGTCCATTAATTTTAGTTACCAATGACGATGGTATTACTGCTCCGGGAATTAGAACCTTAATTTCCGTTATGAATACTATTGGAGACGTGGTTGTTGTGGCACCAGATAGCCCACAAAGTGGTATGGGACATGCAATAACAATTGACTCAACTTTACATGTAGAAAAAGTAGTAATTGACGGAAATCAATCCGAATATAGTTGTTCTGGCACACCAGCGGACTGTGTAAAATTAGCTGTAAGAGAAATCTTAGATAGACGACCAGACATCTGTGTCTCTGGTATAAATCATGGCTCAAACTCCTCAATAAATGTCATTTATTCTGGTACTATGAGCGCGGCATTGGAAGCTGGAATTGAGGGAATACCTGCCATTGGATTTTCATTACTGGATTATAATTGGAATGCTAATTTTGAGCATTGCAAACCTTTTATTGAAACGATTACCAGAAATGCTCTTGAACATGGCATTCCAGAAGGTGTTGTGCTTAACGTTAATCTACCCAAACTCGAAGAAAAAGATATTAAAGGCATTAAAATATGCCGACAAGCTCGTGCAAATTGGGAGGAGAAATTTGATAAACGTACCAACCCAATGGGACGCGATTACTATTGGCTAGCTGGGAAGTTTGTAAATCTAGATAATGGAGAAGATACTGATGAATGGGCTTTAGAACATGGTTATGTATCTGTTGTTCCTGTTCAATTTGATATGACAGCTCATCATGCTATACAAAACTTGAATACTTGGAATTTGAAAAAGACTCTGAAATAAATGAAGTACTATATCATTGCTGGTGAAGCTTCAGGTGATTTACATGGTTCTAACCTAATGAAAGCATTGTTAAAACAAGACGAACAAGCTGATATTAGATTTTGGGGTGGAGATCTTATGCAAGCTGCTGGTGGTAAGTTGATCATGCATTATAAAGAACGTCAATTTATGGGTTTTGTTGAAGTTATTTTTAACCTCAGAAAAATAGCTAAGCATATGAAATTTTGCAAAACTGATATAGAAGAATTTCAACCAGATGTCATTATTTTTATTGATAATTCAGGGTTTAACCTTCGCATAGCAAAATGGGCAAAAGCGAGAAACTATAAAACACATTATTACATTTCTCCGCAAGTTTGGGCATCTAGAGCTGGAAGAGTTGAAAAAATAAAGCGCGACATAGATGCCATGTATTGCATTCTGCCGTTTGAAAAGGAATTCTACAAGACCTATAATTATGATGTTCATTTTGTTGGTCATCCACTAATTGATGCTATTGCTAATAGACCTCAAGTAGAAGAAGCAAATTTTAAAAAAGAACATAATTTAAGCGATAGACCTATTATCGCTTTACTTCCAGGAAGCCGAAAACAAGAAATCACTAAAATGCTTGGTGTAATGTTGAGTTTGGTCAATGACTTTAAAGATTATCAGTTTGTTATTGCTGGTGCTCCGAGTCAAGCTTTTAGTTTTTACAAACCTTTTATAAAGCAAAATAATGTTCATTTTATTGCTAATAAAACTTACGATTTATTAAGTATATCTACTGCTGCTTTAGTGACTTCTGGGACAGCAACTTTAGAAACTGCGTTGTTTAAAATTCCACAAGTAGTTTGTTATAAAGCGAATGCTATTTCGTATCAGATTGCTAAACGTATTATCACTTTAAAGTTTATTTCTTTGGTAAATTTAATTATGGATCGTGAAGTGGTTACGGAATTGATTCAAGGAGATTTTAATAAAAAGCGTTTAAAAAAAGAATTAAGCTCAATTTTAGATTCTAAAAAGCGTGAGCAATTATTTTTAGATTACTACGAATTAGAACAAAAACTTGGTGGCAGAGGTGCAAGTGATAAAGCTGCAGAATTAATTTACAATGCTGTTATATAACATGAAGCGAATATTACCTATTCTATTCCTACTATTGATTGTAAGTAATTGCAAATCCAAAAAAAACTACACCAATAAGGAAAAACAAAGCCATACCGTAAAAGTTAACACAACTGCAGAACCTACTGAGGAAGCAGAAACCATTGTAAAGTTTGCTAAAAAATTTGAAGGCACACGTTATAAATATGGTGGCACCACAAAACGTGGTATGGACTGCTCTGGTTTAATCTATACAAGTTTTAAGGAACATGATATCAGTCTACCAAGAACAACTTCTGGCCTAAAAAGTACAGGAGATTGGATAGATGTTAAAGAAGTTAATGTTGGTGATTTACTGTTTTTTGCAACTAAAAAAAACAACCGAAACGTTAACCATGTTGGCATTGTAACCAATGTAAGAACCGGAAATGTAGAATTTATCCATGCCTCTTCAAGCAAAGGAGTTATGATATCCTCTTTAGCCGATAAGTATTGGTATTTTGCTTTTGTACAGGCGCGACGTGTATTGTAATCTTTTTCTTATATTAGTAACTCATACTCATGAAGTTACTAAATTTCACCATCATAAAACTTACCATTTGTTTGGTTATTGGAATTGTATTAGCACATTATGTTAATATTAGTTTCAACATCATTTTATATTCAACAATTGGTTTAGTTGTACTTATCGGTCTTTATTGGCTTCTTTTAAAAACTAAAATTGATAGGCTACCATTTTTTGGATTGTTGACTTATCTCTGTATGATTGGAATTGGAATGTCTTCTTACAACATTCAGAATGAAAAACTGCAACTTCATCATTACACAAATCTTAATTCCGAAGATTTCAATTCTATAACTTTTAAAATTAAAGAACGTTTAAAACCAGACAATTACAATAATAAATATATTGTTTCTGTAAACTCTTTTAATAATCAAAATGCTTCTGGTCAGTTATTAATCAACATAAAGAAAGACAGCTTATCAAAACCATTAGCTGTTGATGATTTATTATTTACATCTTCACAACTACAGATAATTCAAAAGCCTTTAAATCCTCATCAATTTGATTACAGTAAGTATTTAGAATTGAAACAGGTTTATCACCAGTTATACCTAAAGCAAGACGATTTATTGTTTCTTTCAAACTCAAAAACTACTATTTACGGTTATGCTGACCAATTAAGAACCCAAATTAATATCAAACTCATTGAAGCAGGTTTTAAAGACAATGCACTTAGCATAATGAATGCTTTATTACTTGGTCAACGACAAAACATTGATAAAACAATATATAATAATTATGTGAATTCTGGAACAATTCACATTTTAGCAGTCTCTGGCCTTCATGTTGGGATACTTTTATTGATTCTCAATTTTTTATTTAAGCCGCTCCTCCGCTTAAAGTATGGTAATTATATTAGACCAATTGTTTTAGTCATTATACTGTGGGCTTTTGCGGTAATCGCTGGTTTATCACCTTCAGTAACCAGAGCAGTTGCAATGTTTAGTATTATTAGTGTTGCGATGCATCTAAAACGACCAACTAATATTTATAATACTCTAATCATCTCCGCATTTGTTATTTTACTTTTTAAGCCGACATTCTTGTTTGAAGTTGGTTTTCAAATGAGTTATTTGGCTGTTTTAGGTATAGTAAGTGTTCAACCTATTATATATAGACTTTGGAAACCAAAATACTGGGTTTCAGATAAACTCTGGCAGATTTTTACTGTAACATTAGCCGCTCAAGCCGGTGTTGTCCCTATCAGTTTATTTTATTTTCATCAGTTTCCTAGTTTATTTTTTATTTCTAATATTGTTGTTATTCCGTTTTTAGGTTTAATTCTTGGTATAGGATTATTAGTTATTGTTTTAGCACTAATGAATACTTTGCCAGATTTATTAGTATTAGCTTATAGTTTTATTATAGATAGCTTAAATGCCTTTATTGCTTGGGTTGCTCAATTTGAAGACTTTCTGCTTCGTGATATTCCGTTTACGATTCTTCAAGTTGTATGTTCATATTTTATAATTGTAGCATTGGTTCAAGTTCACAAACACAAGAATTTTAAATGGGTTGCGATAAGCTTGGTTGGACTGCTTTGTTTTCAAAGCATATCATTTTATAACTCTTATAAAGCTCAAGGTGATGCTTTTATTGTTTTTAATAAAAGTCGTTTTTCTATGATTGGTCAAAAACACAATAATGAATTATTAGTTCATCATAATTTAGATTCAGTAAAGCAAAAGACTGATAATGTTATAAAGAATTTTGTCGTTGGCGAAACCAT